>NZ_JBWZIF010000020.1:0-42781 GCF_056735735.1 Acinetobacter sp. V116_7
TTCCTGGTTCGTCACCAGCAAGCTAGGTCGGCTATATTACTCTTAATCTCTTAAAAGTCAACAGGTAATTTCGATATTTTTAAAACTTAATCTCAAAACCAACTTCTCATCAAATTCATCACTTAAAGTAACCAACTTAATCCCAAGTAACTGTTTTTCAACAAGTTATTATCTGCATCACCGCCGATGGATGTGCATTATAGAGGATTAACATCCCTTTGCAAGCGAAAATTAGAAACTTATGACTTGAGCGTTCACTTTTAAATCAACAATCAATATAACATATTGTTTTATATTAATAATTATTTTAATTATTTATTTTTGACCTAAATAAGCCAGTATCATGCTCGACAATTCGCGCTTAAGTTGTTGTTCTGATATAAGAAAATTGTTCTGACTCACATATCGCATCATCGTAAAAAGCGTACTATTAATAATTACAAAGGATTTATGCTTCACCTGTTCGAAGTCCCACTGATGAGGATTTCTACTAAATGTATATAGCCCTACTTCAAAAAAATGCTTTTCTAAAATCTGAGCAGCTTGCGAATGGCTATAGTCATGCCAATGTTTCAACACTTCTATAAAAAATCCATGATCGGCTTTTAATGCATTAAACCCTAGCTCTATCGCCAAGGGGATGAGCAGGTCTAAAGGAATATTTCCTTGCTGCATAACCAGCTCTTTAAGTTGATGTCCTAATAGTTCGCTTTTACGGCGTAATAGTTCTTCTATGATTTGATCTTTATTCTTAAAGTATTGGTAAATCGAACCTACACTTACTCCAGATTTCTCTGCAATTTTAGGAGTTGTGGTATGTAGTAATCCATATTGGGCAATACAGTGCTGTGTCGCCTCTAAAATATGGCCAACAATAATTTTTGAACGCTGTTGCTGTGGAGCTTTTCTCATCAGTTAGTTATTCGTTAAATGCGAATTGAATGCGAATAATTATTCATATTAGCCTATTTATTATTCAGTTCAATAAGTAAGTAACGATATGCAAACGATTAGCCCAACTCGACTTGCTTCTTTTAATGACATGCAAGACAGTAATTTCTTTACTCAGTTTTTAAATATCTGTTGCGAAAAACCAGCTCAGCCAAACTATACGGAATATGTGTCTTTACAACGTGCTCTTTGTGAAGGGGACGTTGAAATGGATAAGGTGATTGATTGGGTTATGCAAGATCCCAAAGGTCACCGAATGTTTTTTGAGAAGATATTATTTCAAGGCCGCGATGACCTATCTGAGCCGCTACCTACTGAGTTAGAAAATTTCTTTAATTACATTGAACAAAAGCCCGAATGGTTAGACAAGCGCCAAATTGATGAGGCTGTTAAATTTACTCATCGTTTAGGAGTAAATAATGGTTTTATCCTTAGAGATTTATCTTTAATGGCAGGATACTTATATCCGGGATTTAATCAGCCTCTAATTTTAACGGGCGCATTAAAGAAACAGGCGGGTACTCGTTTAGCAGAAACTACAAAATGGTGGGTTGATATTACTGAACCTCAGGGGCTTTCTCGTTTAAGCTCAGGTTTCACGTCAACGATCTATGTTCGCTTTATTCACGCACTTGTTCGTCGACAATTAAAAAAGTCTGATCGTTGGGATAGTGAAGTTTGGGGAATTCCACTTAATCAATTTGATTTAGCAATGACTAATTTAGCTTTTAGTAGTGTAGTTTTACTTGGTATTAGAGCTTTAGGTGTATGGCCAACGAAACAAGAAGCTAAGAGTTTTTTACATTTTTGGCGCTATGTTGGCTGGTTGATGGGTATTGATGAAAAATGGCTTATTCAATCTGAAACCGAAGGTTGGCGGTTACTTTACTGGATGCAGTTTGCTCACCCTCGCTCTGATCACAGCAGTGTTGAATTAGGATCAAGCTTATCTAAAGAGCCTTTTGAGAGAAAATATCTGCATTTACGCTCTTTGCAGCAAAAACTTGCTTACCACCAACATTTAGAACTTACCCAATTTTTTATTGGTAAGAAAAGAATGAAACTACTTGGATTGCCTCAGCAGTCCGCTTCATGGTTTGCTTATTATTTGATTGTGCGCAATTCACTACTTTATAGTGGTGCGAAGCTTTCACCAAAAGTTGAAAAGTTTTTATCCAAATCAGGTCGCAATATACAAAAGCTTGGCTTAACGCTTTATCAGAATCAAGGTAAGGCAAAAACCTTAGCAAGTATGCATCAATAATTTTTAAAACCTAAAAATAACAAAAGGAAGCCTGTTAACCAGACTTCCTTTTTCAAATATTAAGACGCTTATTGAGATGATGAACTATGCATTTCAGCGTGATTCATTTGCTCAGGTGTCTCCATCATTTGCTTATTTTTTTGACTTGGCATGTAGTCAGGCTCATTGTTGATCGCCAAATAAAAAATGATCATAAACAATAAGCTTAAGATACAAGCCACAATAAGTGACTTCCATCCCCACCACGATTGTTCAGGCGATAATTTATTTGTCATTTCATTTCTCTCATTCAATTAATATTTTCAGTTCATTTCATTCGCTATAGCTTATTAAAACTTCATACTCATACGAACCCAGTAATTTCTTCCGATATTGTTGAATTGCTCTTCACTCGCAAATCCAAAACCTGCACTACCTGCTTTGTTTAAGTGTTCGGTATAGGTTTTATCTAATACGTTATCAACACCAACAGAGACATCAATATCTTTACGAAGGTTGTAACTTCCGTTTAAAGAAAGAGTTGAAAAACCTTTACTTGGTTTGAGGTCATACCCCACGATGTTACCTTGATGTAGACTCACGCGGTTTTGCTCAGCAACAGCTCGCCACAACAGACCTAAATTATATTTGTCAGCTACATAGCGAATATTTAAGCGACCTTCTAAAGGTGAAATTTGAGGTAGTGGTTTGTCATCTGTAGTGTTTTTACCCCATGCATACATCGCACTCAAATCTGCCTGAATATGATCGGTAAATTGATATCCAATACCAGCTTCTGCACCAGCAATGGTTGCATCGACATTTTTGGCACCCGCAGTAATATCATGACTCATGTCATGCCCATCCATTCCCATACTTGGATGATGGTGGTAACTCATTAAAATGTAGTCATCTACTAAGCCTGCATAAGCAGAAGCCCATGTATTTAAAGCACCATGTTGCTGCTGGAAGCCCATATCCAACTGTAATGTTTTCTCAGGATTTACACCGTTAAAAGTATTGGTTGAGCCAGCATTACCGTGTTTAGGCGAGAAAAGCTCCCAATAATCAGGCATACGCTCTACATAACCTAAACCGATATAGCTTTTTAGGTCATGCTTAGGATGTTGGTTTTCCCAGCGGACAAATGCACTTGGTAATGTCTTTTCAAGTTTAGTGTTAAAACCTTGTGCTTGAGAGTCGGCACGTTCATCTTCAACTGTGACTCGATCTAAACGCACACCTGTGACCAGTTTGTTGAGATCGTTCCATTGATAACCAAGCTCACCAAAAGCACCGTATGATTGAAAACGCATATCTTGACGATATGGAACATTCATAGAAGGCATATTTGGCGATGACATGCTACCGCCATGTTTATTGAATTGAGAATCTACACCTGTAATCAAACTCCACTTATTCCATTCAGAAGTCATGGCCAAACGTGAGTTTAATGTACGGCGCGTTACCTGCATTGCCATCGCGTTCGGCATCAGCATGGTCATACCACCATGATTCATTTCAACTAATGGCGGAGTACGTAAGCTAAAGTTATCCATAATATGGTCGTTATAGCTGTAGTTCACCTGCCCTTCAATTTTCTTAATGACATCAGTGATATTTTTCTTTTCAAAACGCAATCCTAAGCTCTCACGCGCAAACTGAGAACCGTCCATTGAACGTCCAGCATAAAGCGATTCACCATCAGATTTCCCACCCGTGAGCTCGATCCAAGTGTCTTCGTCTGGAGTGAAGCCAAGTGCTACATCAGCATTCCACTTTTTCCATGCTGAAGGAACGGTATTGCCATCACCGTCTTGATAACTATTAGACTCTGAACGGTTGGCATTTAAACGAATATATTTCTTTTCATCGCCAATTGCCGCCTCAACGTTATGGTCAATACGTCCATATGAACCTAATAAGACACTTGCTTGTCCACGATAAGGTTTTTCAGAGGTGAGTTTCTCAGGCTGACGTTCAAAAAGGACTGTTGCAGCAGAACCTGTATTGGCATATTGAACAGTTTGGGGACCTTTAATGACAGAAATACGATCATAACTTTCTGGTGAGATATAAGAAGTTGGAGCATCCATACGGTTTGGACATGCACCTAGGTTTTCTGTTCCATCTGTCAAAATTTTGATGCGTGAACCAAACATGCCTCGGAAGGTCACATCACCATTTGTTCCACCGCTTTGTATTGAATTAAAACCCATAATACTTTGTAGATAGTCTGCCCCATCTGTAGCAGGTACTGGCTGAATTGGCTGCTTCGGGTCTGCATGTACAATCAAACCATTTGCATCGTTACCTTGTTGTGCTGTAACAACAATAGGTGCTAATGAGTGAAGTGTTTTGGTATCAGCATCATTTCTTTCTGAATCAGCAAAAACTAGACCCGAATGAGAGACAGCAAGCATCGCAACCCATAGAGGTTGTAATAAGAATTTAGAATGTGGCATTTTTATACGCTCTAAAACATAAATAAAGTGATATTGAAGTCAGTTAAGACCCCAACAAAAAATTGCTTTTATTTATGCAAATAGAGGCGGTGCACGCCCTTGAGGGAGTAGGAAAAGTCGCTGTAGCGCAAAGTAAACATGTCGAAATGCTTGTTGATAGGCAACTAAGCGGACTTGTATACGGACTAAAACTTCTTTCACACCAAATTCAGGTGGTAAAACCAGATTGGCATAGACGGTACAATATTGACACTGGTGATTTGCATCATGATGATCATGTTGCCCAGAAGCTTGTGCCTGTTCAATATGATGTTCATGATGTGAATGCATGGTATGTGACATGGTTTCCATTTGTGCTTTGGGTTTAAGCAAAGCACGAGTAATAGTTTCACAGACCGGAGCAATTTGATATTGCTTCGGTAATAGCGGCTGTAGAAATACCGCAACCTGTAAAAATACTGCTGCACATGCAAGCAGTAACCCACTACGAAAAACCAAAAATCACATCCACACTACATTAATGTTTCAAGAATAGAAATTTTTAACGTTTTACTGCAACTTTTTCACGCTCACGTTGACGAACAACTTTTTCGACTTTTTCTCGAGCACGTTGACGTTTAAGTGGCGACAAATAATCCACAAATAATTTGCCATTTAAGTGATCCATTTCATGTTGGATACAAACAGCGAGAAGTCCATCAGCTTCTATCTCAAATGCTTGACCTTCAAGGTTAATTGCCTCAATTTTCACACGTGACGGGCGCTCAACTTTATCGTATATTTGTGGCACCGATAGGCAGCCTTCTTCGTACTGCTGCTTATCTTCTGTCAGTGGAGTGATTTTGGGGTTAATAAAAACCAAGGGTTCATCTTTAGCTTCAGATAAATCTATAACGATTAACTGAATATGACGATCTACTTGTGAAGCTGCTAAACCAATACCGGGTGCGGCATACATGGTTTCAAGCATATCTGCTGCAAGTTGACGAATTTCATCAGTAACTTCTTCAACAGGCTTAGCAATGGTACGAAGACGGGGATCAGGAAAACTTAAAATAGGTAATAAGGCCATACTGACGTCCTCACTTATGCCATTGATTGAAAAACCAAATGAAGGAAATACTTCATCGAAAAATTGTGTGTTAGCCGTCTATTATAACGCATCTGCACGCATAATTTTTAGGAATTATCATAATGAAAAAGGTTTTTAACGGCATGGTTGAATTTCATGCTTTGGGGATAAAAAAGCATTTACTTGCTTTCGCACTTTTTACAGGGGTTGCAATGGGTACAGTAGCAGAGGTTCATGCTGCTAGTCCAAACCATAATCCACCCTCTCTAAAAAGTAATGCACCACATGTCTACGTTGTAAAACGCGGAGATACGCTGTGGGATATTTCCGGTCATTTCCTAAGTAAACCTTGGCGCTGGCCAGAAATCTGGGCAAATAATCAACATGTCAAAAATCCACACTGGATTTATCCTGGTGACCGATTGTTGTTATGCAGTTTAGCGGGTCGACCATTGATCGGTAAAGATGAGGGAGATGGTTGCGTTGGCATTATTCGTCGCTACACAGGCCAAATGACAAACTTGCAACCTCAAGTTCGTGTGGAATCGCTTAACGACAATGTGCCTGTTATTCCACTTGAACATATCAAACAGTGGTTAGAACACAGCACAATTTTGCCAGCCGATGCAATTGAACACACTCCTTATGTAGTGGGTACTGCTGATCAACGCGTGCTTGCGGCAAGAGGCCAAACCATTTATGCGCGTGGACAAGGTTTAGTTAATGGCCAACGTTATGCAGTCTACCGTGAAGGCGAACCTTATTATTTCACAGACAGTAAAGGTAAAAAGCATAGTCTAGGTATTGAACTACAACAAGTTGCCTCAGGGATTGCGATCTCTTCTGAAAAAGACATAACAACACTTGAGTTAACTGATAGCTACAATTCCGAAGTACGCCGTGGTGATCGGGTTATGCCGGAAGAAGAAGCAACATTACCTACTTTATTTTATCCAGTAGATGCCACTCAAGTTACAGATGCTGGCAAGATCATTCGTGTAATGGGTTCAATTGGCAGCGCTGCAAAAAATAGTGTGGTGACTTTGGACCGAGGTACAGCACAAGGGATTCAAGTAGGGCAAGTTTTTGATATTACTCAAAAGGGTGAGACTATTCGAGACCCTAAAACCAAAGAACCAATACAGTTACCCGGACAACAGATTGGTAGTCTGATGGTTTTCAGAACCTTTGATCAGCTTAGCTATGCCTACGTATTAGAAAGTGACCTACCTATTAAAGTTGGTTCAAGTATTCAGCCACCTCGTTTTGATGATTAACGCTGGATATACCCTTTACAATGCTTACTCAACTTTCTTCACACCATTACCACACGCTTAAAGTGTGGTATTTGGTGCAACACTCCTTAGTTAGCTTCAAAAAAATTGTCAATTATTTTGGTAGCTGTGAAAAAGCGGTCCAACCTGCTGGGTTATCTCAATGGCGCAATCTCGGGTTACATGCTAATCACTTAAAACGCGTAGATGAATTTCAAACTGCTCAGGGTCAAGCTCAGTTTGAAAAACTAATTGAGCAGATCCAGCAATATACTGACTTTATTTTAACGTCCGAAGACTCTGGCTATCCTACTCAATTACTACCTTATACAGACCATCCACCCATCATTTTTGGAAAAGGACAAGCTCAGGCTTTGTTACAGCCACAAATTGCGATTGTCGGTAGTCGAAAACCAAGCCCGCATGGTCGTCAGGTTGCTTATGATTTTGCCTATTACTTAAGTGAAAAAGGATTTTATGTAAGTAGTGGTTTGGCATATGGGATTGACGAAGCTGCTCACCAAGGAGCTTCAGCACATCAACGTACGATTGCTGTGACAGGGACCGGTTTAGACAGTACCTACCCTGCTCAAAATAAAAAACTTGCAGAACAGATCTTGGCTCAAAACGGCGCCATCATTACTGAGTTTTTGCCCGGTACGCCACCATTACAGCAACATTTTCCTCGTAGAAACCGAATTGTCAGTGGCCTGAGTTTAGGTGTTTTAGTGGTAGAAGCGACTTTAAAAAGTGGTTCTCTCATTACTGCGAACAAAGCTGCCGAGCAAGGTAAAACCGTATTTGCCATTCCTGGTCATATTTACAGTGAGTTTCATCAAGGCTGCCATCAACTTATTCGTGAGGGAGCCATTTTAGTCGATCATCCTGAACAAATTATTGAAGATCTTGCTTTACCTACTCAATGGCAAAGTCAGCAACAGAACTCAACTGAAGAGGTCGTGGTTTCTTGTGCCCCAGAAATTCCTGAGCACTTAATTAACCTTTATCAGTCTTTAGACTGGGTCGGACAAAATATTGACCAGCTTGTCATACACCACTCTCAACCTGTGGCAGAACTCACCTCTTCACTCATGGAACTAGAACTACTTGGTTTATGTATGCAACAATCAGGGCTGTATTTACGTTGTCGCTCTTAGTGCTGGAGCACAATAGCAATTCTGTTTGATTGAAAGGAAGAGTATTACCATGATTACCACCTCAGTTACCGAAGCAGCCGAATGTTTACAACAAGGTCAAGTTTTGGCATATCCAACTGAGGCAGTTTGGGGGTTAGGTTGCGACCCTTTTAATGAACAAGCTTTTCAAAAAATTCTTGAGTTAAAGCAAAGGCCTATTGAAAAGGGAGTGATTTTGTTAGCAGGTCATATTAGCCAAGTTGAGCACCTACTAACTTCTCTACCTCAAACAACCCAACAAGAAATTATTGATTGTTGGACGAATCATCAACCTTCTGAAAGAGCTACAACTTGGCTATTGCCTGCTGGCGAACACATTCCTTCTTGGATTAAAGGTGAACATCCACTTGTTGCTGTTCGAGTCACTACACATCCTTTGTGTGTGGCATTATGCAATGCTTTTCATGGTTTTATTGTCTCGACGAGTGCTAACCCAAGTGGGCAAGAACCTGCTCATTCACTACAAGATGCCTGCCAATACTTTGGTTCACAATTAAACTATCTCAATGGTGATTTAGGCCAAAGTCAGCAACCAAGTAGAATTATTAATGCTCTCACTGGAGAGATTATTCGCGCCTAATTTCAGACAAAAAAAAGCTCAGTTATATAGGGATAACTGAGCATAAAAAAGGATGGGTATATACCGCATCCAGAGGGTTTGGATATCTCTGCAACGAAAGATAATTTGCACAAAAAGCACGTCTTTCGTAGTGGTCGCTATTATGTAGTAAGAGATCAAATGAGAGAAATATATTATTTCTCTAAAAAAAGCATGAAAAGTGTAGGGAATTTACGAATTTTCACTTATAAATTAAAATTATATTAATATTTTTACTCGGCTTTTTTAATATTTATATTTCAATCTATTCTTATAAACTATTTATAAATCATATAGAAAAACTTTAACTAAGAAAAAAATGGCATATTTTCATCAGTTTTTTTAAAAATATGCCATAGTTTTTTTAACGACTTTAGTTTTGCTCTTGCATTAAGTCGCTCTTTTTAGGACTAACTTTTTTCTGAGCCATAATGATACCAATTAAGATAACAATCCCACCTATTGTGTGATAGATGGTCCATTGCTCAGATAACCAAATGCTTGCAATAACTGCTGTAAAAACAGGAACCAAGTTCATAAAAATACTTGTTCTATTGGGACCCAATTGTTGAACAGCCAACATCCAAACTAACGGTGCAATCAGTGAAGCAAATACACCTGCATAAATAGCACTTGGCGCATTTTGTGCATTTAAAGCATCTAATCCGAACCAAAAAATTAAAGGCAGATGAAATATTACAGAAAATCCGATCTGAACATATAAGCTTGTCATGATTGGAAGTGGAAGCTGCCATTTTTTAAGGAAAACCCCATAAAATGCATAGAAGAATACGGCAATAATCATCAATGCATCACCAAGATGCCCGCCTCCACTTAATAAGTGGCTAATATTCCCTTGGGACATGACATAAAGCAAACCTGCAAAAGATAAAATGCTGCCAAAAACTGCAAATCGATTAGGCACATCTTTTAAAATCGCAAGCGAAACAAAGATTGTAAAGATAGGAATAAATGCATTCACAATGCCCATATTGGTTGCACTGGTATAATGGGCAGCCGTATAAGCAAGCCCTTGATAAAGCACCATTCCAAATGCACTTAACACAGCCAGCTTAGGTAAATATGGTATTAATAATCGTCTTTGTCTCCAAACAGGTAAGAGCATAAACGGCGTTAAAATAATAAAAGCGATTAACCACCGATAAAAACTAATACTTACCGGAGAGATATAATCCGAGACATAGCGGGTGACTACAATGTTTAAAGACCAAATCAGTACTGCCAAAATGGGAAAAATAAATGCCCATTTGTGATATTTCATGACCTGACTCATAGTAATACACCATCTACAAAAGAGGTTTTATTTTGAAGAATGTCTTAATAAATTGAAATATCGTATTTCCGACATTGATATTGAACTTAGGACATCATCTTTTTCTAGAATCTAAAATAATGTCCAAGCTTTCACCGCATGACCTACCACTTTATGTAATTGCTCGCTACTCGCACCATCTCTTGCTTGAATAGTCAGCCCTTGAATGACAGTGGTATAAAAATCAGTCATTTCCTGTAAAGGTGCATGAGAAGATAAATCCCCTTGCTCCACACCTTGCTGAAGACGTTTTAATAATTTTTCTTTTGTCTTTATGCGCTTATCTAATAGATTTTGCTGTACATCTTGAGTTGCATCAGAGCAATTCATAGCAGCAACAACCACCATACAACCAGCTGGCTTATTCGGCTGAACCAGTCTTTTAACAATGTCATAAAGATATAACTCAACAGCAATTTTTGCAGTTTTTGCTTCTACAAATATAGTGTCAATCGGACATCCTTCATGAGCTAAATAGTAATCAACACATCTGTAAAATAGCCCTTCTTTGTCGCCGAAGGCACTGTACAAGCTAGGTGCTGTAATTTCCAAAGCTTGTGTTAAATCACTAATAGACGTTGCTTCATAACCATGCTCCCAAAACAGCAACATTGCTTTTTGCAAAACCTGTTGTTCATCAAAGCATTTAGGACGTCCACGCTTTTTTTTCAGCGCGTCTTCTGTAACAGCTAAATTCGTTTCATGCCTATTTGTCATAAAGATCACATCTATTTTTATAACAATCGTTATTAAATTAATTGACGTTCGATTTTTTATCAACTATTTTATTTTCATAATGATCGTTAGTTAATTAATAAATTGCCTTTCTTCACTCTAAATTTAGCCAAGTAAGGATTTCCTATGGACCAATCTTCTATTTCTAAAGCGCGACCCACGACCTCCCCTCAAGGGAGCTGGTTTGCCATTTTGGCCGTTGCGATTGCAGCGTTTGCATTAGTAACAAGTGAATTTTTACCTGTTGGTGTTTTAAATAGTGTTGCAACAGATTTAAATATTTCTGTCGGTACAGCAGGTCTTATTATTACTGTACCCGGCATTATGGCAGCAATTGCCGCCCCTCTATTACCTGTATCTGTGAAACAACTTGATCGGCGTTATGTACTCATTTTACTGACAGCGATTATGGTCATTGCCAATACCATTACTGCCTTTGCAGAAAACTTCCATATTTTATTGCTCAGTCGCTTAATTTTAGGTATTTCAATTGGTGGATTCTGGGCGACAGCAATTGCTTTAAGTGGGAAATTAGCTCCCTCGCATCTTCCTATTGCGAAAGCAACAGCTGTAGTGATGGCTGGTGTAACTTTTGCGACAGTTTTAGGGGTTCCGATTGGAACATGGTTAAGTGAATTTTATGGTTGGCGCAGTGCTTTTGGAATTACAGCAGGCATTGGCTTAGTTGTTTTAATCTTACAATTAATCTTTTTACCTAAACTTGTTCCAGACTCCGCAATTCATATAAGAGACTTACCAGCATTATTACGCACCCCTAAAGCACGTAGTGGTATGTTGATTGTTTTACTGATCGGACTTGCTCATTTTTGTGCCTATAGCTATTTAGCACCTTTCTTCAAAAATATTGCAGGATTCAACGGTACAACAATTAGTTCATTATTATTGCTCTATGGAATTGCAGGTATTTTCGGAAATGCGTTCGCAGGATATAGCGGCAATTTAAATGTCCGATATACACTTGCCTTTGTTAGCGCTTGCTTTGCAATTGTGTTTTTTGGATTCCCACTTTTTGCCATTCATGAATTTGGTGCTATTGTCTTAACAGCTTTATGGGGCTTCGCATTTGGCGCTTTCCCTACCTCAGCAAATATTTGGATGTTTGTGCATGCACCAAATGCAGTTGAAAAAGGTATGCCTCTTTTTGTAGGTATGTTTCAGGTGATGATTGCGACAGGTTCATTATTAGGTGGATATGTAGTTGATCATTTCAATGAAAATACTTTAATTTATGGTGTATTAAGCTTTGTTGCACTAGCATTACTGAGTACATTTACCTTAGCAAAAGGTTTAAATAATCCTAAAGCTACTTGTGAAAATTAAAATATTATTCAGAGTGCATCAATGAAAAATGAGGACCAACAATTTTCTTTATTGAACAGTATAGAAGTTCATGAATTTCTATACCAAAAAGAAGATATTGTTCGTCCTCATGCATCTCTCTGGGGAGATTTTAATTTCAGTTTGAATGGCATTTTAGAAATGCAAGTAGAGGAACAAATCTACTTATCTCCTCCAAGCTATGGGCTTTGGATTCCTCCTCAAACAGTTCATCAATCTACTCATATCGATCATGAAATTCACTATATCTGTATTCGACTACACCCTAGCCTCTGTTCTATTTTAGGTGACGTCTGTAAATGCTTTAGTATTCAGCCTTTCTTTCGAACCTTAGTTTTACAAATTCTCGAACAGCAAAAACAAACCGAAAAACCTGAATATCTAGAACATCTCTTACAAGTTTTATTCGATCAACTTAAACAAGCTCCTGCATATTCACATTATTTACCGCAAACGCGTCATCCTGTTTTATTGCCTATTCTAGAAAAACTCTCAGACCCATTACTTTTTAATCACTCTTTACAGCAGTTGCTACAAAATTTCTCGGTCAGTGATCGCCACTTATTACGTTTGAGTCAACAAGAGCTTCAGCTTTCCCTATCAGAATGGAGAAATCGAGCAAAAATTGTTTATGCCATTCATCAGATCCGCCAAGGGACATCCATTAAGCGTTTAGCTTATGATTTAGGTTATCAACATAGCTCAAGTTTTATCGAATTTTTTAAACGCTATACTGGGCAAACACCTATCCAAATGAGAAATAACTAAAATTCAGTTTATCTTTTAAAATCTTTTTCTTTTTAGAACACGAATATTATTGCACTACCCTTCAATAGCAGTTAAAACAAATGCGTTACTTGATATCAATTACAATCTTTAGGAAAGACTCATGACACAATCTGTATATCACATTCCAGTAAAAGCCATTTCAGGCGAAACGGTTGACCTCGAACAATACAAAGGGAAAGTTTTACTTATTGTAAATACTGCTTCTAAATGTGGCTTAACTCCACAATACGAAGGCTTAGAAAAGCTTTATCAAGCCAGGAAAGATCAAGGTCTTGAAATTTTAGGTTTCCCTGCAAACAACTTTAAGGAACAAGAACCAGGTTCTGATGAAGAAATTCAACAATTCTGTTCATTAAATTACGATGTTCACTTCCCTTTATTTTCTAAAGTATCTGTTGCAGGTGAAGACAAGCATCCACTGTATGCAACTTTGACATCAGCTCAACCAGAACGTACTGGTGAAGGACCTTTCCGTGAACGCTTAGAAGGTTTAGGTATTCCAACTAATCCAGCTCCAGAAGTTTTATGGAACTTCGAAAAATTCTTAATTAATAAAAATGGCGAAGTAGTGGCTCGTTTTGCTCCAAACCTAACTGCGGATGATGAACAAATTGTTAAAGCAGTTGAAGCAGAGTTAGCAAAATAACGTTTTTAAAAACGTGAAAAAGAGCGTTTTCTACGCTCTTTTTTATTATCTGCTCAAAGTGTTGTTTGTTTGCAAAAATACAATCTTTCTCCATATTTTATGCCTATAGTACCTATTTGCTTTATTTGATGTTGTTTGTAGTTATGAAAAAAGTTTTACAGGGTGCATTTCTTCCTTTTGTAATTTTTGCCTCAGGCATGCTTTTACTCGGGTGTGATCAAGCACGAGATCATGCTACTGAACAAGAAAATACTGAAATAAGTGAACAGGCATCGGATCAAGCTATTGAACGACAAGAATCAGATATTGCTCCTAGCAAAACTGAACTCAAAAGCGGCAATATTTTTTATATGGTCCGAGATGCTGCTAATTTACAGCTTAAAGCTGGAGATTATGTTGAACAGCTTAAAGACACTCAACTTGACGTTGAACAAGCAATTCAAGATAAGAATCAAAGTGAATTAAAAACAACTGTTTCAACTTTAAAACAGCAATTACAAGGTTTAAATCAAGCTCTTCTCACCTTAGATGTCAAAAGTCAGGAAATTGAGAATATTCGCCAAAGTTTATTACATGCCAATCAACAAGCTCTTAGTATGCCGTTATTAAATGGGAAATTAGATCAAATCAATTTTGACCAAATTGAAAAACAGCTAAATACTATTCAAATGGATATGGTTAAGTTAGCCGCCATGATTATGGCTGGAGATGAAAAATCAGACTCAAAAACTGAATCTTAAAAAATTAACTTATAAAAAAAGCCACCTTACGGTGGCTTTTTCAATCTCGAACCGCGTCTTATTGAGCGCGGTTTTTGATTTTACGGATTGTTTCAAGCTGGCCTGAGATCTCTGATAGAGATGCCAAAGCAGCAGCTGAGTCCAAATCACTCTTTTGGTTCGCAAGCAATTGTTCAGCATTTTTACGTGCTTCTAAAATTGCAGCTTCATCCAAATTGTCTGCACGGATTGCAGTATCTGCAAGAACCGTTACAACATGAGGTTGAACTTCTAAAACACCGCCTGATACATAGACGATTTCTTCTGTACCATTTTCCAACTGAACACGAATCGGGCCCGGTTGAAGCAAGGTTACGAGTGGAGCGTGTCCTGGCAAAATACCAAGCTCACCACCAGCACCTTTCGCGATTAACATCGTCACTGCGCCAGAGTAAATAGACTCTTTAACACTTACGACATCACATTGCATAGTCGCCATGAGATGATCTCCTTAAATTAGAGTTTCTCAGCTTTAGCAATCACTTCGTCAATACCACCAACCATATAGAACGCTTGTTCTGGGATGTGATCGTATTCACCAGCTAATAGACCTTTAAAGCCACGAATCGTTTCTTTAAGTGGTACTAATTTACCAGGAGCACCAGTAAACACTTCAGCTACGTGGAATGGTTGAGAGAAGAAACGTTGGATTTTACGCGCACGGTAAACAACCAATTTATCTTCTTCAGCTAACTCATCCATACCCAAGATTGCGATAATGTCTTTAAGCTCTTTATAACGTTGCAATACGTTCTGTACAGAACGAGCAATTTCATAATGCTCTTGACCAACAACTAATGGGTCTAACTGACGTGAAGTTGAGTCAAGTGGATCGATCGCTGGATAGATACCAGAAGATGCGATGTCACGGCTCAATACTACTGTTGCATCTAAGTGAGCAAATGTAGTTGCAGGCGATGGATCTGTTAAGTCATCGGCAGGTACATATACTGCTTGGATCGATGTGATCGAACCAGATTTAGTAGATGTAATACGCTCTTGAAGAACACCCATTTCTTCTGCAAGTGTAGGTTGGTAACCTACCGCAGATGGCATACGACCTAACAATGCTGATACTTCAGTACCTGCAAGTGTATAACGGTAGATGTTGTCGACGAATAATAATACGTCACGACCTTTACCATTTTCATCTTTTTGATCACGGAAGTATTCAGCCATAGTCAAACCAGTTAACGCTACGCGTAAACGGTTACCTGGTGGCTCGTTCATCTGACCGTAGACCATTGCTACTTTGTCAAGAACGTTAGAATCTTTCATTTCGTGATAGAAGTCGTTACCTTCACGAGTACGCTCACCAACACCAGCAAACACAGATAAACCTGAGTGAGCTTTCGCGATGTTGTTGATCAACTCCATCATGTTAACGGTTTTACCAACACCCGCACCACCGAATAAACCAACTTTACCACCTTTTGCAAACGGGCAAAGTAAGTCAATTACTTTAATACCAGTTTCTAAAAGATCAGTAGAAGCTGCTTGTTCAGCATAAGAAGGTGCTTCACGGTGAATTGGCAAACGCTCTTCAGTCGCAACAGGACCTGCTTCATCAATTGGGCGACCCAAAACGTCCATGATACGACCAAGCGTAGCTGGACCCACTGGAACAGAAATCGGTGCATTTGTGCTGGTTACGTTAAGGCCACGTTTAAGACCTTCTGTAGAACCCATTGCGATGGTACGAACAACACCATCGCCAAGCTGTTGCTGAACTTCTAATGTAGTTTCAGTACCGTCAACTTGGAGAGCGTCATAGATCTTAGGAACGCTATTGCGCTCAAACTCGACGTCGATAACCGCGCCGATGATCTGAATGATACGACCGCTACTCATTGCTGTCTCCTCAATTCAAACTTAATAATGTTAAACGGCAGCGGCACCGCCAACGATCTCGGAAATTTCCTGAGTAATCGCGGCTTGACGCAGCTTGTTGTAAATGAGTTGTAGGTCTTTAATCAGTTGTCCTGCGTTGTCTGTCGCTGCTTTCATCGCGACCATACGAGCTGACTGCTCACATGCAACGTTTTCAATCACACCTTGATAAACCATAGACTCGATATAGCGAACCAACAAACCATTTAACAATTCTTCTGCTTCTGGTTCGTAGATATAGTCCCAACCATAAGTACGGTTGAGATCATCGCCTTCTTCTGCTGGTGCTAAAGGAACAAGTTGTTCTACTTTAGGCTGCTGAGTCATTGCATTAACGAAGCCATTTGATACGAGGTAGATACGATCTAATTCGCCCTTATCAAATGCATCAAGCATAACTTGTACTGAGCCAGTTAACTGTTCCAAACTCGGCGCATCGCCAAGTTGGGTAGTTGCACCAAGCACTTTACCGCCGTAATTCTTAAAAAACGAAACCGCTTTTTGACCAATTAAAGCAAATTCAACTTCAATTGACTGCTGTTGTTGTGCTTTGACATGCTGCACAACTTTCTTGAACAAGTTAATGTTCAAGCCACCTGCCAAACCACGATCTGAAGACACTACGATATAGCCAACGCGCTTAACTGGGCGATCAACCATATAACGGTGTTTATATTCAGGGTTTGCTTGGACCAAGTGAGCAATTACACGGCGCATATTATCGGCATACGGACGGCCCTGAGCCATGCGCTCTTGCGCACGACGCATTTTAGAAGCAGCTACCATTTGCATCGCGCGAGTAATCTTTTGCGTGCTCTTGATACTAGCTACTTTGGCGCGAATTTCTTTTAAATTTGCCATACGCTTAACCTAGTATTCGAAAGCTCTTTCGAGCTTCCGAAGGTTGATCCGTGAACCAAACTTAACTAAAACTGAACTTAGTAAGTTTGAGTCGCTTTAAAGCTTTCAATACCTGCTTTGATTGCTGCTTCGATGTCTTTGTTGTAATCACCAGTTTCATCGATTTGTTTCATCAACGGAGCATATTCTGCGCGGAAGTAAGAAATTAACGCAGCATCAAAGTCTACGATTTTCTTAACTTCTACGTCAGCCATATAGCCTTCGTTAGATGCATAAACAGAAACAGCTTGGTCAGCAATTGAGTAAGGAGCATATTGCTTTTGCTTCATTAACTCAGTTACACGTTGACCATGTTCAAGTTGCTTACGAGTTGCTTCATCAAGGTCAGAAGCGAACTGAGCAAACGCAGCCAATTCACGGTATTGTGCTAAAGCAGTACGGATACCACCAGACAATTTTTTGATGATCTTAGTTTGAGCAGAACCACCAACACGAGATACAGAGATACCCGCGTTCACAGCAGGACGAATACCTGCGTTGAATAATGATGTTTCTAAGAAGATCTGACCGTCAGTAATCGAAATTACGTTCGTTGGTACGAATGCAGATACGTCACCTGCTTGAGTTTCAATAATTGGCAATGCAGTTAAAGAACCAGTTTTACCAGTTACTGCGCCATTAGTGAATTTCTCAACGTAGTCAGCAGATACACGAGAAGCACGTTCAAGAAGACGTGAGTGAAGATAGAATACGTCACCCGGATACGCTTCACGACCTGGTGGACGACGTAAAAGTAATGAAATTTGACGGTAAGCAACTGCTTGCTTAGACAAATCATCATAAATAATAAGAGCGTCTTCACCGCGGTCACGGAAGTATTCACCCATTGTACAGCCAGAGTACGGAGCTAAGTACTGCATTGCAGCAGGATCAGCAGCCGCAGCAGCGACAACAGTTGTATACGCCATAGCGCCAGTTTCTTCTAGCTTACGTACAACGTTTGCAATTGTTGATTGTTTTTGACCAATCGCAACGTATACACATTTAATGCCAGAATTTTTCTGAGCGATAATCGCATCGATCGCCATTGCTGTTTTACCAGTTTGACGGTCACCAATAATCAACTCACGCTGACCACGACCCACAGGAATCATGGTATCAACTGATTTGTAACCAGTTTGAACAGGTTCGTCTACAGATTGACGCCAAATTACGCCTGGTGCTACTTTTTCAACAGCATCAGTTAATTTTGCATCAATTGGGCCTTTACCATCAATTGGGTTACCCAAAGCGTCGACAACACGGCCAAGAAGTTCCGGACCAACTGGAACTTCAAGTACACGACCTGTACAACGAGCTTTTTGACCTTCTTGAAGGCTTAAGTAGTTACCTAAGACAACGGCACCCACTGAATCCTGTTCTAGGTTCAGTGCCATACCAAATAAGCCGCCGTCAAATTCGATCATTTCACCGTACATTGCATCAGCAAGACCGTGAATGCGCACGATACCGTCGGATACCATAACAATGGTACCTTCGTTTTTAGCGGTCGCGCTGGTGTCCAGATCGCTGATACGCTGTTTAATGAGCGCACTGATCTCGGATGGATTCAGTTGTTGCATTGCGCTATTCCTCAATCTTTTATTAGTTCAGTCTTCATCATTTGCATTATGCAAGAAGACGAGTACGCATTTTTTCAAGCTTGTTAAGCGCAGAATCATCTATCACTTGATCGCCTGCACGAATTACAACACCCGCAATAAGCTCAGGTTTAACTTCAACTGAAACAGTTACAGTACTGTTGAAACGCTTTTCTAAAGCAGATTTCAACAATTGCTCTTGTTCAGCAGTTAATGGGAAAGCCGATTCAATCACGACATCCACATTGTTGTTATTCTGTGATTTAAGCTGTTCATATTCTGCTTCAATTTCAGGTAACAACATTAAACGATCGTTATCTGCAAGAAGTGTCAAAAAGTTAGACACTGCTTGAGATTGACCTTCACCTAAAACTTTAGCAAAAAGCTTCACTTGCTCCACAGGAGTAAGTTCAGGGCGATTTAAATAAGCGGAAAATGCTTCGTCTTGCACCGCAGCACTGAGCACTTGTAACGCATTCGACCAATTGTCTGTTGCACCTTGCTCAGAAGCATAAGCAAATGCTGCTTTGGCATACGGACGTGCCAACGTCAAGAGTTCAGCCATGATTCGCCTCTCTTAAAGTTTAGCAGCCAGCTGAGACAGCATGGCATTATGAGCTTCTGCGTCAACTTGCTGGTTCAGGATTTTTTCTGCGCCAGTTACTGCCAAAGCAGCTACTTGTTGACGTAATTCTTCGCGAGCAGAATTGATATCTTGATCAACAGCTTCTTTAGCCTGTTGACGAATACGCTCACCTTCAGCCGCAGCTTGAGTACGAGCTTCTTCGATCAATTGTGCTGCACGACGGTTCGCTTGTTCGATCAATTGAGCCGCTTGTGCTTTAGCTGCATCAAGCTCTTGCTTTACTTGCGATTGTGCATCGGCAAGATCAGCTTTCGCTTTTTCTGCTGCATTTAAGCCATCAGCAATTTTACGCTGACGCTCACTAATCGCATTGATTAGTGGTGGCCAAACAAACTTCATGCAGAATGCAACAAAGAATGCAAACGCAATCGCTTGACCAATCAATGTGAGGTTGATATTCATTGCAATTCCTCAAATAGTGGATTTAGGAATTAAGATGATTAACCTACAAATGGATTAGCGAAGATGAAGAACAAGCCAATACCAACACCGATCATAGGCACAGCATCAAGAAGACCCGCGATTAAGAACATACGAGTTTGAAGTTGTGGAGCCAATTCTGGTTGACGAGCAACAGCTTCTAAAAAGCGACCACCCAAAAGACCAAAACCAATCGCAGTACCTAAAGCACCGAAAGCGATCAAGATAGCAGATGCAATTGCAACTAGACCTAAAGTGAGTTCCATGAAAAATTCCTCAGAGGTTAGGTTATTACCAAATTAAATTAAAAAAATTCAGCCCAACCATCGTTTGATAGTTAGGCAATACCATTAATGTTTTTCGCTTGCCATGCTCAAGTAAACGATGGTAAGCATCATAAAGATGAATGCCTGCAACGTGATTACAAGAATGTGGAAGATCGCCCAAGGCACAGACAACGCCCATTGAATCCAGAACGGCAATAAAGCAATTAGGATAAAGATCAACTCACCGGCATACATGTTACCGAATAGTCGGAGAGCTAATGAAATCGGACGAGCAAGGAATGTTACCAATTCCAAAATCAAGTTCACTGGAATAAGCAACGCTTTTGCAACTGGATTACTTGGGTTAAATGGGTTAAGTGCCAATTCACCAACGAAACCACTAACACCCTTTTCGCGGATGCTGTAGAACAAGATAAGTACAAATACAGATAAAGACATACCTAAAGTAATGTTTGGATCTGTAGATGGAACGATCTTGAAGTAAACGTGGTGAGGGTCCATACCAAATACGTTTGCACCTACAAACGCTGCAACTTGAGGAATCCAGTCAACTGGGATCAAGTCCATTAAGTTCATGAGGAAAATCCACACGAAAATAGTGAGTGCAAGCGGAGCGATTAAACGTGATTTGCCATGAAAAGTATCACGGACACTTGAGTCAACAAACTCGATGATCATTTCAATTGCAGACTGGAATTTAGTTGGAACACCTGCATTAGCAGCTTTCGCAACGATCCAGAACATCAAACAGAAAATAACACCAAGGCCAATTGACCAACCCATTGAATCCAAGTGAATTGCAGTGAACCCCATCGAATGAGCTTCTTCAGCAGTCTCAGCCAATTTCCATGTACCATCTGGCATTTTGCCATAGGTCATATTGGTCAAGTGATGCTTGATATACTCTGTCGAAGTGAGGGCATGTTCTTCAGCAGCCATAAATCACACCTGGTCAATGTCAATTACTAAAAAGAAGGGAAACGAACATCGGCGCACTGTCGATATCTCGCTGCCCTCCAAAAAATCTTCAATTCTTCTTGTTTCTACACCCGTTTTTGTTGACGTGACACCCAAAACGGAGCGACCCACGACATTGCCTGAACGAGAATAAAACCAAACAGCAATGCTAACGGTGATAAAGGTTTAACATTGCTCAAAATCAAAATAAATCCAACGATCATGATTGCAAATTTGCCTAACATGCCCCTATACATGTTAGACAGCACTTGTTTTGATGCTCTCGCACCTGCTGTCCTGAAGGATTGCCACGAGAAATAACTCATAGCAAGCCAGCAAACCAGTGCACCAAGTGCCGCACTTAATGCTGCTGTCATGTCTTTTATGCTCCACGCCACTAGGGCGGAAACAGGGATCATACATGCTTGTAAGAAGACCAAAGCTTTTGCTAATCGTCGGTCAATCAAGCGACTAGTTTGGCTCATTATTTATCCACTCACAGCATAAATGCTTGACAAGTTTAGCTGATGATCGCTTTTAATCGCAGGCATTATAGAGTTACACCCCTGAACATGCAATCTTTTCCCGACTTTAGTCGGGGTTTTTCATGACAGGTGGTGCTGACGCTACAGTCAGCCTTTGTTTATTTTTTATCTTACTTTTGCGTACTTAATACACATTTATCTGTTTTTATAGCCAGTTTCTTCCATGCAGTGACGAAATCATCCTCGTTATTCATGCTCTCGTCTACGGGTTGAAAAGTAATGTTACCTAATTTTTGATACTGACTTTTAGTGGTAAAACTTTCCGCTAACAAACACATCTGATCTTTTGGTCGATTATCATTAAGATACTTAATTTGAGCTGCTGTTGGTGCAACATGAGGATCATCTGTTAAAGCGCCTGCGAACTTTAAATTTAAAGAGCGTTCTAAATATTGATAGGCATCATGATACGACCAATACGGCTTACCATTACTTGTACTGTCATAAGCTTGTGCTGCCTGAAACATTTTGCGAGCAAAGATATTGGCATTATTCCAATATTTAGCCTTATTTTCAGGATGCTGCTGGGAACGTAAAGCCGCAATGAAGAAACCGATTCGAACCGCGTTGTTTGGTTCTAACCACACATGGGTATCTACTGTATTAGGTAAAGCCGCACCGCGGGTACTACGCAGGGGTAAAACAGAAACTATACCACTATCTAATAAGGCAATCGCTTTCTTATTATTACCTAACAATTTATTTAGAGGTGCTTCATGAGCCTTACCCAACCAAATTACCAAAGATGCATCATTAATTGCTTTACGGTGCGCTGGGGTTAATTGTACGTCATGCCCAGTTTGTCCCTTTAATAAGAGTTGTGGTTCCTCAATACCTTGAGTGACTTCTTTTGCAATCAGATAAATCGGGTGTGTAGAAACCACCAAACCCTGACTCCACCCTAACGTACTCAAAAGAGAGAACATACTGAAAACAAAAAAACGGAACATGACAGACCATCAATTTAAATTAGCTCGAAGCATGTTATAATATAACAAAGTTACAAAAATACCTAAGATTAATCGAATGAAGCATCGCTTCATGCTAATATTCCGTTAAAAATTCGAGGTTATTTCTATGAGTTCCTGCTCGCATGAACATCATGATTCTTTGCATGGTGTGCATGATCACCATAATGTCGCAAACCGTTTAGCTGAAGCAGAAAATTTATGTTCTGCGACTGGCGCACGACTTACGCCTTTGCGCAAAGAAGTTTTGGAACTCATTTTAAATGCTTCGGGTCCAATGGGCGCCTATGACTTACTCGCACGTATAAAAAGTCAAACTGATCGTCCAGCTGCTCCTCCAACTGTATATAGAACTTTAGATTTTTTATTAGAAAAAGGTTTGATCCATCGCCTAACTTCTATTAATGCCTATATTCCCTGTTGCCACCCTCGCGAAGGCCATCAAGCAGCATTCCTAATCTGTACCGAATGTCACATGGTTAAAGAAGCCTCTTCTCAAGGTTTAACTCACCAGCTTGACCAACTTGCAGCGTCAGATGAGTTCGTGGCTCAACACAGCATTATTGAAATTTCGGGGAAATGCCAACAGTGCCGCACAACTCGTTAAATCCTGTATTAATTCAGCTTGAGCAGGTTTCTGTTCATCGTGATCATCGGGAAATTTTAAAAAAAGTTGATTTTGCTCTACATCAAAATGAAATTGTGTCTTTAATTGGACCAAATGGTGCTGGCAAATCAACACTGATTAAAGTTCTACTTGGTATTCTCCAACCGAGTAGCGGACGTATTGTTAATTATAAAAAACTAAAAATGGCGTATGTGCCACAAAAATTTAATCCTTCACATAGTCTACCTTTACGTGTGCAAGATTTACTTGATTTAGAAAAGTGTAGCCCTGCCCTTCGTCAGGAAATTACTCAAGACACTGGTATCTCCAAGTTACAACAATCAAAAGTACAACAACTTTCCGGGGGTGAGCGCCAACGCGTATTACTAGCGCGCGCACTACTTCGTCAGCCAGATATTTTAGTTCTTGACGAACCGATGCAAGGTTTAGACATTCAGTCAGAAGCTGAACTTTATGAATATGTCCGTAGTCTGCCAGAACGATATGGTTGTGCAATCTTAATTGTTTCTCATGACTTACAATGGGTGATGGAAGGAACACACCGCGTAGTTTGTTTGAATAAACATATTTGCTGTAGTGGGTTACCCGAGAATATTCAACAACATCCTGAATATCAGGCTATCTTTGGAACTCAACGGGTTTTCTATCAACATCATCATGATCATTGCGCTCACGGTGATGCAGCACACCCCTGCCCTCATAATGACCGTCCTCACATCCACCCAGAACCGGAAGCTTAAGCCATGATGGAATGGTTACAATTATTGTTGCCCGCATGGATTATGGGAACCTTGCTGGTGTTTTTAACTGCCCCTCTGGGTTGTCTAATGCTTTGGAGACGCATGTCTTTTTTTGCTGACACTATGGCACACGGAACACTACTTGGGGTTGCGATTGCAGGTGCTTTAAGCCTTCCTCTTTGGCTGGGTGTTGCAGGCACTGCGGTTTTACTGGTCGCAATTTTATGGGCCCTACATGACAATCGTTTACCCAATGATGCGCTCTTAGCCTTATGTTCAGCGACATTACTTTGTAGTGGCCTTCTGTTTATTCAACATGTTCCAAGTTTAAGACCAGAGCTTTTAAGTTATTTATTTGGTGACTTGCTCAGCATTGATTGGCCCGACTTACCTGTTTTCACTTTAATCATTGCGCTATCACTCGCAATTCTTTACCGCTTTTGGCAGCCACAAATACAATTTGCAATTGATCCAGACATTGCAATTAGTGAAGGGGTAAATGCGAACTGGCAACGCCTTATTTTCATGCTGTTATTGGCTTTATTTACTGTATTAGCCTTACGTGCGGTAGGTTCTTTGCTTATGGGTGCATTACTCGTAATACCTGCATTAAGCGCTCGCCTACTAGCAAACTCACCAAAGCAAATGGTCGTTTGGGCATTTGTGTTAGCTCAGCTTGGGGTGAGTGTGGGATTATGGTCAAGCGCAGCACTCAACATCTCTACAGGCTTAAGTATTGTTTTATGCATGGCTTTAACTTTCGCTGTTATTTTTATAACTCAAAAGCTAAAAAATCAGACACAGGCGACCTAAATTAGGACGCCTGATGAACTGTACTCAATAATAAAGCCGCACAACTAAACATCACAGCAAAACCTCGATTCAAATATTTTTGCTGTTTAGGGGAGCGAAGTAATCTTAGAACCTTTGATGCTAACCCTGTATATCCAGCCATTACAATCAAATCAATCGTAATCATTGTTACAGCCATAATCAGGTACTGTATCCACTGAGGCTTACCCAAATCTAGAAACTGGGGTAAGACAGCCAATAGAAATACAATCGCTTTGGGATTACTAATATTGACCACAAAGCCATTTAGCAATAGTGCAAATACAGATTTATCTCTTTTTTCTTGTTGGATTTCTATATCTTTTATAGGTGCTGTCCACTGTAAATAAGCAAGGTATAACAAATAAATCACACCAAACCATTTAACAAACTGAAAAGCCAAAGGTGTCGTTGCAAATAAAACCCCTACACCTGCTGCCACCACCATAATTTGAAGTAACAAAGCGATTTGCAAACCAATCGCATTCCAATAGCCATGCCTAAAACCATAGTTTAGACCACTCGACATTGAAGCAATTGCTCCTGCACCCGGTGAGATACTAATGACCCAACAGGCCAACATATAAGCGAACCAAACTTGCAGAGACATAGCAAAAAATAGACTATAAAAGTGGAATTATACTGTTTTATAAAGCTATCTTAGTCAGAATTCAAACAATAAAATCAAGAAATAGACTACTAACGGCTCTTCGCATCAGGCACAATAATTAAAGCTCATACTAAATTATAATTGAGGAGATACCTTCCAATGACTGCTCAATCTGTCATTTTGCCATTGCCATCAGATCATGCTCGCTTCATTGTTCTTCGTTTAAAAGACTTATCAATTGATGAATTAAAAAAACAAATTGGAGCTTTATTTGAAGCACGAGACCGTCTAATTACTCAGCATTCTGATGCTCAAATTAAAACAGCAGTCGCTTTTGGTCCGGAACTATGGAAACAGCTCTATTCGCAAATTCCTGTAGGATTTAAACAGCTTGAGCCAGAACAAGGTGCATTCAACATGCCAGCTGTGCCAGCAGATGTACTCATTCATATTGCCAGCATGCGCTCTGATATTTGTTTTGCATTAAGCCAAGCATTTTTTGAAGGTATTAAAGATAAAGTCGAAGTTCTAGATGAGCGTGTTTGCTTCCGTTATTTCGATGGTCGAGATATTACAGGTTTTATAGACGGTACTGAAAACCCTCAGTTCCCAGATGACCGTGCAGAAACAGCTCTTCTACCCGAAGAGGCTGGAGTATTTGCCGATGGTAGTTTCATTTTCGCGCAGCGCTATGCACACGACTTAGAAAAATGGAAAAAATTGAAAGTTGATGCGCAAGAAAATGTTATGGGCCGCACCAAACTTGAATCTATTGAATTAGATGATGACGTTAAACCAGAAAATGCTCATGTTGCCCGCACTGTTGTTGAAGATGATGAAGGCGAAGAAATGGAAATCTTGCGCCATAGCCTACCTTATGGCGATGGTCGAGGCGATCAGGGCTTATTTTTCATTGCTTACACAAAAGACCTCGCCATTATTGATGCCATGTTAAAGCGTATGTTCGGCACAAGTGGAGATGGTATTCATGACCGTTTATTGCACTTCGTTACCCCACTTGATGGCGCTTATTATTTTGCACCAAGTGAAGAGTTGCTTGAAGAAATTCTAGAAGACTAAAAATAAAAAGAGGAGCATAAAGCTCCTCTTTTTATATTCTAATTCTTAGAAAGGAATACGCTTATATTTGCGGTATTCAGGTTTCCAGAATGATTGATCAATTTTCTGTTTCAACAAATCATCACTAATCGTTACAGCTACACCATCCGCCATTGCAGCTTTCGCAACTTCAAATGCAATAACTCTAGACACTTGTTGAATTTCACCCAACGGCGGCAATAAATCAGCTTGTGGATCTTTAAGCAATGGAGAACAATTTGCTAAAGCACTACTTGAGGCCATTAACATATTTTCAGTAACGCGTTTAGCACCCGATGCCACCACACCTAAGCCAATGCCTGGGAAAATGTATGAGTTATTACACTGAGAAATATTATAAAGTTTACCGTGATGATTCACAGGAGCAAACGGACTACCTGTTGCAATTAATGCTTTGCCTTCAGTCCACTCCACAATATCAGCAGGTACAGCTTCAACACGTGAAGTTGGGTTTGACAATGGCATGACTATTGGGCGTTCACAGTTTGCCGCCAGGGTCTTAATGATTTCTTCGGTGAACAAACCAGGCTGACCAGAAACACCAATTAACACTGTAGGCTTCGCATTTTTAACAACATCAAGTAGTGAAATCACTTCTTCAATATTGCCCCACTGATCAACCACCTCAGCTTTTTGTGCCAACTTACGTTGGAAGTCGAGCAAGTTTGGTTGATTCTCAGTGATCAAACCAAAACGGTCTACCATATAAACGCGAGCACGCGCTTCTGCATCGGTTAGCCCTTCAGCAACCATTTGAGCAACAATTTGCTCCGCGATACCACAACCCGCCGAACCTGCACCTAAGAAAGCAATTTTCTGATCTTTTAATTGCTTGCCAGCTGCACGACTCGCAGCAATTAAACTACCAACAGATACTGCTGCTGTTCCTTGAATATCATCGTTAAAACAGCAAATTTTATCGCGATATTTTTCTAAAAGTGGCATCGCATTTTTTTGTGCAAAATCTTCAAACTGAATTAATGCTTTTGGCCAACGACGCTTCACAGCATCAATCACCATATCTACAAATGCGTAATATTCATCGCCGCTAATACGCGGCTGACGCCAACCCATATAGATCGGATCATTTAACAGTTGTGGATTGTTCGTCCCTACATCAATTGTGATTGGTAATGTATAAGCTGGACTAATCCCACCACAAGCGGTGTAAAGCGAAAGTTTTCCAATAGGAATCCCCATTCCGCCAATACCTTGGTCACCAAGACCTAAGATACGTTCACCATCAGTAATCACGATGACTTTTACATTATTTTTATTTACGTTCTGCAAAATATCATCAATCACATCACGATCTGGATATGAAATAAAAACACCACGATGACGACGATAGATATCAGAGAAACGCTGACATGCCTCACCTACTGTTGGGGTGTAAATAATCGGCATCATTTCTTCAAGATGATTTTCGATTAGGTGATAGAACAAAGTTTCATTGGTATCTTGGATATTACGCAGATAGATATGTCGATTGATATCATCAGTGAAAGCGCAATATTGTTGATAAGAGCGCTGGCTCTGCTCTTCAATAGTTTCAATAATATGGGGGAGTAAACCGTGTAAGTTAAAGTTACTTCTTTCTTCTTCAGTGAAAGCAGAACCTTTATTTAAAAGTGGTAACTCTAAAAGTGTAAAACCTGCATATGGGATATAAAGGGGGTGTTTACTTGGGTGTCCTGATATCATTGCCTATCTCATTTTCCAGCTTAGAGTAGAGAAAAACACGTTTTTGTATGGTCTCTAAAACTCTTTGTGCGTATAAGCTTAAGCCTAATTCGTTCAAAATAGATATTTTAAACTGTGATGGTAAAATTGAAGACTATTTAGTTAAAACATGTATAAAATTAAACAATAAATATCAATACCTTAATAATTTTATATTTTTAAAAAATCTTTTATTATTTTAATTTTAGCGGCCTAAACCATATATTTTAATACTACCATATATTTCCCCAAGAAATAATAGTAGGTTTTTAGTGTCATTTACTGATTAGAAAATCACAGAAGGCTTGTATTTATTTGTTTTCAGAATAATGAGACAGTCCACCCTGCAATATTCATTTAAAAAATAATACTCGGTAAGTTTCACAAAAAGAATTACTCGAATATTAAATCCACTCCCCTAACTCCTAGGAAATTTGCTATATTTGACGTTTTTCTGCGACATCTATTTTCGATTGATATGAATACGGCAATACAAGCAGCTCTCGACCATGCAGTGCAAACTCTTCAACAAGAAGGGGTGCTTCCTTCCGACTGGAAAAACACAAGCAACTTAACACGCACCAAAGACCGAAGCCATGGCGACTTTGCTTGTAATATTGCCATGATCGGCTCGAAAGCTGCTGGTATGAAACCACGTGATTTAGCTGAGAAAGTTCTAACTGCATTACCAGAAGTTGCAGATATCAGCAAAGCTGAAATCGCAGGACCTGGTTTTATTAACTTCTTTTTAAATGCAGACCAGCGCTTTGCTATTCTTGATCAGATTCAAGCACAAAAAGAAATCTTTGGTCGCAGCCAAGCGAATGCGGCGAAAAAGATCCAAGTTGAATTTGTTTCTGCAAACCCAACGTCTAGTCTACATGTAGGACATGGCCGTGGTGCTGCATATGGTATGACTGTTGCCACGTTACTTGAAGCAACAGGTGCTAAAGTTGATCGTGAATATTATGTGAATGATGCTGGCCGTCAAATGGATATTTTGGCGACTTCTACTTATTTACGTTATTTAGAATTACTTGGTCAAAACCTTGTATTTCCAAAAAATGCTTATCAAGGCGATTACGTTAAAGAAATCGCACAGACTATTATTGATAAAGATGGCGATGCCTACCTTCGTGAAGTGGCTGATGTCTACAAAGATGTGCCAGAAGACGTACAATATGCAGAAGAACTAGATAGCGACGGCAATAAAGTCGTTTTATCTGGCGACAAAGAAAAACATATTGATGGTCTTATTGCCAACTCACAACAGTTGTTAGGTGAAGGCTACCGTGTATTCCATCAAGCTGCTCTTCATGCCATTTTAGATGACATTAAAGATGACCTTGCTGACTTCGGTGTAACTTTCAATCAATGGTTTAGCGAAGCGTCTCTTAGTGCAAAAATTGATGAAGCGTTAGAAACACTTGATCAACGTGGCTTCCTTTATGAAAAAGATGGCAACATCTGGTTTAAATCAACTGAATTTGGTGATGAAAAAGACCGTGTTGTTAAACGTCGTAATGGCCAAACTACATACTTTGCATCAGACATTGCATATCACTTGAATAAATTACAACGTGGTTATACGGACCTAATCGACATTTGGGGTTCTGACCACCACGGTTATATTTCTCGCGTAAAAGCGGCAATTGATGCGATGGGTTACGACTCTAAAAAATTAACTGTACTTTTAGTTCAGTTCGTAAGTCTATGGCGTGGTGGCGAGATGGTTCAAATGTCATCTCGTTCAGGTCAGTTCGTGACTTTACGTGACTTGCGTAAAGAAGTGGGCAATGACGCGGCTCGTTTCTACTACGTAATGCGTAAGAGCGAACAACACATCGACTTTGACCTTGACCTTGCTGTGTCACAAAGTAAAGACAATGCTGTGTATTACATCCAATATGCACATGCACGTATTTGCCGCATGTTAGAAAAAGCAGCAAGCACAAACCTACAATTCGATGTAAACACTGCTCGCCCGCATGCGGCACGCTTGTCTCTTGATGCTGAAACTGAAATTCTTTCTAAATTGGCAGCTTATCCAGATGCAGTGTTGCGAGCTGCAAATGCGTATGAACCACATCAGTTGGGTAACTATTTGAAAGAGTTAGCTGCCTTGTTCCACGGTTGGTACAATGAACATAAAGTATTAAGCGATGATGCCGAGCTTACACAAGCACGTTTATTACTTTCAATCAATGTACAACAAGTGTTGCGCAATGGTTTAGAATTGCTTGGTGTATCTGCACCAGAATCTATGTAAAAATTATATTGCATGACAGTAAATAAAGGTCATGCAATATATAGTAAGCAGTGGTTTGTAGAGTTAAAATAGCTGATACGAACCACTGTTTCAGCATCGTAATACGAGACTCAAACTCGAATTAAAACAATCAAAATACAGAGGAATAATCCACGTGTTTGGCAAAACGCAACGCGGTGTATCTGAAAGACCTAACAAGCCTAAAAAGCCCCTAATTCCTAAATGGTTAGGGACACTTGTCGCTATTTTAGCGGTCTTATGTATCGCTGTAGTGCTTATGCTTTGGAAACCTTGGCAACCTGTTCCCGCAAAAAATCAGATTACCTCTGAACACTATCAAGAAGAAGATACCAATAAAGACTATCGTTTCTACGATCTATTACCTCAACAACAAGTAACACCTATTCCGGAACAAGCGATTCCTGAGAGCAAAAATCAAGGTACAGCCATGATTGTTGAGGCACCAAGTGCAGCTCAACCAGCAGCTTCAGAAAGTGCAGGAATTGAAGCTAATCCATCAGCTACCGCTCCTCAGCAACCTACCTATATTTTACAGGTTCGCAGCTATAATGACCCCGATCAGGCCGACGCTCGCCGTGCAGAAATCATTTTGAATGGCTTATCTGCAGATGTAGTCAAAAGTAGTGAAAATGGACAAATATGGTACCGCGTTATTTCAGGTCCTTATGACTCCCAAGATGCTGCATTGGCCGCTCAACAAACCTTACAACACAGTGGCATTGATTCTATCGTGATCAAACGCAAGTAAACGGCAAATAAAAAAGGAACAAATAATTGTTCCTTTTCTTTTAAATATCAGCACAATTCCTTTCATTAGTACCCATTCCCTTTTGTTTCGCTTTCTGAAATGCGGGTCTTTGCTGAATACGATGTAAGAAAGCCTGAATATTAGGGTATTTCCCTTGCAAACGTGATTGCAAAGCTTCCAGTGGGAAACTCATTTGAATATCAGCAAATGAAAAATCGCCTGCGAAATATTCATGCTCTGCCAAATAGTTTTCTAAAAAACTAATATGATCTTTCATACGTGGGCGAACAAAATTTGCCTTCACGCCTTCCGTGATTCTTTTTGCTACTGGTTGAATTAACCATGGCACATGCTTGTTTACACTATTCATGACTAAAGTCATGACTAATAGTGGCATAAGTGAACCTTCAGCATAGTGCATCCAATAAATATACTGCTGTAAATCTTGGGGCTGTGTAGGTTTAAATTGCTGCTTCTGATCATAACGCTGCTGTAAATATTCCAAGATCACAGCAGATTCTGCGATGACTTGCTCATCATCAGTCAAAATCGGAGCTTTACCTAAAGGATGAATACATTTCAATGTTTCTGGAGCGGAATAGTTAGGTAAGCGTTGATAATAATGAATATCATAATCTAAGCTTAATTCTTCTAAAGCCCATAAAATTCGAAACGATCGCGAACATTCCAGGTGGTGTACACTAATCATGTTATTGCCTGCTTTTATTTTTCTTTTTACATAAAAAACAGCATGTGAACATGCTGTTTTATTCCATTTGTGGAATGGATATAAAATCATCCACCTCCACAAAATAGCATTTTTACACTGTAACAAGCACAGTATGAATGTCTAAACTACGTAACAAAGTTTTAGTCACTGGCGTTTTACTACATACCGTTAAGATTTTTTGCTGAAGTTCTTCATCTGGTAAGTCTTTAAAAACGATACGACGTTCAATATGTTCTTCATGCTCTCTATTGGTATGAAAATCAATTTCAACCGAGAATTCACCAAAATCATACCCCTTATGCTTCGCATACATTCTTAAAGTAATGAGCGTACACGCGGCTAAACTTCCGGTGAGTAAATCATAGGGTGCTGGGCCTTGGTCCTGCCCTTCAAGTTTTTCAGGCTCATCACAAAAATATTGATGACGTCCACTGGTGATTTCACCCTTCCATTGTTCAGCAAGAGGCTTTGCTTTACTACTTGCGATTACTGCTGTCATTTTGATGCTCTCATTTGATCTGGAAGAACAGGGGCTTCTAAACGTGCACCAACATAATCTGGAATTTCACCAAAACGCGCATCATGGTTAATCCATTGCTCGCGCGCTTCTTTTAAATCATCCATTGTACGTGCAACAAAATTCCACCAGAGTAAAATTGGCGTTTCAAACGGTTCACCACCAATCAAAAGAATACGATTGCCTTTTTTTACTTCAATCTCAATTTCACTCAGTCCAGTATCCAAAACAACCATGTTGTCAGCAGTTAACTCATGACCATTTACATGGGCAACACCTTCTAATGCCATAAAGCCATATTCATAATTAGGATTTAATGGAATACGGGTTTTAGTATCTTCGGTAGCAATTAAGTCGACACCCACTAACGGCGTATGAACCACTACTGGAGAAGTCGTTGCCAAATATTCACCTACAAGAACAGTAAATTCTAGACCGTCTTTTTCAACAACAGGTAGCTCTGGGTAATGTTCAAATTTCGGATCCATATTGCGCTTTTGATCTGGCAAAGCAATCCAAAGCTGCGCAGCGTGCATTTGAGTTTCTGTATCAGGCGCAACTTCTGTATGTGAAATGCCATGACCCGCCGTCATTAAGTTCACTTGCTTAGGTCGAATAAGTTGTTTTGAACCCAAGCTATCGGTATGCATCATGGTCCCTTCAATCATCCAAGTGAAAGTTTGCAAACCAATATGAGGATGAGGACCAACATCTAAACCATCACCCGCAGGAAAGGTGACTGGGCCTGCATGATCTAAGAAACACCATGCTCCAATCATTCGTTTTTGTCGGCTAGGTAAAGCCCGCTTAATGACTGTCCCCTGTCCAATTTCAGCAGAGCGAATTGGAAATTCCTGAATAAACTGATTGGCAAATTTCTCGCAATCCTTTGAATCAGAAATATCGTAATCATTATTATTGCTCATGATATTACTCTCTTTTACCTATGCTTTTGCAATGAGTTGTTCTAATGATCTTAACAATACACTCATTATTCAATATAGTCTTTTAGTAATACACAGGGTGTTATGAATGAGACAATCAATTTTTTTTAATTATAGAAAATAATAAAGCTGCATTGAGCAGCTTAAGATGATTGAGTTTTAACGAGCTGTTTTAAGTTTTTCATAAATTGCCCAAATTGAGGAAAAAACTCTTGAAATAGTGGATGGTCTCGATTTTCTAACATAACTTCACTAAATAACTTCAAGCCAACACCAAAAGATTTTGTAGTTTCATCGTCAAAAAAATCTGCTTTTTTTAAGCGCTCGACAATTTCAAAAATATCGTCATGATTTCCCGCATAGAACTCAAGACGTTCAGTATAGGTAGAGGCTTCTCCTTTCGCGTTTTTTAGATGTTGTACAGTGACATGATATTGATGTTGTTTCATATATAAATTCTCTATTTTAAATTAATGACTTTGAATAATTTCAACCTGTTTAAGGTCGACTTGAAACGCTGTAAACACTGACTGTAAAGACGCTAAAAATTCGTCTTGTTTAGCGACCGTTAAATCTGTACAGCGAATTTGCAATAATTGATCATTCTCGACTGTTGGCAAATTAAATTTAGCTTCATCCCGTTGTGGCTGACGATTTGAAATTAAACCCGCTCCGACTAAGTCGTTCACTACCCGATAAACTGTGGCTAAACTTAATTTCTGTTTTGGGGTATATAACTTTTGGTAAATCTGTTTAACAGTCAGATCTTCTGCTTGCTGCTGAATTAAAGACAAAACAGCAAGTCTTGGATGAGTGACTTTTAGGCCCGCTTCTTTGATTTTATGCTGTAGGTCTAACATTTCTATTTCCAACCTATAATCGCCCAATTGCAACCGCAGCTTGATCAATTTTTTCGGCAATTTGATAAATCTGCTCTTGCTGTAAACCTGCCGAGTTCAACTTCAAACGTAAGGCAGTCTTTAAGTTTTCCATTGCACGGTGAATTTCGATTAATTCATCATTACTGTGGATTTCTCGTCTTAAACGTAGTTTTTCTAATAGCTCATTCAACTTATCTTGTTGTTCAGTTAAGTAAGCCTCTCCGACCTCTGTGATTTGATATTGCTTACGCTCTACGTCTAGCAAATTAATTAAATTCATTTCTTCAAGACTAGTTAGCGTTGGATAAATTGTTCCTGCACTCGGGGTATAGCCATCGCCTACCAAATCACTTATTTCTTTAATAATTTCATAGCCATGCTTTGGGCTTTGCTGAATGAGGTGAAGTACTAAAAGTTTCATACGTCCAGCTTCAAAAAGTCTTCCACGACGCCCTGAACGGTGATGTTCTCGATGATGCCCATTGTGTTCAGCATGATGATGTTCTGATTGTTGTTTCATCTTTTAAAACCTAAAAATGATCAATTTATAATTATTAAGATATATCTTAATATATCTTTTTTCAAGAATAAGTAATAAGAATAGATCTATCATTTTGATAATTATCAAAATTAATTTTAGTCTTTAAAAGTTAAGTAATAAAAAAGGACGCTAACGCGTCCTTTTCCTTACCAACTAACTGGGGAAAATTATTCCCACTCAATCGTTGCTGGTGGTTTAGATGACACGTCGTATACAACACGTGATACATCTTTAATTTCATTCATAATACGTGTTGAGATTTTATCAACTAGTTCATATGGTAAATGTGCAAAACGAGCTGTCATAAAGTCAACTGTTTCAACTGCACGAAGTGCGATTACCCATGCATAACGACGGCCATCACCGACTACACCAACTGACTTAACAGGTTGGAATACGGCAAATGCTTGAGCTGTTTTGTCATACCAGCCGCTGTCGCGAAGCTCTTGCATAAAGATATCATCAGCAAGACGAAGAATATCTGCATATTCTTTTTTCACTTCACCCAAAATACGAACACCTAAACCAGGGCCCGGGAATGGATGACGGTAAATCATGCTGTGTGGTAAGCCAAGTGTCGTACCTAATTTACGAACTTCATCTTTAAACAAGTCACGTAAAGGTTCAACTAACTCAAACTCTAAATCGTCTGGTAAGCCACCCACATTGTGGTGAGATTTAATAACGTGTGCTTTACCTTGTTTACTTGCAGCAGATTCGATTACGTCTGGGTAAATCGTACCTTGTGCTAAGAATTTCACGCCATCAAGTTTACGTGCTTCTTCAGCAAAAACTTCAATAAACTCACGACCAATGATTTTACGTTTTTTCTCTGGATCAACTTCACCAGCCAATGCAGTTAAGAAACGTTGTTCAGCATCTGCACGAATAACACGGATACCCATGTTTTCAGCAAACATTTGCATTACTTGGTCACCTTCGTTTAAACGAAGTAAACCGTTGTCAACAAATACGCATGTTAACTGGTCGCCAATTGCTTTATGTAAAAGCGCAGCAACGACAGATGAGTCAACACCACCAGAAAGACCTAAAAGAACTTTTTCATCACCGATCTGTTCACGTAGTTGTTCTACACGCAAATCAATGATGTGCTCAGGTGTCCAAAGACCACCACATCCACAAATTTTATGAACAAAATTTGCAAGTAATTCTTCACCTTTTGCCGTGTGCGTTACTTCTGGGTGGAATTGCACACCATAGAAACGGCGTGTTTCGTCACTTACAGCAGCAACAGGACAACTTGGTGTGCTTGCAGTAATGCTAAAACCTTCTGGAATCTGGCTCACTTTGTCGCCATGGCTCATCCAGACATGAAGTTGGTCTTCACGATCTTGTAAGTTGCCAATCAGTTGGTCACGTTTAACGATATCAACTTCGGCATAACCAAACTCATGTACAGTACCTGGCTCAACTTTACCGCCTAACTGTTCAGACATGGTTTGCAAGCCATAGCAAATACCCAATACTGGAACACCCAACTCAAACACTACTTGTGGTGCACGTGGGCTGCCTTCTTCATGCACACTCTCAGGTCCACCTGACAAAATAATGCCATTTGGCTTAAAAGCGCGAACGTCTTCTTCAGACATATCAAAAGCATACATTTCAGAGTAAACGCCGGCTTCACGTACACGACGTGCAATGAGCTGGCTATATTGAGAGCCGAAATCCAGAATCAGGATACGATCTTCAGTAATTTGAGTATTGGTAGTCATGACAAACCACTAAATGGCAAAAGAATTAAGCGCGCCATTTTAACATTTTTCACGCTTCGGCGCACCGCAAATCATCATATATCTTATTTTTTTCATTTCTGAATCATTTCTATCGTTGAATTCTTTGACATAAATTAATATTTACTTATATTTATCAAACATCTGGATTAGTCTTAAAAACTTCATACGTATTGATAAATTCATCACATTCTATGCAACATCACCATGAATTTGATGTTAAGATGAGCCGATAAAACAGGCATTACCATGGAAAGGTAAATACCATAAGCGATATTTGTCTGTGCTTAAACAATTATCCATTTTTATGGCTTGTTGCCCCCTATCAAAATCAATAGAAATCTAAGGAACAACAATGCTTCAAACTATGATTGCAGATTTCCAGCAACATTTTTGGTTGTATATCTCTATTCCTTTTATGAGTGGTTTAATTGGCTACATCACCAAGGTAATCGCCATTCAGATGATGTTTTCGCCACTTGAGTTTAAAGGCATTAAACCATTTCTAGGTTGGCAAGGTATCGTGCCACGCAAAGCCGAGAAAATGGCAACAATTGCTGTTGAGCTCATGACAGCCAAACTCATTAAACCTGAAGAAATTTTTGCACGCCTAGATCCTAAACGTATTGCCAAAGAAATAGAAAAACCACTGCTTGCCGCAGCTGAAGATATTACCCGTGATGTTGCGCAAGAGTATCAGCCGGGATTATGGGAAGGCATGCCAGAGTTTGCGCGTCAAAGACTCATTCGTCGTGTGCAATCAAAAGCGCCCGAGATTGTTGAGCACATCATGAGTGAAGTACAACGTGATGTGAACCGATATTTTGATATTAAACATCTTGTTATTAGCAACTTGCTTAAAGACAAACGCCTACTCAACAATATTTTTAAACGAGTGGGCAAACAAGAATTTAAATTTTTTAGTAATGTCGGATTTGTATTTGGCTTCGGCATTGGTGTGATTCAGATGCTGTGCTGGATTATCACACAAGGTAAATACCCTTGGATGCTGCCAATGTTTGGCGGCTTTGTGGGTTTTTTCAGTGACTGGATTGCATTACAAATGATGTTTAGACCACTTTATCCTAAGAAAATATTGGGCTATACGTGGCAAGGTTTATTTATTAAACGTCAAAATGAAGTTGCCGCCGACTACGCAGCGCTAATTTCCAAACAGCTTTTAACTTCTCGCCACATGATGGAAGAATTATTTTCTGGTACACATTCTGCGCGTGTTATTGATCTGGTTAACCGCCATGTCAAACAAGAAATTGATATGCAAGCAGGTGTGATTCGTCCACTTGTTGTTTACGCAATTGGCGGAGAAAAATATCAGGATATGAAATCGCAAGTTGCTGAACGTATTATGCAACGGCTTCCAGAGACGATGAAATACGTAGAATCTTATGCAGAAGATGCTATGAATATTCGCAGTACTTTAATTGAACGTATGCAAAAACTAACACCATCTGAATTTGAAGGTATGTTACGCCCTGCGTTTAAAGAAGATGAGTGGGCACTTATTGCAGTAGGTGCAGTACTTGGTTTTGTTGTTGGGGAATTACAAATCCAGTTCATGCTCTAATTTTACGTCCCTAGAAATAAAAAAAACCGGATGAGTTGATCATCCGGTTTTTATTTTGTCTTGAATATTATTTCTCGATTGCATGATCCAAACTAATACGTCCAGCACCATGAAGCATCAGAAAGAATAAACCACCTGCCATTGCAAGGTTTTTCATGAAATGGATGCCATTGTTATATTGTGCCGCTGCATCAGCACCACCTTGGTGGAATAAAAATGCAGTAAGAATACTAAAGATTCCAAGTCCAAAAGCTGCAAAGCGTGCTTGGAAACCAAATAACAAGGCTAAACCACCACCAAACTCAACCAAGATCACTAAAGGAAGAATTCCAGCTGGAACCCCCATTGCTTCCATATATCCAGCAGTTGCTGCATAACCAGTAATTTTCCCCCAACCTGCAACAAGGAAGATATAGGCGATAAGAAGACGCGCAATAAGGCTAATGAAACTGTCTGCGCCTGATTGCGTTACGATATTTTTGACCACTACATTTGGATTAAACATATTGCCACCTTTATTTAAATGCTTATTTATTGATGAGCTCATTCTAGGTTTGGGACATTGATAATTAAATACTCAAAATCCATATATATCGTTGCATAAACGAGATGATCAATTTGTATTTTTTTGATGCTTTATACTGACTTTCTATAGGCTCACTGCTAGGATTTGAGCACGGTTTACCACTTGCTCTTATCATGGAACTTATTGATTTTATTCTACACGTTGATCAACATCTCGCCGAATTTATTATAAATTACGGAACGTGGATTTATGGCATTCTATTTTTAATTATTTTTGTTGAAACCGGTTTAGTGGTTATGCCGTTCTTACCGGGAGATAGTTTGCTATTTGCAGCTGGTGCTTTAGCAGCATCTACAGGTGCGATGGATCCATGGGTACTGGGTACTCTACTCTTCATTGCTGCCGTTTTAGGTGACACGGTAAACTACCATATTGGACGTTTTATCGGTCCACGTGTGTTTGAAATGAATTCCCGATTCATTAATAAACAGCACTTAGTTAAAACTCAAGAATTCTTTGCTCGCCATGGCGGCAAGACGATTATTTTTGCTCGCTTCGTTCCATTTGCCCGCACCTTTGCGCCATTTGTTGCTGGGGCTGGTAGTATGAATTATAAGTTTTTCCTAACTTATAACCTGATTGGAGCATTGTGTTGGGTCGCTTCTTTTGTAACTTTAGGCTATTTATTTGGAAATATGCCAATCGTTAAAGATAACTTTACCCATCTTATTTTCGGCATCATTATTATTAGTGTTTTACCTGGCATCATCGGATTTCTACGTGAAAAACTCAAAAACCGAAAAGCCAATGTTCGAGACTAATTAGAAGAAACGGAATACCACCGGAAGCATACATAAAATGAGCAACATAGCCGATCCTTTATATAAATGATCGGCTTTTATTTTTTTGATTGGACCCGCTAACAACGCTCGTCCAAAAAGCATCCAGAAACTTGCTGCCGGAATCAGAATTAATGAAAAAACACCAAACACGATGAGAAAATTTTCAGGCGAATTCCATGCTTCAGCAGGAAAAATCCCCGCTGCAAACAACAAAGCTTTAGGATTTTTTAAGGTAGATAAGAATAATTGACGTGGTCGAATATTACGGTGACTTTGACTGAACTGTTGTAAGTGGGTGTTCTTCCATAAGTGAAAAGCAAGCCAGAATACATAGAACACACTCGTAATATGCAAAATGAGCAGCAGTGCTGGCCAAATTGGAGCGGCTAAATGAATAAATACAGCCCAAAAGCTAATCCCGTAGGCATAGCCTAACCATTCCATTGGAATAAGCCAGAATGCTTTAGATAAACCTTGAGAATGAGCAGCGGTTGCAAGTAAAGCATTTGTCGGACCCGGAATAAGCAACACAGCCAACATTGCCAATACAAAAAACCAACTCTCAATCATAAAATTTCCACAACATCCAAGATGGGGCCACCTTAAACGAAATAGGCAAAATATAGCAAGTTTGTGAGGGCTTTTGATTATAGAAAACACAGAAATTATTAAGCTTTAAAATTTCAAATGTATTGATTTATATTGATTTTATTATGAAACATTTTGCTAAACTTTATTCATCACAATATGCCTTAATTAGCATATTGTGATGCAAAATCGACTATTAATTCGTCTTTTTTCGAACAATAATTGGACAGTTTTTGAATTGAGCAGCCTGAACTATGGCTTCTTGCTGACCTAAAACACGTGAAAGTTCAGTATTTTTCGTTGAAGAAGATTGTCCCATATTGACAGAGATAGATGGACCGAATCCCCAACCGCCTCGTCCCCAGCCGCCACCGAGTCCAAGTCCAACACCCATACCGGTACTTTTCGGAGTTTGGACACCATTGTCGATATATTGTTGGATACGGTTATATTCACTTTGCAGCTGTTGGCAGCCCAAAGATTGATATTGTGTCGGAGACACGTAAGTCGGTTTTACCGTCGTCGCACAAGCGCCTAGTAATAAAGTGGCTGCCACCAAAGGCGCAATATATAAGCCTTTCATCATTTTTCTCTTATCGTTTTGGCTCAATTTCACCAAACAATGTCTCATAAGCTTGAGTCAATTTATGTTCTGGTGCCAAATGAGCCAAAGGTAAATTTTTCTGATGCGATTCTTTCATTAAAACCGAAGGCGGTAACATGCTATTAAGTACAGGCAAACCTTCATCTTTCAACTGCTGAACCACTTCCCGAGGTAATTTTGCTTGAGCTTGAAATTGGTTGACGACAATTCCTTCAATTTCCAAGCGATCATTATGATCATCTTGCGTTTCGAGAACATTTTCAATCAATGTTTGTAACGCGCGCTTTGAAAAGACATCACAATCGAAGGGAATTAAGACTTTATCTGCTGCTATCAGTGCTGACAAAGTAAAAAAGTTAAATGCAGGTGGTGTATCTATATAGATACGATCATATCGTCCAATTAAGTTTTGAATTGAATCACGTAATTTATAAATTTTATGTTTACTTTCAAGTGCATGTTCAAGAGCACCAAGTGTTGGGCTGGCAGGAAGCACGTCTAATTTTGCAAAAGGAGTTGAGTGTACAAAGCTATCAATATCTTTATTTCGTGGGGCTTTTAAAATCGAACCTAACGCATTACCGATTAAACCCTTTTGTTGATTGTTTCCCAACACATCATCAAAGAAATTTTCGATATTTGGTTCTATAATTGATTTTTCAGCAGAATAGGTTGCGTCATCCCCTAAAAGGTACTGACTAGAATTGGCTTGAGGATCAAGATCAATGACCAATGTCCTTAAGCCATGTTTGGCACTAATTGCGGCCAAATTTACAGTAATACTTGATTTCCCTACACCGCCTTTTTGGTTAAACACCACACGAGTTAACATGTTTCCCTCTGCATATTTTTTTACTGTACGCAGTTTAACCTAGAGCTTAAGCAAAAAGGCAAAGAATGTAGAACAATTAAGCAAAAACAGGCTTCACAATCACTAAAATAATAATAGCAATAAATGCGATAGCGCTAATCATTAAACCGGCCCTACGTTGCGCTAATAAAAGAGTGTCATCTTTTTTAAAGGCTTTCATAAGGGAAGATAACAAGACTAAAAATAGAATAATTTTAGCGTAAAACCACGGCTGTACCTGAAAGTCTTTCATGACCAATAAAATTGCGCCAGTAATAAAAACTACGGTAAATGATAGATGTTGTAAGGCAACTAATATTTTACGTCCCGCCGGATTTGGTTGTTCACCTTGCACGCCTACAAACAGAGTTGAAGCGCGTAATACAAAAACTATAAGTGCGGCAGCCACCGCGGTCATGTGAATAATTTTAGTCAGTAAATGTGCATCCATGAAATTAACCCTTAGCTTTTAGGTGCATGTGCACATTCTGGGCTAGCAGGTGCCTGACCTTGCCACTCACTTGGTAAATAAGCATGAATTGCTAAAGCATGAATTTGCCCTGGATTCATTAAATCTGAAGCTAAGGCATAAACTTTTTGATGGCGTTGAACCAAACGTAATCCGTTAAATTCTTCACTCACTACAATCACTTTAAAATGTGACTCTTTACCTGGGAAATAACCACCATGTCCAGCAGACTCATTGATAACTTCCAAATGGCTAGGTGCAAGGGTTTGTAACCGTTCAATCAATTGTTGTTCAAGACTCATAGCTTTTCCTTTACGATTATTCGTATATTTGAACCTAGTATACCCTGTCTGCACACAAACAAAAGTTGCTCTTGTATGCTTTGGCCTCAAACAAAATGTCTATTTATTCGGCAACTTAACGATAAAAATACATCTAATTGCTCATTTCTGATTTTATTTTATGCAATCAGCATATTTATTTGCATAAAGTTGTTGACCCATGTTTCGCTTAATGTATTATAAGCGGCACGCGGGAATAGCTCAGTTGGTAGAGCATAACCTTGCCAAGGTTGGGGTCGCGAGTTCGAGTCTCGTTTCCCGCTCCAA
>NZ_JBWZIF010000021.1:0-42519 GCF_056735735.1 Acinetobacter sp. V116_7
TTGGCGCTTCATTAACCCAAAACTTAAAGAATTGTATGGTGTAGACACCATGCCCCAGACTGCAGAAAACGTGGCTGAACAGTTCAACGTCAATCGTGCAGATCAGGACCAGTTTGCCTTGGTGAGCCAACAACGCACCGCAAGCGCGCAAGCCAAAGGCTTTTTTTCTAAAGAAATCGTGGCAGTTGAAATCCCTCAGCGTAAGGGTGATGCTGTTGTGATTGATACTGATGAACATCCACGTGCATCTACTACGCTTGAAGGTTTAAGCAAACTTAAACCTGTGGTTAAAGCAGATGGCACAGTTACTGCGGGGAATGCTTCAGGCATTAATGATGGTGCAGCCGCTCTGCTGATTGCATCTGACGAAGCAGTTCAAGCTTATAACCTAAAACCGCGTGCCAAGATCATTGCTTCAACAGCGGTGGGTGTAGAACCACGCATTATGGGTTTTGCTCCAGCGCCAGCGATTAAAAAACTACTTAAACAAGCCAACCTGACTTTAGATCAGATGGATGTGATTGAGTTGAATGAAGCTTTTGCTGCACAAGCTTTGGCAGTTACCCGTGATTTAGGCTTGCCAGATGATAGCAGCAAGGTAAATCCAAATGGTGGTGCAATTGCATTGGGCCATCCACTGGGTGCATCAGGTGCACGCCTCGTGACCACAGCCCTAAACCAGCTTGAGCAAACAGGTGGTCGTTATGCTTTGTGCTCAATGTGTATTGGTGTAGGTCAAGGTATCGCATTGATTATTGAACGTGTTGAAGCACTTTAAGGAGAAACAAATGCCATCTTTTCAATCTGCCGATGCACAAATTAACTATCAAACTTTTGGCGAGCCATCTTCCCCTGCTCTGGTGTTTTCCAATTCTTTGGGCACCAATTATGGCATGTGGCAAAAACAGTTTAATGAGTTAAAAGATCATTTTTTTGTGATCTGCTATGACACGCGTGGTCACGGTTCATCATCTACGCCTGACGGCCCATACACTATAGCGCAACTAAGTGAAGACGTTATCCGTTTACTTGACCATCTAAATATTAGCAAAGCTGCTTTTTGTGGTATTTCTATGGGCGGTTTAACTGGTCAATGGCTGGCAATTCACTACCCTGACCGTTTTAGTCATGTAGTTGTGGCAAATACTGCCGCTAAAATTGGACAAGAACAGGCATGGCTTGACCGTGCAAAATTAGTACGTGAGCAAGGTTTACAGCCAATCGCCGCTACAGCAGCTTCGCGATGGTTTACAGATCCCTTTATCCAAAGTCATCCTTCTATTGTCAACAACCTGTGTAACGACTTAAGTGCTGGCAGCGCAATGGGTTATGCCAATTGTTGTGAGGCTTTGGCTAAAGCGGATGTCCGTGAGCAGTTAAAAGACATTAAAATTTCTGTATTGGTGATTGCTGGAACTCAAGACCCTGTAACGACTGTTACAGATGGTGAATTTATGCAGCAACGCATTCCACAATCAAAACTTGTAGAAATAGATGCTTCTCATATTTCCAATGTAGAGCAACCCGAAGCTTTTAATAAAATCCTAAAGGATTTTTTATTAGGTTAATTTAATGATTCAAAAAAATGGCCTATAGGGGCCATTTTTATATCTGCATTTAGTTTTTAAAATTAATACCGAATCATGACCGATTTTAATTCGGTGTAATCTTCAATAAATGCATCAGAAAACTCTCTGCCAATTCCTGAAGCTTTTACCCCGCCAAATGGAACTGATGGGTCTAAGAACGTATGCATATTGACCCACAAGGTCCCTGCTTCAATCTTAGGAATTAAACGCAAAGCTTTAGATAAGTCATTTGTCCAGATACTTGCGGTTAAACCAAAGCGCGACTGATTCATCAGTTGAACGAGTTCTTCATCAGTTTCGAATGGCATTATCCCAACCACTGGACCAAAAGTTTCCTCTGAAAATAAAGGATCATCCTTATTTTTAAAGGAAATTAAAGTCGGCTGTACAAAATATCCTGTCTGATCTAGAGCCTCACCCCCTGCAATAATCTGGTTGTTGGCTTTAGCCATATCTAAATAATGTTTTACTTTAAGAAAATGTGGCTGATTAGAGAGCGGACCAAACATACTTCCTTCATCCATAGCCGATCCAATTTTGAACTGCGAGAGTGCTTTCGAGAGTTTCTCGACAAGTTCATCATATTTTGTATGATGTACAAAAAACCGCTCTGGCGATGCGCAAACTTGGCCTTGATGTACAAAAGTTGCTTGCAACAAAGTTGGTAAAATCTCATCAATATTTGCATCGGCCAAAACGGCTATTGCATTTTTACCGCCCAGCTCTAGACTTACCCGAGTTAAATCACTGCTTATCGCAAGTTTACCAATCGCAATACCTGTGGGCACTGAACCTGTAAAAGAGACTTTCTTAACCAGCGATGATTCAATTAAATATTGCCCTGTATCGCCCTTACCTGTCACTACATTAATTACACCAGCCGGAATACCTGCCTCAATGGCAAGTTCAGCTAAACGTAATAAAGATAAGCTGGCAAATTCACTTGGTTTAAGCACAATGGTACAACCAGTTGTTAAAGCTGAGCCAATTTTCCACACACCAATCATCAGTGAAAAATTCCAAGGCACAATCCCTGCAACCACACCTACTGGTTGCCTTAAAGTAAAGGCCGTATATTTCTCACCTTGCATAGAAGGAATAGACGGTTGCATGGTTTGACCATTAATCTTGGTTGCCCAACCAGCAAAATATCTTAAGAAAATAACGGATTGTGCAACTTCAAGATGACGGGAAATATTGATAAGTTTTCCAGTAGACAACGATTCGAGCTGTGCAAGTTCTTCACCATATTGCTCAATTAAATCGGCTAGCTTGTTCAGTTTAACGCCACGTTCATACGGCGTTGTTTCAGCCCAAGCATTTTGAAAAGCATGTTCAGCACTTTTCACTGCACTATCTACATCGTGTTGACTACCAATACTAATTTGAGCAACCACTTGTTCAGTCGATGGATTCACAATATTCACTTTATCTAAAAGCTCGGCAACAACTAACTTTCCATCAATAAAATGTCCATGTTGACGTGCCATAAATTGTTGTACGCTTTCTAAAATCTGAACTTCACTCATTTTCTTTTCCTCTTTTCATTTCTAAAATTTTGTTATGGCAGCAACTACGCGACCTGATTCAAAATAAAGTCGGCACCACGCTCACCAATCATGATGGCAATTGCATTGGTATTACCGCTTGGAACTTGTGGGCAAATAGAACAATCCACCACACGTAAGTTTTTGAAACCATGTACTTTAAGCGTCTGATCTGTGACCGAATCTTGTAGAGCATTACCCATTTTGCAGCTACCTGCGGGGTGATAGACCGTTTTAATGTTCTGACGCATCCATTTATCAATCGCTTCAATATCATCAGGATCGACATTTGCAGGCTCAATCACTTCTTTGACAATCGCTTTCAATGCTGGTTGTTGTAATAGGCGAAGTCCGGCCTGTACCGCACGGATATTTGCATCAATATCTTCTTGATGTCCTAGATAATTAGGGTCAATGACAGGCAAATCTTTTGGATCTTTACTGCTTAAACGTAAAGTCCCACGTGCTTTTGGCTGTACATGTCCGACTTTAATGGTAAGGCCATGTGCCTGTGCCACTGCTTTTTCACCAGGAGTATTATCGAAATTATCTAGCACAGGTAAAAAATGAAATTGGACATCAGGTCGACCATTGTTATTGGTGTCAATAAAACCACCACCCTCTAAAATATTGGTGGTTAACAATCCTGAACGTGTAAAACACCACTGTAAAAAGTGTCGTACTGCGGCTAAACCTTGGTCTTCACCGAGCAGACTATTATTGGTTGTTACTGTCGCATTAACCGACATATGCAAATGGTCGTGAAAATTTTCACCTACAGGTAAGTCACGAATGCATTCTATTCCGAGTTCATCTAAATGCTGTTTTGGACCAATTCCCGAAAGTAATAAAACCTTAGGACTGCCAATTGCACCAGCACTCAGAATGACTTCTTTTTGAGCCTGTACCGTAATTGGTGATTTTCCGCCAACACTATAAGTCACCCCAGTAACCTGATCACCTTGAGTTTCAATTTTATGTACCAAGGCATCCGTAATAACCGTAAGGTCTGGGTGGTTTTCGACTGACTTTAAATAAGTTTTTGAGGTACTCGCCCGAGAACCGTTTTGAGTAGTAGTTTGATAAAACCCTACACCCGCCTGATCCCAACCATTAATATCATTGACGTAATTCATCTCCATTTGTTGACCTGCTTTAATACAAGCAAGCGTTAAAGGATGGCGATAACGGTTTTCACTGACAGGTAAAATGCCATTTTGTCCATGATATTCATCAGCAAGACTTTCATTTTTTTCTGCTTTCTTAAAAAAAGGCAGCACATGTTGATAAGACCACTGATTGCATCCCCATTCCGAGGCCCATAAATCATAATCCTGTCGTTGGCCTCGGCAATAGATCATGCCATTAACCGAGCTTCCACCTCCCAACACTTTTCCTTGTGCAAGGATCATTTCACGATGATTACAATATTTCTGCGGAACAGTCATGTATTGCCATGATTTTTGCTGGAATACTTTAACTACTGTTGCAGGTATAGTATGAAACATACTGCTATCTCGGCTTCCTGCCTCTAGAACAAGAACACGCCCTGCCTTGGCTTCTAATAGTCGTGCTGCGACTACACAGCCTGCTGAGCCAGCACCAATCACGATATAGTCATATTGTTGATTCATCTGATTTCATCCTAATTTTATTTCTATGAATGCACCGCCAATAAATACGGTCTCCTTCGCTCTAATTTAATAGATGTATTGCAAAATTAACTGCGCATAGACATTGGTTTTGTCATCGTAGTTTTGAGTACCACCGCTATAGATATCGTGTTTTGGTTTATAGAGTCCCACTAAAGGAATAACATTGAATTTTTTATTAACCGACCAGACTGAAAACACATCCAGCTCATGACCATCCACATTGGCTAAAGACTTATTTAGTGTTTTAAACTTATAAGCCAAAGCACCCAACATAAAATTTTCTTTCAAGTTCATCATGTAAGAAACTTGATGAATATCTGCATTTTTATTAAATGGACCCGCATAGTTTCCGGCAACTTCACCCTGAAACCATGTGCCAAAGCCGACTGTATTCCCATAAAACATAGTGTCGTATTGGTCTGAAAAATGACTAAAGCGGTAGCCTAATGAAGGCGTATATTTTGAAGATAAAAAGTTATAGTTCAGCGCTAAGTAGCCAGCATTTTCGTGGCTATCTTTTTTATCTTGAACTACAAACTCAGTTTTAACCTGTAGTTCTGGTAAAGGTTGATAATTCAAACGTAAAGCATAATTTTTAAGGTCTTGTCGTCCTGAAACATGTTCAGCATCTTTAAGATCTAATACATTTAAATAGGTAAACCCAACGCCCTTATCTTTAAGCTGATACATCAGATCAGTCACAAAGAGTTCTGGGGAAAATTGTGCTTTATTGTCGGACTTTAAATAAGCCAGCTTTAGCGTTGTATTTTCCTGCGGTTTGTATTGAAGCAAACTTGTAAAATCAAAGCTTCGACGAGCTGCCAGATAATATGCCCCGCCCCGATCTAGTATGCCCTCCGCAGGTGCTTTACCGAGATTTAATGCATCACCCGCAATGAAGAACCCATCACCAATCATGATATTTTGTCGACCAATACTTAAATCATAGGTCGTTAATTCATCTTTATTGGTGCCATCTTTAAAACCAATAATCCATTCATTCACATCTGTTTTACGTTCTTTGCCATTACTATTTTGGCCGGCGTCACCATCACCAAATGTTGCCGAGCTAATACCGCTCAAGCTTGCATAGAGCTGATTGTTTTTAAAGGTATAGTTTCCCTTCGCACCATATTTAAGATGACCTTCTTGCCAATTGACTCTTTCATCATCTAGGTTTTCGCCGTTATAGCTTTTGCCGCTACTAAAAGCCCCAAAAGTTGCTTCAAAAGTTGGCTTAATTTCAAGCTCACCAGCATGCACAGTTGAAAAAAATGAGACAAAGAGAGTCCCTCTCACAACCTGAGAAAATAAATTTTTCATTGAGAAATTCCTTTTTTGCGAACGGCCTAACCGTGCTCAAGTGTGGGTAACTGATTCGTTACCCACTCTAGATCATGCACCCGTTTAGTGATGGTCGTGCTGTGTGTTTTGCTCGTCTTCACCCAAGTTTAAAGTCGGGGTACTGTCAAAGAAGTTCCAAGGTTTGATGAGTGTATTTACCCATTCTGTTGGCATGATTGGCCACTCTTCAGCACGTGCCACATGGGTTGTTCCTGTTGTCATCCACACCACAAGGTCTTTATTTTCAATATTCTCATTGTTGCCAATGAATTGTCCTAATCCTGTGTCATGAGTTGAACGGTTTGAATATTTCCCTTCAGGGTAGCGTTCGTCTGGATTGTACTGAGTCACCCAAATTTGCTTATCCATAAAGTTCAAACGTTTAAATAACCATTCATCTTTAGAGAAATTGGCTCCTTTGGCCACAGGGTGTGTTCCACCTGCAAACGGAATGAGTTGGTAAGAAACCGGATTGCCTAATTTATTTTCCTTGTTGAAATTCGTGAGTAAGCGAATAGTGGATGGATCAAATTTTTCAGCCGCATTTTGCTCATTACTAATCACTTTACTATCAATTTGCATTGAGCTTGTACGAACACCACCTTTGTCATTGGCTTTCACCACAGGGTCCATATGCATAAAGCTGTTATTTTCCCCATCAACATCCATATCTAAGCGGAAGTTATAGATGTGCTGATGCGTTGTACCTACAATATTATGGTCAATTAAAGTTCCATATTTGGTGTCTTCTTTAGCGGTACTGTCATGCATAGTGCGTGATTTAACACCTTTAACAGCTTCAATCCCCGTTGCACCCGCATTAATCCCAATTACACCATTTTGGGCAAATACCCAGTCAAACATGTAATCATAGTTTCCAACTGTACTAATCCAGCGCACCACCAGTTCACGGCGGGCCTCACTCGCATCTTGGTTACCAAAAATTTCGTGATGTTTATATTCAGGTCCGGCATATCGCTCAAAAATGGCAATTGCATTTGGAATTACTTGTGGCTGGCCTTTATAGTCTGCGATCACAGCATCAAGTAAAACAGCGTTGTCGGGTGCATCTGTTCCAGGAAGAATAGATGAGGTCAGCGTACCCATACCATATTCGCCAGAGTCCAAATAAGATTTGAAGTACCATCCAATATCAGGGTCACCATATGGAACCACCATTCCACCCAAGTTCCCTTCATACATGACTTTACGCTTAACGCCTTTGTCTTTATAAGTCACAGTTGAAAGTTGTAAGCCAACACGAGAGTCTAAGGCCACATGCAAACACCAGTTCCCCCAATGTATGGTTTGACCTGTAATGCTAAAGTTTTTGCCCTCAGGTTCAGAAATATTGAGTGGTTTTAGCTTACTTGCTACTGGCTTATTCGACATATAAGGTCGATTTGCCATCGGCACAGGAATAATCGCACCTTCTTCAATCTTGATAATTTTTTCTTTATCTAAATCGACTACAGCAACTAAATTTTCAATTGGATGCGCCCAATAATTACCATCGCCTACATCGAGGTAAGCGACGACTTTTAATATATTGAGTTGTTTATCAAGCCCATCTTTACCGCCAAAATATCCAACAGTTAGTGGAGTAGCAATCACTTTCTTCACATCGGAAATGCCGCGTTTGCGTAACGCGTCTTGATATTCTTTACTTGTCTCAATTACGCGCTGTACAGCTTCAAAATTATCAAGCAATACCATACCGTGAGTATCTTTAAGTACATTCCATTTTGTGACTTGTTGAGTATTAAGATTAACTTCACCTTCAATCGCTTGACTCCCCTTTAACAAAATAAATGAGGCAATACGATCTTCTTTAAATTCTTTGTGATTAATAAAGTAATCCCAGACTTTGGCTTTTTCTGGTTCTTTAAGCTTTAACTCGGCAAAACGCATATTTTTATAGGCGTATTTCGAGCGATTAATCACATCAAATGTCTTTTTAATTTCGTCAGAATTTAAGCTATTGAGCGGGTGAAACGTATTTTCAATTTTAAAAGTTTGATCTAAACCAGACTGGAATACTTCATTAAAAAAGTCTTTTCCAATAACAGGCTTATAATCTTTGATTAGTAAAGGGACACTGAGCTTGAAAGGTTTGCCGTTCACCAAAACCTGATCTGAATTGGGTTTAGCTCGAACCACCATAGAGCCTTTGGTGATCATATAAGTATTGGTAAAATCGTCTTTGACAACTTTAGCGCCTTGCTCACTCATGTTTTGATAAAGTGAGACCATTTCGGCCTTGCCACCATGCGCAAACGCTTGAGTATTGAGTCCCCAAAAGCTTGCAGCGATTGATAAGTTAAGTGCCAGTATTTTTTGTATGTCATTCAATAATCGTTGTTTACGCATTGGGTTCATCCTTTTCATCTATCCCTGAACTATCTGAATCAGACAGTTAAAATGCACTTCCTGTGAGTGAAATTCATTAGACCAACTTAATAGTTTTATAGTTATTAAGCTTATCTAACCTGCTCTAATGAATTTAATTTCAACACAGTTACATAGGGCTAGCTTGTTCAAGAATGACGTCGAACTTGTCTAAAAATGACATTGAGAGATGAAAGAATTAAACCGACATACCCTCTCTAAATTCTTTAGGAGAAATACCATAAGTCTTTTTAAAGATTTTTGAGAAATGAGCACCGTCCCAAAAACCCCATTTCAAGGCAACTTGGGTAATTGAGCTTTGTTTATTTCTTTTATCAAGCAAATCTGCTTTGACTTTTTCTAGGCGTTTGAGCTGTATATATTTGTTAATAGATAAATTTTCTTGAAGAAATAGACGGTAGAGATGACGCAGCGATACCCCAATATGCTCTGCAATTAATTTAGGGGTTAAATCTGGTTTTGCTAAGTTTTCTATAATATAACGCTCAGCTTTTTCCATAAGATTATTTGAGCTATTAATATTTTTATAATTAATTGTGGGTTTGATTAAAGCAATTAACGCATCTTCAAAAGCATTACCATCTTCGGTTGCGTACCAAAGTTTAATGTTTTCAGCAGACATATTTTTCAAAATATTCTTGAGCAAAAAACCACTCATATTTTGAGTAATCAGTTTTCCAAAATATTCGGTACTAATATTTTCTTTAAGTAATTTTTCACGCGACAGATGGACTGAAATCTGACTTACCAAACCTTGCGGATACATCGAAATTGTTTCGACCGGGTCGACCAACACAATATCGCCTTCATTTAGGCTTAAGGTTTCATTTTTATATTCGAGTAGCATTTTCCCCGAATACTGCAAAATCAAAAAACAAAAACGATTATTCACTCGATCAATTTCATCGGCTTTCCGGACAATTTTATTGGCATTGTTTTTGATAAAAGCAATTTCGGTATCGCCCAATAAAAAGCACTGAACTTCACCAATGAATAAATTACGGGTTCCGTCAAAATCGGTTTCAAAATTGCCGCACACACTTTTAATATGGTGCGTCCATGTGAGTAATGCATCGCTTACATATTGGTTCATCCCTTACCTCTCTATACATGTGCCACCGCTCAAAATTTTGCGTTTGTGGTGGTGCACTGTCTTGGCTTATTTACAATCTTGTTTTATTGAGAAACAAATTGTGTGCCAAAAATTCCTTATCCTTGGAATTGTTTTGATGATAGTCAGCTAGATGTAAAGAAGCTGATAAATCAATTCAATTTATCAGCTTAATGAGGCTTATGCTACTCCTGCAAAGTCTCGCAGCATGGTAATAAAAATATCCTTTTGTTCCTCAGAATATTTTTTAAACACTTCATTTTGGTGGCTATCGGCAATATCAAATAAATACTGCGCCGTTTGTTTACCTTTCTCGGTCAATCCGTATAAATTATCGTGATCGACCAGCAACCCTTCAAATTTTAAAATTTCAGCCGACCTTTCAACTTCTTGCATTGGCATGGCAATATCGCGCGGTAAATCCTCTTTACTTGAGGCAGTACCGCTGGCTAAAACGAGCAAAAGACGTGATTCACTGGTACGGAAACCCGAAGCCATTTGTTTAGGGATATAGTCGGTTTGATAAGCTTTAAAAGCACGACTCATCAAATAGCAAACATTATTATATAAGTGCCCATAATGTGTTTGGTCTATGCCATTCTCTTCAGTTTGCTTAACTTGAAGACTTGGATGCGGCATTACACAAGAATATGCGCCTTGGTGGTAGACCAGCGGGCTTCGACCTTGGTCATGGAAACGAACCACTTTACCAACAATAATCCAGTGGTCACCACCTTCTATCACTTGATAACGTTCGCACTCAAACACTGCAGAACAATTTTCTAAAATAGGTGCGCGTCCTGCACCAAGTTGAAAATTGGTGTCGGCAAATTTATCAATATTGCGTCTCGAAAACTTATTAGACAGCTCAATTTGGGTACCCGATAAAATATTGACTGCAAAATGTGTCGCCTCTTCAAACACTGAAAAACTTGAAGACTTTTTATCAATACTCCACAAAATAAGTGGTGGGTCGAGTGACACCGAGTTAAAACTATTTGCGGTTACACCGACTTTCTCACCTTGTGCATTTTGTGCGGTAACAATGGTAACGCCTGTTGCAAAATTTCCTAATGCTCGTCGGAACTGTAATGGATCGACCGTAAACTCATCTATTTGTTGTAATACATTCATCATCTTTCTCCTAAACCTTTTCTTACATCCATATAAATCGCGAGAGCATTAGATATCTAAAACTAATCTCGGTGTTTTAGAGCGCGAACAGCACACCAATATTTGTTCATTGCTGGCTTTTTCTTCATCAGTAAAATAAACATCTCGATGGTCAGGTTCGCCTTCAATTACATCGCACATACAGGTTCCGCATACGCCTTGCTCGCAAGACATTTCAATGTCGATGCCTTCTTTAGCCAAAGCCTGCAAAATTGTTTCGCCAGCTTCAACCATAATGATTTTTCCGCTACGCTCAGCCACCACCTCAAATGAATCTCCAGAAGTATCAGTTTCAACTTGGAAATATTCTTTGTGGATTTGCTGCTCAGGAAAATCGTGAGTCGTGGCAAGGTTAATCACCCAGTCCATGAAACCGACTGGACCACAGGTGTAAATATGGCTTTCCGAGTCAATATCTTTAATGGCAGATTCAAAAAATGCTCGGTGGCTTGCACCTTCGGATTTAAAATGGAAATTCGTGTATTTTGCTAACTCACCATTTTTAATTTCATCAACAAAAGCGCAGTTTTCAGGGCTAGCGCCACAGTAGTGAAGCTCAAATGATTCGCCTTCGTGTGCAAGTTGATATGCCATCGTGATTAACGGCGTAATTCCAATTCCACCGCCAATCAATACGCTGTGTTTGGCTTTTAAAAGTGGAAATAAATTTTTTGGCTCGCTCACCTGAATTTGCATGCCATCTTTAATTTCATCAAAAGCCGAGACTGAACCACCACGTGATTCAGGGTCACGTAAAATACCAAGGCGGAACTTACCTTCGTCATTTGGATTTTGGCAAAGTGAATACTGGCGAACCATGCCATTCGGTAAGTGCACATCAATATGCGCACCCGCTTCAACTTTTGGCAAGGTTGTAGAAGTTGCAGATTCAAATTCCATGACTGCAATATTTCCACCTTCCACATGGCGATTTTTAACGACAACATCATAAAGTGTAGTCATGATTTAACTCCCTTTTCATGGTTAAGCGATTGGCTTAACGCATGAATAAACCACCGTTAATATCCCATGTTGCACCAGTCACAAACCCCGCATTTGGACTCGCAAGCAACCCACAAGTTTCAGCAATAAAATGCATACTTCCTAAGGCTTTAACCGGAATATTCTGGATGAACTGTTCCATTTTCTCGTCAGACACCACGCTATGAACGATTGGTGATTCCATTGGACCCGGTGCAACCGCATTGACCGTCACCCCTTTTGCCGCAAACTCTTTGGCAAAAATTTTGGTTAACGTCACAATCGCACCTTTGGTTGCCGCATAGTGTGCACCCGTTGCAGTACCGCCATTTTGTCCCGCTAACGAGGCCATATTAATGATGCGTCCATAGCCTTTTTTAGCCATATATTGACCAATAATTTGACAAGCTTGAAAAGTGCCGCGTTGGTTAACTTGGGTCACCCAATCAAAATCGGCTGCAGTAATTTCTAATACGGGCGTTGCTTTGGTAACGGTGGCATTGTTAATTAACACATCAAGTTTAGAAAATTTCTCTTCAATCCATTGCACTGCTGCATGAAAATCTGCCTCGACTGAAATATCTAATTTCAAGGGAAACATATTTTGTGCATACTGACTTTGTGCCTTAGCGTTTTCGGCTTTTTCAAGTGTACTGGCTGACAAAATCACTTGATGGCCTTGGCTCGCAAAATATTCAGCAATCACATTACCGAGTCCAGAAGCAGCACCTGTCACTAAAACAACTTGTTTCATGTTACCGCTCCTAAAGAATGTAGCTAATACCAGCTAAGGTATCGGTTGAATTAACCAAGTTAATGATTTTACGGTTAATCTTAAAGCCTGTAGCCGCATCACGAGTCAAATGGTAAGTAATATCAGCTGTGTAATGCTTGAGGTTTTCTTTACGAAATTCACGTAAATTTTGAGCACAACGCAAAACGATTTCATCATCCTGATCTTGAATCACTCGTACACGAGAAACACTACGCACAGTATTGGCTTTAGGTGCTGTAGAAATCGCTTCACCATTTTCCAGACGCTCTACACGCAAAGTGCGCATATGATTATCGTCATAGGCATAATTTAAGTTGTTTTCGTAGTCAGTGAGGTTTGGGTCAATCGGAATGATATAAACACCCTTTTCATTCCATAAATTGAGCCATTCACGGTATTCACTATGGTCTAACATATCTGCTTCAGCCCAGATGAAAGCAGTGACTTCATTTAATAATTGCAGATTCATATTCATTGCTCTCTCCTTAAGCCGTCATCATCTTTTTCCACTGCTGATATGCTGCACGCATACCAGTTTCAGCACTGACATCACTTTTTAAGCCATCTTCGGTTTTGACTTCGCCTGGTAAACCACGGTTCAGCATGATCCATAAATCATTACCCGCATTGGCACCATGTTGTACGCGTTCCCAAGCTTCCGAGTCATCTGGCGTACCAAAACCAAATGGACCTTGGAAATGTTCATGCAAACGTAAGCGGTATTGGTTGGCAATTTGTGGACCGCCGTCCATCGTAATCACCGAGTGATGAATTTCTGTTTCAGCAACTGAAATTGGCTGTAACACACGGAAGAACGCCATTGAACATGCAATATTCGGGAATAAATTTAAGTTAAAGCCAGAACCACCAACGGCACGAACAATACGGCGTACTTCTAATTCTTCATGACCTTCGTCGCGCAAAGCTTGAGCCAAGTCTTCAAAACGTTCTTGTATTGGACGCTCCATTAAGTCTTCGTCTAAATCAACCAGTTCAGGAATCATCACCATGACACTGTGACCATTACCTAAGTCTTCAACAAAGCCCGGTTGGTTCTCGAAGTTAAAGAGTTCTTCGGTTTTTTCATCGACAGAACTTAAGAATGACTTGTGTACTAACGGGAAGTGATATGCATCAGTGGTATTTTCAAGCTGAATTTTCCAGTTACCTGGGAAACGGAAACGGTGTTCACCCAACACTTTAATTGGATAACCCGCTCCTTGTTTCATAAATAGGTCAATCCATTTTTTCGCAGGCCCAAGGAACTCTTCAAGCGGTTGAATGTCTTCTTTAAATGAAGCGAAGATCATGCCGTTATATTCTTCTACCCGTAGACTCACCAACGGTAATTCAGACTTATCTAAACAATCGCCGTAACTTTCTGGAGATGGCACACCGCGTAAACTGCCATCAAGTGCATAACTCCAACCGTGGTACGGACATACAAAACTATTGGTTTTTCCTTTTTTATGTTCGCATACGGTTGCGGCACGGTGACGGCAACGGTTTAAAAGTACATGGACTTTCTTTTTACGGTCACGCACCACAACCACAGGTTGCTTACCGATATTAATGGTTTTATAGCTTCCGCCTTCTGGAATTTCACTGGCATGCGCAACCCACACCCAAGTGCTATAAAAGATTTTTTCCATCTCTTCATCAAAAATGCGTTCATCTTTATAAAGAGAAGTATGGGCACGGTCACTTTGAACCAAAGCCTCGTAATCAGTGCCAATGTTATGCGTTGGGATAATACTGTTCATATCAATAGTCCTTTTAAATATGTCCTGGGTCATTCCTGGGAAGGTATCGGCAATTCGGCTTCACTGTGCCAATGCGATACGGGACGACTGAAAATATTCTGTGTTTGGAAATGTTTAATTTTCCATGTTCCATCTGCTTGCTTTTGAAACTTCACATTGAGCTTTGCTGCATTCAGATGACTACGGCCATCTTTAAACGTTGAAGTTTGCAACATAAGCCATGAAGCTTTCGCATCATTTTGATTTACATAAATTTGTTCTGAATTTACAAAGTGCGCATTCATGACAAAGTGAGACTCTTTTTGGGTGTAACTTTTAAACATGTCGTAAATCGACTGCCAAGAATCATAACGGCCAAAGGATTTGGTATACTTCTCACCAATACCTTCCCAAATGCAGTCTTGATCAAAAAGATTCATTAACTCATCAAGATCTGTATTTGCATTGAGCTCATCACAGATTTCCATATAACGGTTCAGGCAGTTGCGAATGGCGTTGTGCGCTTCTAACTGTTCTAGTCGCTTCATGATTTCTGCAATATTCACTTTGTCAGTCATTGTCATTGCCTTAACGTTGAATAATCAATTCACGCCCAACACGAGCTTCAACTTTGCAATATTTCCAAAGTTTGTATGGACCTTCGCCAACCACTGTAGTTCTAAACAAATTACAAGCCGCATGTACTGTTTCAATATCTGGAACATCTGCAAGCAAGTACGTTGTCCAAGGCCAACCTGCACTTGGGCCAACCATGCTTTGGTCATCATCAAGATTTCCAAAAACATGCACGCCCGGTAAGTCATGAATACCATTCCACATTTCACCAAACGCTGCCCAAACTGCTTTTGCTTCAGCAGGTTCTGCATCAAAAAAGTTTTGGTTAATACCCATGCAGAACAAAACGCGTAATGATTTTTTAGCTTCCATCTCAATATCCTTTTTAAAAAATTAAAATTTATAAATAACCTGGGGTTGGTTTTAACCCGAAACTGATTGAGCCTGCATTTTGTAAAGTCGCATCGCCCATAAAGGCATGCTGAGTCACCACGTTGGTGTCATTCACAAAACGGCTAAATGGATTGTTGGTATAAATTGCTGTCATACCCGCGAGCATTTGCATTTTTCGGGTGACTTTGGCGCAAACTCGCGCTGCATGAGTACATGCCAGACGCATATCACTAATTTGTTCAGCTGTTGCTTCACGACCAGCAATAATTTCATTCCAAACAATATCCATAGTTTGATAAAACCAAGATTTTGCAGCCTGAAACTCTGCATCAGCTTGAGCAAACTCATATTGAGTCACTGGGCGGTTTGCAATTTCTGACCCGCCCGTAATAGATGCTTTACCCGGTGCTAATTTTTCAAATTCTTCTAATGCAGCAGCTGCAACGCCAATACCCACAACGGTTAATACTTGAGTCGCTAAAGACAGTGACGGATATTTAAAAAATGGTTCGCTTAATTTTGAAGGTTCACCACGGACAAAAGTCCATTTCTTTTCGACCAATACATCTTCGACGACTAAGTCATGGCTTCCCGTGCCTTTTAGGCCAACGGTATCCCAAGTCATTTCAATTTTGGCTTTTTTGGCAGGCATCACTGCCATGCGTGGTAAGCCCTGCATTTCATTATTTTTAAGTGGTGAAATTCCTACCCCAACAATGTCAGCTCCCATACACCCACTTGAGAATTTCCAACGTCCACGAACTACAACACCTTCATCGGTAATTTCAGCAGGTTGTGGTGGAAAAATACCTCCGGCAAACACCACATCAGGGCCATTTTGGTACAACTCTTTAAGTGTATCTTCAGGCAAGCTTCCCAAATACGCAGGGCTCATACCGAAACTTGCTACCCAACCGACTGAACCATCAGCTTTAGATAATGTTTCAATCAATTCACAAAACTGTCGTGGCGAACATTCGTCACCGCCAAAACGTTTCGGAACCAATGCACGGTAAACACCGATTTGCTTAAGCTTTTCGATAACGTCTTGGCTCACATAAGCCTGATTATCAAATTCACCTGTACAGGCGCGCTCACGAATTTCTTGGCACAAAGCATCTAAGTCAACTGCTTTGTCCTGAGAAGCAAACTCCATTTTAGACAACTTATTCATCATCTAACTCCTTGTAATTTATTGCATTGCATCAACACAAAATTTAGCTATTGCGCATAATTGCTCATCTTTTTGATGCTTCGATACGATCTGTAAGCCCACAGGTAAACCTTCACTGGTTTCAAGTGGCACTGAAATAACGGGATGACCTGATAAATTAAATGGTCGAACTAAACTGGTAAGATTCAAAAAAGCGACCGTGTTTTCAGCTTCAGAAACTTTTGGTGGAATTTGCGGAAGCGTCGGTAGAACCAATGCATCATATTTTTCTAATAAAGCATCGAGTTCTTGGGTGAGCTGCGCTTTCACCGCTTCCGCTTGTTTCACTTGCTCTAAAGTGGTGTGTGCCGCTTTTAATAAACGACCATTTACATCAGAACCAATTAAGCCGGTTTCAGTTAACTCACCAAAAGCTTGCCAATTTTCATAATTAATAATCTGCATGCCTGCATCATAAGCAGCTTCAAAATGTTCAACTTTTTCTAAAACGGTCTGTAAATTGGCTTTTTGAAGTGCTTGATGGATACAGTTCCAAACAACCTGATCTGCGCTTACATCCAGAACTACAAGTTTTGGTGCGCTAGTAAATTCAGTAGGTTTGAAAGTTGGGTCAATAATTTGCATAGCCTTTTCAATCATCTCGACTGAATTTGCAAAAGGACCAACGCAATCTAAAGAACTTGACGGCGGATATACGCCTTTTCTGCTGACACGACCGAAAGTTGGCTTTAAACCAAAAACTCCGCAGCACGCAGCCGGCATACGGATAGAGCCGCCCGTGTCGGTACCTAAAGTAAAATCAGCTTGTTTAGCAGCAACTGCCGCAGCCGAACCACTCGAAGAGCCACCTGGAATAAGTTCAGGATATTTAGGGTTGATGGGTGTACCAAAAGCATGGTTAATGCCAGTAATACCGAAAGCCAATTCGTGCAAATTTGTTTTGGCAAGAATTTCACAGTCAGCTTTTAAAATGTTTTTAACCACCTCAGCATCATCTTGAGCAGGTTCAACATTTAATAAAGCTCGACTACCAGCGATGGTTTTTAGACCTTGAATATCAATTGTGTCCTTGACCATCACCTTGAGCTTGCCACTTCCTTTGTGCACGCTTTGGCTAACAATATTCATTCACTTTTCCATGTATTTTTATTTATTAATTGAAATATCGGAAAATTTAATGGAATTGTCAAGTATTTTTTATAATTTGTTCTCAAGGAAATATCCAAAATTTTGTTTATAATAGGATTACCCTTTTTTCACTAAGTTATTGCTTAGCTATGCTTGATCATTTAGAACAATTTCTTCCTAATAAAGAACCGTCGAGTATTCAAAACTTCCCTTTTTTTTGGGTTTCCCAAGTTAACGGAAAATATTCACAACTCATTGAAAAATCAATAAAAAAACTAGGTATTGATAATACACGCCGTAAAATCATTTTAAGTACTAATGCTTTGGGTGAAGCCAGTATCACCGATATCGCTAATCTTTCTACCTTAAAGTTAACTACGGCAACAAAAGCTGTATATCGCTTAGTAGAAGATGGAATTGTTGAGGTCTACTCTTCTACCACCGATGAACGCATCTCAATGGTGAAATTAACGGCCAAAGGTGTTGAGCTGGTTGAACAGATTAATCAAATTAGTGTGGTTACCTTAGCAGGCATTCTAAATGCTTTTTCAGAAGATGAGCTTCACAATTTAAATCACCAGTTAAAAAAATTATTTGACCTCATGCCATCAAGTTAATTATTTGACTTGTTATCGGGTTCGATACACTCAAGAGCAGCATGAAACAGTTCTTCTTTTCTCGCTGCTCTTTATCAAAATAAGTTTCAATCTTAAAAAATAAATAAAAATCAGTTTCTTAATTCAACAAATTATTACTATCTATTTACTTAACATACTTTTTAGGTATTCTAACATACTCAATAAGTAATGGAATTTTACATATAAAAAGAAAATAATAATTCCATGATCTTTAAAAACCCATTAACTCCTAATTGGGTTTAGACGCCCTCTTCCGGTCTATACGAGACCAAATTACTCATTTCTAGCCTATTTATTATTCTTATCTAAAAGGGGGAAATATCGAAAACTTCAGAGGAATAATAAAAGTTAGATATCAATTTCTTTAAGCGTTTTATACATAAGGATTAAGTGTATGAACCAAAGTAATATCGCTGTTGAAAGGACCCAGAAGAAAAGCAATGCCTATGCATGGTATGTGGTCATACTTTGTATGTTGGCATATATATTTTCGTTTATTGATCGCCAAATTCTGGCACTGATGATTGAACCCATCAAAGCAGATCTCCAACTTTCAGATACCCAATTTAGTTTGTTACATGGACTGGCCTTCTCACTGTTTTACGCCGTTATGGGTTTACCCCTAGCCTACATTGCCGATCGTTTTTCACGACCAAAACTGATTTCAATCGGGATTATTGTTTGGAGTCTAGCAACGGCAACTTGTGGTTTAAGTAAAAACTTTATTCAACTATTCTTGAGCCGCATGGCGGTCGGTGTGGGAGAAGCTGCGTTATCTCCAGCTGCTTATTCAATGTTTAGCGACATGTTTAGTAAGGACAAACTAGGCCGCGCGGTCGGGATTTATTCAATTGGCGCTTTTTTAGGTGGTGGTATCGCCTTTTTAGTTGGCGGTTATGTCATTAACTTGCTTAAAGGCGTGACACTCATTGAAGTTCCACTATTAGGCGCACTTAAAGCATGGCAAATTGCCTTTTTTGTAGTAGGTTTACCCGGCATCATTATTGGTCTGCTATTTATTCTGACCGTTAAAGACCCTGCACGTAAAGGCCAACAGCTCAATCAAAATGGACAAGTTGACCAAATCAAATTTTCACAATGTCTTCAGTTTATTAAAAAGCATTCGAAAACATTTGCATGTCACTATTTAGGTTTTACCTTTTATGCAATGGCACTCTATAGTCTAACTAGCTGGACACCTGCATTTTATATTCGTAAGTTTCAACTCGCACCGACTGAGACAGGCTATATGCTCGGTACGATTCTGTTAGTCGCAAATACATTAGGCGTATTTTGTGCAGGTTGGCTAAATGATTGGTTTATTAAAAAAGGTCGTCAAGATGCTCCGATGTTCACTGGTGTGATTGGAATTGTTGGCCTAATTATTCCCATTGCATTTTTTACCCAAACAGATCAACTCTGGCTTTCAGTAAGCTTACTGATTCCTGCAATGTTTTTCGCATCTTTCCCTCTAGTAATTTCGGCAACTGCTTTGCAAATGTTAGCCCCAAACCAATTTAGAGCACGCCTTTCTGCCCTTTTCCTTTTAGTGAGTAACTTAATTGGGCTCGGCATTGGTACAACATTGGTGGCCATTATCACAGATAAAGTTTTTGGTAGTCCGTTAATGGTGGGTTCTTCTTTATCTATTGTCGGTGGTCTGTCGTGTGTACTGGCTCTAATACTGCTTTTTAAAGGCTGCAAATTCTTTAGTGAAAGTATGAAGCTTGAAAAATTAAATTAATAGGTCTCACCAATTGCAAAATGTACTCTCTAACTAAACGCTTAGAGAGTACCGAAATATTCAAAATTACGTAGTGCCGAGGACTGGCATACATCTGGGAAATGGATTATGGAATTATTTCACCGTTTTAAACCACGCACTTTAGGTGTTGCCACTTTATTACTGATGTGCAGCAACTCATGGGCCGCAAATCCAAGTCAGCAAACTGAAGATGAATGGAAATTCACTTTAAAAAATGCCTATATCAATCGTGATTTTGATAATGATGCCTTAAAAGATACCGGCAGTTGGTCTCAGGCAGCGTCATTATTTTATAAATCGAAAATGCATGACACTCCGTTAGTCATAGCAGACAAGCCAATCACAATTGGGGCCGATGCATCGGTTCAATACGCCGTGCGCTTGAGTTCAGACAAACATGTCGCTGACACAGTTTTGCCTTTTAATAAAGAAACGCAATCTCAGGCTTCAGACTATTTAAAATACGGTGCCACTTTAAAATTAGGTTATAACAAAACACTTTTAAGTGTCGGTGAACTCTGGCTCGATTTACCTGTAACGGCAGTCGATGCTAGTCGTCAGTTACTCACTTCGTATTGGGGAACCAACTTAAAGTCACAACTTTCAGATCAACTGTACGCTGAAATTGGTCGGGTTGAAAAAGTGTCGCCAAGAAATGAAGAAGACTTTAAAAAGTTTTCTTTCACATCAAATGGGGTTACTAAAGAATCTGATGGTTTGAACTACATTGACCTGCGCTATCAATTCACGCCGTCTTTAAAGGGCGAATATTATTTTGGCAATTTGGAAGATCTGTATAACAAGCATTATGTTGGGCTTGAACATACGTGGAAACAGCCAACTTTTGCCCTCACCTCTAAGTTTAAATACTTCAATGCAAAAGATGATGGCAATACTTTTGATATTGATGCGCAAAACATTGGATTACTTGAAACCGTTAAGGTAAAAAACCATACCTTTGGTTTGGGTTACCAACAGATTATTGGTGAATCAGCTTACCCGCTACCAGATGGCTTCTTACCAGAGACGTATTTCATTAACTGGAATGCCACAGGTTTCTTTAAAGAAGATGAAAAGTCTTACCATGTCATGTATGGCTACGACTTTAAAGATTATGTACCCGGTTTAAATGCGATGGTGAAATATGTTTACGGACATGACTTTAAAGCAGCCAATGGTGAGAAAAACCATGAAACTGAGTCGAATGTGATTTTAAACTACGCATTTCAGCAGCCGTTCTTAAAAGGTGTTGCCCTGCAATACATTCGGATTGACTACAACGTTAAACATGGCAATGACTTTGGCGAAGACCGTTTATTCGTCAATTACACTAAAAAGTTTTAATTAAAAAATACCCCCTAAATTTAGGGGGTATTTTTTTATCCTAGTTTATTGACCAATCTTAAAGGTAAAACCTTCATGGCAATACTCATTGGTAACCATGGCCACTGCGGCACATAAGCCTTTACAGGTTGTTTTTCGATAGCTTTAACCAAAGCTTTACATCCTGTTTTGGCATCTACCTCAAAAGGTAGATGTTTAGCACCTTCATTCATTTCAGTGCGAATGTAGCCTGGGAAAATTGTTGAGACTTTAATTGGTGTATCTAATAATTCAGCACGAATACCTTCAGCCAAGTGAGCAACAGCAGCTTTACTGGCCGCATAGGTCGATAAATGTTTTGGTAATCCGCGCATCGCACTCATGGATGACATCACCACCAAATGACCAGCGCTTTGCTCTCTAAAAATTTCTGTTGCTGCCTCACACTGCGCTAAAGCAGAAATAAAGTTTGTTTCAGCTGTAGCTCTGTTAATTTCAAAATTACCTTTACCAATACGACGGCCATTTCCGACTCCCGCATTTACAATAATTCGGTCTAAATAGCCAAATTCTTGTTTAAAGGCGCGAAATACTTCAAAAACTTGATCGTAATTGGTGACATCCAGACTTTTTGCAATGACTTTTATACCGTACTCATTTTCAAGTTCAGTTTTTAAAGTTTCCAATCTGTCTAAACGGCGTGCACAAATCGCTAAGTTATAGCCTTTGGCAGCAAATTCATGCGCCATACCTGCGCCCAATCCAGAACTTGCACCTGTAATTAAAATTGTCTTCGCCATGCTTTTATCCTTATTTTAAATCCATGTCAGTAAATCTGGACGCTCAGCTTTTATAAAATGATGTTCATTTAAACTTAAAACCTGAGCTTCATTTCCAACCAAACGCAAAGTCGTGAGGCTTGTATTCGCAATTGCCCAATTCAAAGCAAAAGTTCGATTGGGGCTCAGTTCAAGCAATTTTCCAATGGCTACAGAAATCACACCACCAGAGGTAAAAACGACTGCATAACGAGGCTTGGTTTTTGCTAAATCATCACAAAGTTGCTGCAATGCTGTTTCGACTCTTTCTTTAAAGTGTGGCCAAGACTCATCATATTCATGATGAAAATCGCCATCGGTCCATCGCCCAATGGCACCTTCAAATATTTTGGCAAGATACGCACGTGGGTTTTGTTCTTGTGCTACGTCAGCTTTTAGCAGTTCAGGCTGTTCAAAACGCGGCTCATAGCGTGCAAAAACTTGTTGGTGGTTAAACTCATTCCATAAATTATTATGATGAATCAGCGCATCTGGAAAGCATTCATTTAGTGCGAGCTTTGTAGTTTGCTCATGGCGCTGCATAGTTCCTGCAACCACATAAGGTTGTTCTTTCAATATTTGCTTAAAATAACGACCTAACAAAGTCGCCTGAGCCTCGCCATTTTCAGACAGCTCATCATAGTTACTTTTACCAAACGATGCCTGTCCATGTCTTACCAGATAAATTGTGGTCATCTTCTTAAAATACCCTGTATTTTCTGTAGAGATTGCTGAGCAAATTCAGATTCTTGCAATTTTTGCTGTGCTATAAGTTTTAAAGCTCTGATATGTAGTGCATGAATCACTATCCAGAAATCTTTAAATGCAGGATTTCGGGTTTGTTTATGGTAATAACGGTAATAGATTTGCTGGGCAATTACTGCTAAACGGAATACACCAAACACTTCATAAAAAGCCCAATTTTGAGGCTCCAATCCTGTTTTTTGCAAATAATAGTCCACGACTTCTTTACGAGAGAACATTCCCTTTAAGTGAGTAGGCTGACGGCGTGTTGATCTAAAAATCATATTATCCGTAGGCTCAACCCAATAGGCCAAAGCACTGCCCAAGTCCATTAATGGATCACCCAAGGTCGCCATTTCCCAATCGAGCACGCCAATCACTTCAGTTGGATGCTGTGGATCTAAAATCACATTATCAAAACGCCAATCATTGTGAATAATGCAAGTCTTAGAGTCTTGAGGAATATTATCGTTTAGCCATTTTCGAACATATTTAAATGAAGGAACGTTGATTGTACGGACTTTTTCATAGCGCTTATCCCAACCCTCAACTTGTCTACGACAATAGCCAGTACCTTTGCCAAGTTCAGCTAAAGGTGTGTTCTCATAAGGAACTTGATGCAGCTCAATCAGCTTATCAATAACATTTACACAAAGCTCATGAACATTTTCTTCATTAAAGCCAAGCTCAGGTGGCAATTTTGCACGAGGAATAATGCCTTCAATGCGTTCCATGACATAAAAATCACAGCCAATGACCGATTCATCCTGACAAAGTGCCACCATTTTAGGAAGCACCGGATAATAAGGCGCAAGATTTTTTTGCACCATATATTCACGGGCCATATCGTGGGCCGACTTCGCTTTTGTTCCTTTTGGAGGACGGCGCAAAATTAAATCGGTATTTTCATACTTTAAACGATAAGTCCAATTCGACGCCCCACCTGTATATTGAGTAACGACTGCTGGGCCAACCAACTCAACACCTTGGTTTTTTAACCAGTTTTCAACTGCCCCAATATTAAGCTCTTCACCTTCACGTACTTCACCGCCTACATCAATTACCGACATATTCACTTCCTTTAAACTTATACTTTCTTATGACGACCGAAATAACCACGTTTGGCCAACTCTAATTTGGCAATCATGCCTTTATGTACTTCATCCGGACCATCAGCTAAACGTAAACTGCGTGCTTGGGCAAAGAAACCCGTTAATGGCGTATCTCTTGAAACACCTGCACCGCCATGTAGCTGAATTGCCATATCGACTACTTTTTCTAAAACGCTCGGAGCGACTACTTTAATTGCAGATATTTCTGTTAAAGCAGCCATATTTCCTAAAGTATCCATTTTATAAGCAGCATACAAGGTTAAAAGTCTGGCTTGATCTATGGCTACCCGTGCATCGGCTACACGTTCAAGGTTTCCACCGAGTTTTAAAATTTCTTTACCAAACGCTGTTCTAGACATGCCTCTATCAATCATCAGTTCTAGAGCTTTTTCTGCAGCTCCAATACAGCGCATGCAATGGTGAATACGCCCTGGACCTAAACGACCTTGTGCAATTTCAAAACCTTGACCCGCTCCACCAATAAAGTTTTCAATAGGTACTCGAACATTATTAAAATGAACCTCACCATGTCCATGTGGTGCATCGTAGTCACCAAACACAGGTAACATCCGTTGAATTTCGACACCAGCTGTGTCAATCGGTACTAAAACCATAGAGTGTTGATGATGGCGGTCTTTGGTTTCATCTGGTGTATGTGCCATAAAAATAATGACTTTAGCATTTGGGTCACCTAAGCCAGACGACCACCACTTTTTGCCATTTAAAACAATTTCATTACCATCAATGAGTGCAGTCGCTTGCATATTGGTTGCATCGCTTGAAGCAACATCGGGTTCAGTCATACAAAAAACCGAACGAATTTTTCCGTTCAATAAAGGCTGTAACCATTGTTGTTTTTGCTGTTCACTGCCATAGCGCCATAACAATTCCATATTTCCTGTATCTGGTGCATTACAGTTAAAAATGGTTGGTGCCAATAAACTACGGCCAGTTAATTCAGCTATGTGCGCATATTCTTGAACAGTTAACCCTGCACCCAACTTTTCATCAGGTAAAAACATATTCCAAAGACCAGCTTGTTTAGCTTTAGATTTCAGAGTTTCTAAAAGCTCGGGCCACTGCCACTTTTTCCAGTTTCCATCTGGATTTAATTCATGAACTTCTTCCCAAAATTTTGCTTCGACAGGTTCTATTTCTTCTAAAATAAATTTTCTTGTTCGCTCAGTAAAATCCTGAGCTTTCTTGGAGAGTTCAAACATTCTTTTTCCTTTACATCATTATCTGGTCTTTACATCAACATAACTTGAAACTTAATATGAATGAAATGATTTTATTAAATAACACCTCATGAATAATATTCATAACTTGTATGGCCTAGACTTAAGTTTTTTCCACCGAATTGATATCAATTTATATCCGCTCTTTATCGCAATTTATGAGCAAAAAAGTATTTCAAATGCGGCAAGCAGTCTCAATATTACGCAGTCAGCAGCAAGTCATGCTTTGCAGCGTTTACGTCAGCAACTTGAAGATGATGTATTTATACGTGTAGGCAATAAAATGTCTGCAACGCCTTTTGCAGAACAAATTTATCCAACTGTTAAGCAAGCACTTTTAACGATTCAAAATATTAGCCAACAGAAACATGTCTTTGATCCAACCAGTTTAAAAAGCTTAAAAATCGCCGTTCATGATGAGATTGAACCGATTATTCTTCCAAGGCTTGCTCAACATTTTCAAAATCTTAATTTAGATTTGCAGTTTGTCAGTATGAAGCTAGATCGAAAACATATTATGACGGACTTGGCGACGCAGCAGCTCGATTTCGTGATTGACCTAGAACAATATTTATCTCCAAAAATTACCTTTGATCATTTGGTAACAGATGAGTTCGTCATTTGCAGCCAACTTAAAGAAGTCGATTTATCTCGTTATATTAATGGACGACACATTGGTGTTTCATCACGCCGTACGGGTGCCTTACTTGAAGATATTTATTTAAACCAACATCAAAAAATTTCAAGAAATGTATTTATGCGCTGTCAAAACTACTCAACGGCATTACAAGTTCTGGCAGCTCAAGCCAACGCAATCCTGACCATGCCTCGTATGATTTTGCAGCATTTATCTTATAGTCCTGAAATTTGCTTACATTCTATGCCTTTTCAGATAACCAATATTAAAATGGGTATGTTTTGGCACGAAGATTTAAGGGATAATTTAAGACATCAATTTTTGCGACATGAAATTATTAAACTTTTTCAGTAAAGCAAATTGATCTACTAAGCTTCTATCGTACAAGGACCAGTAATGAGTAAAGATGAACGGATAATCCAGAATCAGGACAACAAAAAAACGATTCGTCATGAAGATTACATTGCTGGCATCGGTAAAGGCATGGCGATTTTAGATAGCTTTAGTAGTAATCAACACCGTTTAAATATTTCCATGGCGGCCGAAAAAACCGGACTTACCCGAGCAGCAGCAAGACGTCATTTATTAACTTTAGAATATTTAGGCTATCTTGAGTCAGATGGTCACTATTATTATTTAACCCCGAAAGTTCTTAAATTTTCAGGAGCTTATTTAGGTGCAGCTCAACTTCCAAAAGTATCTCAGCCTTTATTAAATCTGTTAACTAACCAAACTTCACTTATTTATTCAGTGATGGTGCTTGATGGTTATGAAGCGATTACTATTGCCCGTAGTGCCGCCCACCAACAAACTGACCGCGTAAACCCATACGGCTTACATTTGGGTAACCGCTTACCTGCACATGCGACATCGGCGGGTAAAATTTTACTGGCACATTTAAGCCAAGAAGAACAATTGGACTGGCTTCAAAAATACCCTCTTCAGCGTCTAACTAAATATACGCATGTCGAAAATGATAAATTTTTAGAGTTACTAAAAGAGATTCGAGAGCAAGATTGGTGTTATTCACGTGAAGAACACGAATTAGGCGTTCATGCGCTCGCCGTACCCATTTATGGACAAGACTTTAAAGTGGTTGCAGCTTTAAATATTGTTTCTCCAACTATGAAAACAACTGAAGAATATTTAATTCAACACATTTTGCCTTTATTGCAAGAGACTTCGCGGGATTTAAGGCAAGTTCTTTAAATCTTACTTAGGCTATTCCATAAGGTGTCAATTTTATAATTAGCTTAGGCTATTCGAACACGTAAACGATCGAAATGAATCTGCTTAGGCTATTTCTAAAAGTAATTGAATGGAATTTTCAAATAACGGATGCCATTCGATTCTGGTTCTGGAAAGTTTCCACCGTTCATATTAATTTGAATTGAAGGCAGAATTAATTTTGGCATTGCCAAAGTAGCATCTCTTTCTTGGCGCATTCTTATAAATGAGTCTTTGGAAACGCGTCGGTTTAAATGAATATTGCTTTGCTTTTGAGTTTTAATATCTGTTTGACAGACATATTCATCGCGGCCTTCGGGCTTATAGTCATGGCATAAAAACATGCGCATGTTGTCAGGAAGTGTATAAAGCTTTTGTACCGAATCATAAAGTGCAGCAGCACTTCCCTTAGGAAAGTCGCATCTGGCCGAACCATAATCAGGCATAAATAAAGTATCACCTACAAAAACAGCATCGGCAATCACATAACTTAAGCAAGCAGGTGTATGCCCTGGTGTAGGAATGTTATAGGCTTCTATATCCCCTATTTTGAAATGTTCATGATCTTCGAATAAATAGTCAAAAGGTTGATTTTCATTGAATTTATTAAAATCAAAATTATAGATAGCTGAAAATGTTTCTTGTACGATTGAGATTTTTTGACTAATCGCAATTGTACCGCCCAATTTAGATTTTAAATATTGGGCAGCAGTCATATGGTCGGCGTGGACGTGGGTTTCTAAAATCCATTGCACTTCAAAGTTTTGAGCCAAGACATAATCGACAATCAGATCAGCATTAGTTGTTTTTGTAGTCGCCGAAGCTGCATCGTAGTCAAGCACACTATCAATAATAACGCATTGACGAGTCGCTAAATCCGTAACAACATAGCTAAAAGTATTGGTGTTTTCATCAAAAAAATCTTTTACTAGAGGTTGTTGCATAGATTTAATTTCCTTTATTTAAGACTCGGTAAATAAACATTCCTAATAACATTGCCACAATAAAATAGAGCGCTTCAAAATGTCCTAATCCAATAAGTGTTAAAGCGGGTGCTGGACATATACCTGCTATTCCCCAGCCTATACCGAAAATAAAAGCACCAACAATTAACCTTTGGTCAATCTGTGTATTCATTGGTAATTGAATTTTCTCATTAAAAAGCGTTTTAGGACTTCTTATAGCCTTTTGAAATGGAATAAATGCCACAGCAATCGCACCTAACATCACAAACATTAAGCTGATATCCCACTGCCCAAAGATATCTAAAAAACCTAATACCTTTTCTGGATTAGACATGCCCGAAATCATTAAGCCTAATGAAAACAAACCACCAAATATAAAAGCAAAAATGTTTTTCATAGGATTACCCCAATACATGACGAATGATATAAACGGTTAACATGCCAGCAAACATAAAAACTGCTGTCGCTATCATCGAGCGTTTTGATAGCCTGCTCATACCACAAATGCCATGGCCGCTTGTACATCCAGAGCCTAGTCGTGTTCCAAAACCAACAAGTAAACCTGCTAAAATAAGTGCAAATGTATTGGCTTTAATTTCAATTTCAGGCTGATAAAAATAGCCATATATGAAAGGTGTAATCACAAGTCCTGCAATGAACCAGAATGCAGAACTTTTAAAAGTATCTTTAGTAGGATTAATGACTTGAGCAAGCAATCCACTAATTCCTGCTATACGACCATTTATATATAAATATCCAACTGTTGCGATGCCGAGTAATAAACCACCAAAAAAGGCATAGACAATATTTGACATATAACCACTCTTAACAATATATGTTTTTATAATCTGTATTATACGCTGATTTTTTTAGAAATACTTAATATAAAACTTTTGAGTTTATAATTCTTCTTAACAAGAAAAAGCCCCAAAATTTTGGGGCTTTTGTCATTAAATTAGATCTTTAATGCCTAATTGTTCAGGCAGTTTTTCCATGACCTTATTCAATCTAGTATTTGCCGGGGAGATACAACCTGTGTAATGGCTTAATTTTGTTTCCGTGCCATTTGGTTGAATCCATGAAATGTAATAGCTAGACATGTCGGTTGCCGTTTGCTGACAACCAGCAGTTTTAGATTGTGTACCTGTTTCAGGACGATAAGCTTTTAGATCATCTGCAAGTTTTTTATAGTCTTTTACGCTACCTTGAATTTCTTTAACACCGATAGCTTTAGTGTATTGCTTGCCTTCAAAACGAATTAAACCTGTAGGCGTTACTTCTACAGAATAGATTGGACATGCGCCAAAGCATGGACTAGAAGCATAACGAATTGTCTCTTGTGTATTCGGTGCTTGCTGAACAGAAGCACAACCCATCAAAGCTAAACCAGATAAAGTTGCAAGAACCAAAAATCTCATCGTATCACCTATTATTATCAAGTGGCTTTAATTTATCAAATCATACACTTCTTGTCATTAAAGACTATTTTTTGTGATTGTTTTCATCAATTCATACAGCTTATTGCTTAGGCTATTTTTATAATAATTAGATGTTATGATCGAAAGAGCATAAAAAAAGGCCCATCTTGCGATGAGCCTTAAGCCAATAAAAGCTTAAATTCCTGAAATACAAATTATTACTGGGTAGTAATAATCTGCGATGACCATTCTAACGTAATGCTATAAATTATATAAATATAATATAAATATATATTTACGCTGGTTTTTCCAGCAAAAAAATCCGACTTTTAAGGACTAAAAAGACAATAATGTTTATTTCTAATTAAAATTCACAACCTTAAGTTAAACAAAACTTAATAAACAAATCAGTTTTATTTATAGGTAAAACATTGTGAAAAATATCTAATCATTCGGCCACATCTATGGTTCAAGTATTCTCAATCTTAAGAATATTTTAGGTTTTGCAATGAGTTAAAGCACTTTTTTACTATTTGGTAAATCTATCTAATTAAAACAATAGAATTTACCACAGTACTTTAATATAAAAAACATATTAAAATTAAAGGCAAAAGAGAATTGCTCTCTTTTGCCTTATTTAATTATTGTTCTAAGCTATAAGCGATTACATAATCACCATGATCAGGAGACTGACGAGCTCCGCCTGCCGTAACAACCACAAATTGTTTACCTGTTTTCGGTGAAACATAGCTTATTGGAGTTCCTTGGCTACCCACTGGCATGCGTGATTTCCACAGTTCCTTACCTGTAGATGAATCAAATGCACGTAAATAGTAGTCCTGTGTTGCTGCAAAGAAAACCAAGCCACCTTGAGTTGCCATCGGCCCGCCAATTGTTGGCATACCGATCGGTGCTTTTAAGCCCATTTTGATGCCCATAGGTCCAGTGTCTTCAACCGTACCCAGTGGTACTTGCCATGCGACTTGACGAGTTTTCATGTCAATTGCAGTCATAGTACCAAATGGTGGTTTCTGACAAGGAATACTTAAGGCAGACATAAAGCGGTTTTTATTCACTTTATATGGTGTACCTTTCATTGGTACAGCACCCATACCTGTATTTACTTTTTCACCGCCACTCGCCTGAATCTTAATATCTTCAGGTGTTTGTTCCATTAATTGAACCCATAAGCCAAGGCGCATATCGTTGACGAACATATAACGATGAGTCGGATCAAAAGCAATGCTACCCCAGTTCATGCCACCCAAAGAACCTGGGAAGCTTAATGAAACGTCAGTACCCGGTGCAGTAAATAGACCTTCGTAACGCATTGACTTGAAGTTAATACGGCACATGAGCTGATCAAACGGTGTTGCACCCCACATATCTGATTCAGTTAAAGTCTGATTACCAATTTGAGGCATTTCAACTGAACGTGGTTGAGTTGCACTATATTGCTCACCCGGAATATTGGCAGGCTTAACTGGCTGTTCAATTACTTTAGTCAGTGGTTTACCAGTTACACGGTCAAGCACAAAGAATTGACCTGATTTGGTTCCAATCACAACAGCAGGTTTAGTCGTACCATCTTTCAATGGGAAATCAACTAGACTTGGTTGCATTGGTAAATCGAAGTCCCATAAATCGTTATGAACAGTTTGATATACCCACTTTTCTTTACCTGTTGTCGCATCAAGTGCCAAAACAGAAGTATTGTATTTATGATCTAACGGATTACGGTTACCACCCCAAATGTCGACAGATGAGCTACCCATAGGTAAGAACACCGTATTCATTTGAGGGTCATATGACATTGCAGCCCAAGAGTTTGCCGAACTACGTTTATAAATTTCACCTGGTTTAAGAACATAGTTAGGATCTGGATTACGTGCGTCAAATGCCCAACGAAGTTTACCAGTAATGACGTCATAACCACGGATAACACCACCCGGCATATCTGCTGCTACGTTATCGGCAATACGGCTACCCACTACAATGGTTGTTCCAGCAATAGTCGGTGCAGAAGTCACTTCAAAACGTGGAGCTTTAGTTCCAGCTCCCAGACCTTCTAACAGATCAACTGTTCCATTTACACCAAAATCAGCACAGCGCTGACCGTTATCTGCATTCACTGCAATTAAACGACCATCAGGTGTATTGGTATATAAACGACGCGGACATGCTGTATTGGTTGCAACTGTGGTTACTGCATTTGCACCAGCCAAAGTTGGTTGTACAAGTGGCTTGGTCGAATCAAAGTATGCAACCCCACGGCAACGTTCCCAAGCATCAGCTTTTGAGTTCACTTCAGCTTTCCAGAGTTGTTTACCCGAGTCAGCATCTATCGCAAAAATGTTGTTATGTGGTGTACATAAAAAAACTTTGTTTCCAACTTGTAGTGGGGTCATTTGGTCTTCAGCACCATTACCACTACCTGTTGAAAAATCACCTGTTCTAAAACGCCAAGCTTCTTTTAATTTATGAACGTTATCTCGGTTAATTTGATCGAGAGCAACAAAGCGACTACCACCTGCATCATTTCCATAATTTTCCCAATTCACCTGTTTTTTAGCAGGGTCAACTGGTACTAAAGGTAGCTTTTCACCTGAACTTGCTACTGTTGGATGCGGTTGGAACATTTGATAAAACGCAATCAACATACCAACAACAACTACCCCACCCACTGCATAAGATGAAGATGCCAAGCTAGTTTGAAATTGGTAACGTCGAATTGAAGGCAAGGTAAATAACAGTGCGGCAAAAAGACCAGCAGGAAACATTAACCGCGAAAATAACGGCCAGAATTCCCATCCTGCATCAACAAATGACCAAATGACTGTGCCAACAAAAACAGCCGCAAAAATCCAGACACCAAGTGCCTTTTTACGAAAAATACTAAATGCAGAAATGGTAATTAACAGTCCTGCAACTAGGAAATACCAAGATCCACCTAATGAAACTAGCTTTCCACCGCCTACGATGTAAAAAACACCAGTAGCCAATAAAACTAGACCTAATAGAAAACACCATATTTTGAATAAGATATGAAACTTAGAATCTGACTCAGACATAGATCCTACTCCACATATACTGAACACAATAGTTCAAGCATTTGGGCCAGTTAAACTATGTCTAACCAGCCATCAACATTGTTAAAAATTGACTTTAACGCTTAAGCCCGCCACCCAAGCATCATCGACCGCTTTTACACCAGCAGGTTGATGGATATATTGAATGTTTGGACGTAACATAACGGCCGGAGACCATTGATAGGTATAATTCAATTCAACATTTAGCTCATCGTCTTGAATTGGAATATAGTCAGATGCAATCGCATCATAGCTATAATATCCACGGCTTTCGTTTGTTGCGATTTGCTTATCTTTAGCGCGATCATTGACCAAATAATTGGCAATACCAAAGCCAATCGAATCATTTGGACGGCTATCAAATGGCCCTTTATACCAAAGAGCAAGTTGTTGGGTACTTTGAACAAAAGTCGTTGCTTTATCATTTACAACGCCGTTAAAACTTACATATAAACCGCGTTTCGGATCTTGGCCGTTATTCGTCAGTTGTTGTTGTGCATTAATCCAGAAACTTTGTTTTCCATCATGAACCTTACCCGCAGTTTTAATATCATTCGCTTCTGCGGTTGAATACAGCGCACCTACTTTATATTCACCCGGTAAACCATTAAAAGTAGCAAGCTTTGGTTTCCATGCGAGTTCAACTGGTATGGTTGCACCCTTAACGTTGTTCATATCCAGATTAAAACCATCACTATTTGATTCAGTTTTAATGTTGTCTGGATTTACCTCATAAACACCGACACCCAAAGTCCACTCAGGTGCAAACTGATATTTAACGTTTGCAGCCCAGACACCAACTGGTGAGTTGTACCAAATTGAACCGATTGATTTTCCTAACTGTCCACCGCAAAGTAATAAGTTTTGAAACTCACATTGAGAACTATTAAAGTCTTCTGACATGCCCATTCGGCCAACTTTGGCCTGTATAGTATTATCAACAAAGCCTTTCTTTACCCATGCTTGAGACAGACGCCAGATTTTACCGCGACCATAAATCTCTTGAGCATTACCTAATTGGCTAGAACGAGGGTCTTTAATACGCTCCAAAGTAAGCGCATTTCCGTCACGTTTAGTCACGACTAGGTTCGCTGTTGTATCTTTCCACCCAGCAATCTTTTCTAAATCGAAGTTTGCACCTAAAGAAAGCTGCGCGGCATTTTCAAAAGTATTGCTGTCGTTGTAACCACCATCTAAATTTGTGGCACTTTGGCTCATAATAGAAGCCGTAAATTTATAGCCTTGTTGCTCTAGCTGTTGGCGCTCACCATTCCAGTCGCCTAGCAACCATTGACGGTCTTGTGACCAAGGCTCATTAGCAAGTGCAAATTGACTGCCTAATACTGCGATTGTTAACACACTCAGTTTCATTATATTTGGCATTTCAAGTCCCTTTTATCATTTCTATATTTCTATGCTGCGCCTCAGTTTGAGGCGCTTCCCTTATTGTTATTATTTAGTTTGTACGGCCGAACTAAGTTCAGACGTCGCGCCAAAACGATCCGTTACATTCGCTGTAATTGAAGCAACTTTGAGAGTTGGCTTCCAATTCGCTTTTGCATTGCCTTCGGCATCTGTAGCAACGGTAACCGCTCCTAAATATTGCTCAGCTTCTTTTGATGTCGCATTTTGATTTCCAAAGAACTCAACTTGATAGCGTTGGTTTGGTAAACCATTAATTTCTACAGCAACTGAACCTTTAGTAGCGGTTAACTTCGGCGCTTTAATGCCCTGATTCGGCTGAGCATTACAGTTTTGTTGATTTGGTTGAGTACATGTTTTTTGTTGCTTAGATGGATCAACAACTACACCGCCACCACGAGAACCGACAAAACCTTCATGCTCAAGTGCAGGTACACCAAATACAATTGCACCTAAACGCTGATTTGGTACACATGAACCACCAGCTTCACAGCGTTTAATATCTTTACCATTGTCCCAAATCAGGTTTTTAGTCAATGTAATTTTTGCATTTGCATCTTTTTCCGAACGAATAGCAACACCAATACGGTTACCATGCACTCTATTGCTATCAAGAATGTTGCCATCGCCTGTCATGTTGAAGCCAATCGAGTTATTGGTCATTTCGTTGTAAGCAATATAGTTACGCTTACCCCAGTTAATCTGTAAGCCATCCGAGTAGTTTTCGAATTTATTACCGACTACGGCATTGTCATTACCCCACAAAATTTCAATACCTTGTGATGGCTCTGGGTTCGCTTTCGTTGAAACAAAATGGTTATTTGCAATTAAGTTAAACGCAGCGCCACGGGTCAGTTCTAAACCATCACCATTGTCTTGGAAAATGTTGTCTAAAACTTTATTGTTATTGGTCGTGGTTGCAGTTGGGTTACCTTGCCCGTCATCACCAGTAAGCATGACACCAGCACCACCGTAATTATTACTAATACGGTTATGTTGAATAAGGTTATTGCTTGAACGGTTAACCAATACACCAATACAAAAACGATGAATGTCTAAACCTTTTAAAGTGACATTGTTGACGTCACGTAGTACCAATCCCGGTAAAGTCATGGTACGGACATTTGTTCCGTATTGTTCAGGGTTAGCACCAGGACAAGCTTTTGCACCTTCACCTTTAATGTAATTTGAACCATCAATTGCGATGTATTCACCAGTTTTGTCCCACTGGGTACCAATGATTTTGACAGGTGCTTTAATTTCAGGAAGTGCGCTATTTAATTTAATCGCATAAGGTGCTTTGCCTACCGCCTGAATCAAGATCTCGCTCGCTTCGCTTGAATTTGCATTGGCTTGTTCAATTGCCCAGCGTAAAGAACCTTTATTGCTATCATCCTGATAACGGTCAACAACATAAGTTTGTGCCGCAGTAATTCCTGAAACCATCAAACCTAATGCAAGAGTAGTTAAACGTAATGTATTCATTTCATCATATCCTTATGATTTATGGGTTTGTTGGTTGAACGGTTTTTAAAATCTGTTTGAGCTTAGTCACATCAATTTGCCCTGGTGCTGACGCCTCACCAATCATGCCAAAGCTATAACTTCCGCCCATGTTGGCAGTCGCAACACGAGAAATCGTACCAAGTTGTCCCATCGACATCGTTAACAATGGTTTAGTGGTTTGCTGACTTACTTTTAAAGTTGCGTTCATTAAAGTGAAAACGTCTTGTTTAGATTTTGGCATTACGGCAATTTTTAGAATATCTGCCCCCATTTGATCTTGTTTTAACAAGCGTTTTTCAATTTCATCTTGGCTTGGCGTTTTTTGGAAGTCGTGATTAGACATCACAATCAACACTTTCTTTTGATGTGCTTTTTGAACAATTTCTGAAACTACTTTTTGATCACGGAACATTTCAACATCTAACCAATCCATGAACGGATTTTTTAAATAAGCCTGATAAGTCTTACCATAATCAGCATCGCTAATTTCAAGCTGACCACCTTCGTTTTTAGTACGAATTGTGGCGATTAGTGGCTTATTACCTAGAATCTTTTTTAATTCATGCCCCAATGCAATCACTTGTTTTGTATCACTCGCAAAACTGAGTAAGTCGATACGGAACTCTGCCAAATCAGCATCTGCTGTATTTGCAATGACTTGAGCTTGCGCCAAAGCTTGTTCTTTAGTTTTTGCTGTAATTGGAACAATTGTTTTAACTGCCGTAGTCGCAGGTTGTGTTTGAGTAGCTAAAGCAACAGGTTCAGCATTCACCTGTGCTGTAAAAAATGGGAGTGCAAGCAAACTTAAGCTTAATAATGTTTTCATTTTCATCTCTTTCATACCGTCCTTTAAAAAGGCTACACGCATCCATGGACAATCATGTGTAGCCTTAGGTGTTTCTTAAATATCAAAAAATACTGTTTCGTTATCGCCTTGAATACGAATATCAAAGCGGTAAACAATTTCACCATTTTCTTCAAAACGTTTTGCAATAAGCGTTTGGCGACGCGGTGCCCACTCAATGCTATTTAAAATTGGGTCACTACCATTTGCTTCGGCTTCATCTTCAAAATAAACACGTGTATGAAGACCTAAGTTAATACCGCGAGCGAAAATAACTAATGCAATATGCGGTGCCTGAATTGAACCTTTACGGCCTGCTGTCGCGCCCGGCTTAATTGTATTAAAGCTCCAAACACCCGTTTCAAAGTCTGCACCTGTACGACCCCAACCTTGAAATGCAGGATCAGCTTTTTGCTCACGCGTATCTGCCTGACTTGGATAAATACCATTCGCATCGGCTTGCCAAATTTCGATCAGCACATCGCGTAGCGGTAAACCTAATCCGTCAAACACTTGGCCTTCAAGACGAATACGCTCGCCTTTAGTTTGGTCTTGTACTAACTGGTTATTAAAGTTGTTTTCAAATACTTCAATATTTGCTTGTTGTGGCAATAAACCAATGTGAACGTAAGGACCACCTGTTTGAGATGGAGTTTCTTTTAGTTCCTGAAAATTCCAGTTATTCATGCTCGTGCTCCCGATTAAGTCAAATCATTTTCGAAGTAAGTCGCTCGACGACCACGTAAAGTGATGTCAAAACGGTAACAACGGCTATCAGCTTCGATAAAGTTGTTTTTATCTTCTAGTGCAATCAATGCACGACGTTGATCTTCAGAAGGAATCGTTTTTAAAATCGGGCAAGTGTCAATGAGCGTATCGCCTTCAAAATAAAACTGCGAAATTAGGCGCTGAGCCCAACCATCAGCAATTAAAGAGAAGTGAATATGAGCTGGACGCCATTCATTAATACGGTTACGCCATGGGTACGGACCCGGTTTAATGGTACGGAAAATATAAAAACCGTTTTCATCAGTTAAGGTACGACCACAACCACCAAAGTTAGGGTCCATTGCACCAATAAACTTATCGTTTGGATGACGGTAACGACCAGAAGCATTGGCTTGCCATACTTCTAAAAGTGCATTTTTAACAGGACGACCAAACTGGTCACGGACATAACCATGAACAATGACACGCTCACCAATTGGTAAACCATCTTTGGCATAGTTCAAAATCAAATCGTTATCTTTTGGGCCAAACAAATTTGAAGAAAAATGCGGTGAAGTAACTTCAGTTAAAGTCTCATTAATAGAAATCAATGCATTTTTTGGCGAACGTAAAACACTTGTCTTATAACCTTCCGCATATGCAGGTGGATGGTCTTCTGTATTACGTTGGGCGTAAGCACCCCAGCTATGTTGTGACATCTTTATCTCCTTAATCCTGTTCTTTTGCTGCAACTGAGTTGACTTCTATTCCCAACTCTTTAAAGACTTCTTCGGCCATATGCATTGCAGCATTTGCAGCAGGTAAACCTGCATAGAGTGAGCTATGTAAGATCAACTCTTTTAAATCTTCTTTGGTTACGCCATTGTTGAAGCAAGCACGTAAATGCATGCGTAGTTCATCTTCACGGCCAAGCGCCAATAAAATTGCGATCGTCACTAAACTACGTGTATGACGCGGTAGGCCCGGACGAGACCACACCTCACCCCATGCGTAACGGCTAATAAAGTTTTGAAAATCTTGGTTAAAGTCATTTAAGTTTTGCAAAGACCGACCAACATGCTTTTCACCCAAAACTTCAGTCCGCACCTCAATGCCTTGTTTATAGCGTTGTTCATCATTCATTGTGATAGACCTCTATTAAGTTGCATCGGTATGCGCAACAAGTGATTTAACAAATACAGCAACAGCCGCAGCAGTCGCTGGAATTAGTAATAAACTGAGAATGGCAGTAAACGACCAATCATTACCAAGTAGTACGGCACCAATCCAAGCACCAAATACTGCGCCGAAACGTCCAATACCCGTCATCCAAGACACACCTGTTGCACGGCACTGCGTTGGATAAAAACGAGCACTTAAAGCTGGCATTGAAGATTGCGCACCATTAATCGCGATACCTGCGCAAAGAACCAATACAGCAAGTAATGTTGAGTTTCCTAAACTTTGACCAACAGCAATCGCAAATAGACCCGCAGCAAAGTAGAAAATGGCAATAACTCGGTTCGGGTTAAATTTATCCATCGCCCAACCGATGAACAATGCACTTACCACACCACCAAACTGGAACAATCCACCAATAAATGCAGCACGCTCCATTGAAGCACCTGTTTCACGCATGAGTGTTGGTAACCAGCTTGTAAGCAAGTAAACAACCACTAAGCCCATGAAATAGGTCAACCAAAGTAAAAGTGTTCCTTTTGCATATGGTTTAGAAAACATAATTCCAAACACATTTTTCTTTTGAGCTGTTTCAGTTTTCTCTTCAGGTACGTGAAATGCAGTCGCATTTTGAACTTGAGTTGGCGCGATATGATTTAAGATCTTGCGTACTTTTTCAGGGTTCTTACCTTTAACAATTAAAAAGCGGTAAGACTCAGGTAAGACAAAAATCACTAAAACCATTAAGATCAAAGGTGACCAGCCGCCAAGTAAAAATAGACTGTGCCAACCGTAGGTCGGGATAAGCCAACTACTAATAAAACCACCTGTTGCCATTCCTAGGTTGTAGCCACAGAACATGCATGTCACCAGCAGTGAACGAATGCGTGTTGGACAGTATTCAGAGAATAATGTGGTGGCATTTGGCATCGCTGCACCCAAACCAATACCTGTCAAAAAGCGTAAAACGACAAGACTATCTAAGTTGGTTGCATAAGCAGATGCTAAAGTAAAACCACCAAATACAAGCATCGAAAAAGCTAAAACGATTTTTCGACCAAAACGGTCAGCTGTTGGGCCAGAAACCAAAGCTCCAATAATCATTCCACCAAGTGCAGCACTCATCACTGGGCCTAACTGAGAGCGATCAACACCCCAGTCTTGAGCCAAAGCTGGAGCGATAAAACCCATTGCAGCAGTATCGATACCATCTGTAAAAATAATTAAGAAACAGATGATTGCAATCATCCATTGATACTTACTGAGTGGAGCATCATTAATTAATGCTTGAGCATCGATACTTTTATTTGGTGCAGCGTAATCCTGAGACGCCATATTTGCCTCCTTAAGGCCAATTCCTTTTAAACTACTAAGCTATTAGATTTGCTGAATAAACCTAGTCAATTCCTGTGTAAATCTTTGCGGTTGCTCGATATTAGAAAGATGAGATGCTTCCAATTTAGCAATTTGACTGTTCTTAATAGCATTCTGCATAAACTCAGCATCTGCTACTGTTGTCACTGGATCTGCCGTTCCTGCAATGAGCAATACTGGAACTTGGATTTGCGTAATTTCATCTCTTAAATCAGCATGTGCTAAAGCACGACACGCATTGGCATAACCTTGAGCTGGTGTGTTTGCCAGACTTTGAATCGTCGTTTGTGCAACCACATTATGTTGATAGTCGAATTTTTCGCTAAACCAACGTGTGTGCGTGGTTTTAACCAATTCAGCCAGTCCATTTTGTTCTACTGATTCTGCGCGACTCAACCACGCCTCAGCCTGTCCAATTTTTGCCGCCGAATTTGCGACAGTAATGCTTAGAAAGCGCTCTGGGTAATGGATAGCTAACCAAAGCCCTGTAATTCCGCCCATTGAAATGCCACAAAAATGAGCTTTTTCAATATTTAAGGCGTCTAAAATATCAGCAACATCTTCACCTAAATTTTGCAAAGAAGTTTCAGCAATCACATCACTTTCGCCATGACCACGTGTATCGTATGTAATGACATTAAAATGACTTTTAAGCTCATCTACTTGCGGCTGCCACATTCCATGATCTGTTCCTAACGAGTTAGATAACACAAGTGCTGGAGCATCTTTTAATCCGTCGGTATATACAGCGAGCTGTTTACCTTGTCGATTGGTTATAAGCTGTTTCACTTTATGTCTCCTCCTTGTGCTTCTTGCAGAACAGCATCAATTTGAGCTTGAATGTTGCCCAAATAGTTTTCTGCTTTAAATATTTCCAAAATTTCTGTTTGACTAAAATGTTCTTTTACTTCATCTAACTGACTAACAACCTCAGATAAATGCTGCTTTTGAGCCACGGCTATTTTACAAGCGGCTTCAACAACATGATGAGCATTTAAACGTCCAATTTTTGGAGCAAGCGCCATCATCACAGCTTCTGCCATAATCAGCCCGTTGGTACAGTCAAGGTTCTGCTGCATATGCTCAGCATTAACTTCGAAACCTTGTAAAACTTCACCAGTACGAGTTAATGCTCCAGCACAAAGCTGAAAAATTTCAGGGATTGCTAACCATTCAGCATGCCACGCACCTAAGCTACGCTCATGTTCCTGCACCATGCTTTGATAGATGCTAGACATAAGTGCTGGTACACGATTTGCTGCTGCAAGTACTGAAGCTGCTGCAACTGGATTCCGCTTATGCGGCATAGTTGATGAACCACCACGGCCCTTTGCAGTTGGTTCAAACAATTCGGCAATTTCAGTTTGCATCATTAGTGACCAATCACGTGCCATCTTGCCCGTATTCCCAACAATCATGCCAAGCACACTTGCGATTTCTACAATACGGTCGCGCTCACCATGCCATGTGCTTGTCGGTACAGTCAGATTCAGCTGCTGAGCAAATGCACTCACTACAAATGAACCTTGATCTTGCAAAGAAGCTAATGAACCTACAGCACCGCCTAACTGAGCAGTGAGTACACGTGATTTCATAGCTTGTATACGATCTAAATCACGCTTAAATGCAGAAGCCCAACGAGCGAGTTTATGCCCTAAAGTGATTGGCAAAGCTTGCTGTAACCATGTACGTCCAATCATGACTTGATGACGATATTGCTTAGCTTGTTGTAATGCAGTGCTGTAGCAGTGTTGAAGTTGTGCTTCCACAATATTTAACGCATCGCGGCATTGCAAAATGCAGGCTGTGTCTAAAATATCCTGACTCGTTGCACCCCAATGCACATAACGTGAAGCATCTTCATCTACATCTTTAACAATTGCCGTAAGCTGTTTTACAAATGGAATTGCGATATTTCCAGCTAAGCCTGTTGCTACAGCCAACGCTGGAAAATCAAACTTTTCTATTGCCTGCTCAGCTACTTGAGCAATGGTATTAGCCGCATTTTGAGGAATCACGCCAACTTTTGCCTGTGCTTGAGCTAACGCAACTTCAACCTGAATCATATATTTGATTAAAGATGAGTCACTAAAGATGTCCGTGACGTCTTTTTGATAAAACAAGCTGGCATATAACTGGCTCATGATTAGACTCTCTCAATAATCAATGCGATGCCTTGACCTACACCAATACACATTGAGCACAAAGCGTAGCGGCCACCTGTTTGCTCAAGCTGGTTTAAGGCTGTGGTCACTAGGCGTGCACCTGATGCACCAAGCGGATGACCCAAAGCAATCGCACCACCGTTTGGATTTACCTTGTCAGAATCGTCTGGTAAGCCTAAATCACGGGTCACGGCCAAAGCTTGTGCAGCAAAAGCTTCGTTAAGCTCAATCACATCCATCTGATCTAAAGTCAGGTTGGCTTGTTTAAGTAATTTTTTAATCGCTGGTGCCGGAGCAAAACCCATAATGCGCGGTTCTACACCCACTGCTGTTGAAGCAATGATCTTGGCACGTGGTTTTAAATTGTAAGCTTGAACTACCTCATCAGAAGCAATCAGCAATGCTGCTGCACCATCGTTAATACCTGAAGCATTCCCCGCAGTCACAGAACCATCTGCTTTTACAACAGGTTTAAGTTTGCTTAAAGCTTCAAGCGTGGTCGATGCACGTGGATGCTCATCGGTATCAATCACAACAGCATCGCCCTTACGCTGAGGGATTTCAACTGCCACGATTTCTTTATAAAAAAAGCCTTTGGCTTGCGCGCTTGCGGTGCGTTGTTGGCTCACCAAGGCAAACTGGTCCTGATCTGCACGATTAACGTTGAACTGTTCAGCGACGTTTTCGGCAGTCTGGGGCATGGTATCTACACCATACAATTCTTTAAGTTTAGGGTTAATAAAGCGCCAG
>NZ_JBWZIF010000022.1:0-130261 GCF_056735735.1 Acinetobacter sp. V116_7
AACCTCTTAGCGCTGATGGTAGTGTGGGGTTTCCCATGTGAGAGTAAGTCATCGCCAGCTCATTATTCTAACACCCCCAACTTAACAGTTGGGGGTGTTTTTTTATGGGAAATTAAATTAATTGAAGAGTTTAAGCTAGTGAAAGTACAGCTTTAAAATCAGATTTGCATATCAAGCATGTTATATGAATATAATAATGATGAAGTTTCTTATTTTTAGGTGTTTACGTGAAAATTAATTCTTTCTCTTCAATACCTGAAGATGATGAAGAACTCTCTCTTCCTGAATTAATCTATTGGGCTTCTTTAGGTGATCTAGATCAGGTAGAGCAACTGCTTTTAGAAGGGCAAGATCCCAATCAGGCAGACGATGAAGGCTATAGTGCTTTGCAAGCAGCTGCTGAAAATGATCATTTAGAGATAGTTAAACTCTTGGTAGGAAAAGGTGCTCAAGTTGCTTATAAAAGCGAATATACAGCACTACAGCTCGCAGAAATGGCTGGTAATATAGACGTAGTAAATTATTTAAAAAGTTTATAAAAATAAAAGGCCCCTATTTTGTTTGTAGAGGCCTTTTTTAAATTTAAGATAAGTGATATTTCTGTAGTTTCTCAACAATTGATTGAAGCCCTTTTACTTCAAACTCATTAGCTTCGAATTTTTCATCTTTATTGCGTTTAAAGATATCTCGTATCTCTATTACAGCATTGGGATCAATGATACTTAAACTTGAGGTGACTTGACGTATTTGGCTAATAGATCGAGAACCATTCGTTGAACCATAACCAATAAATGCAGCTGGTTTACCACTCCATTCTTTGCCTACATAGTCCAGAGCATTTTTTAGAGCTGGGCTGTAACCATGGTTGTATTCTGGGCTAATAAAGATAAAAGCATCTGCTTGAGCAATTTTGTCTGCCCATTCTTGTTGTTTAGGTTGATCATAAATTCCGGTAGCGGGTGGATGAGATCCTGAAAATAGAGGTAAATCCCATTCTTTTAAATCGACTACTTCGGTTTGGAAATCACTTAGACCCAATGTTGGGATTGTTAATTCTACCCAATTGGCAATTTTGATTGCTGTACGTCCTTCACGGACACTTCCCACGACAATATAGACCAGCATGTATTTTTCCCAAGGATTTTTATACTTATAACTTAATTCATTACATGGGTAGCTGAGAATATAGAATTTGTAAGGATTCTTATGTTATGAAAAAAATTGGATAATAAAAAAGCCCTCATTGAGAGGGCTTTTTATTTACATGAGTTTAATGCCTTGTTGGCCTTCAGGAGTAACCTTGAATATTTCTACTTCAAAGGTAATGTTTTTCCCAGCTAACGGGTGATTAAAATCAATTTCTGTAATGTCATCATTAACTGACTTCACTACACCGAATAAAGTTGTTTTTGCCTTATCTTCGAACTCAATCATATGACCAGGAATAGGGCGTTGTTCAAACTTAACTGTATCGAAAGTTTGAATATTTTCCGGATTCCATGGACCAAATGCATCTTCTGGTGGAAGATGTACTGTACGGCGGTCACCAGCACGTAAACCAAATAATGCTTTTTCAAAGCCAGGTAAAAGATTTCCGTCACCAATAGTCAATGTAACAGGTTCTTCACGGTTACGTGTGTTATCGATTTCTACACCATTTTCAATAGCGACAGAAAAGTGTAGATCGACTTTAGAGCCGTCTGTAATACGAATTTCTTCGTTAGGTTGGATAATTTCGGTCATATTATGCATCCGAATTTTGGTTGCGTTGCTTCTCAAGGAAGAATGTATCGATGAGTAGCAAGATGGTACCTAAGGTAATGGCACTGTCCGCAATGTTAAAAGCTGGAAAGTGATGATTTTGGTAATAAACATGAATGAAATCGACTACATAACCTAGGGTAATACGGTCAATTAAATTGCCTAAAGCTCCACCTAAAATTAAAGCGATGGCTACAGGTAGCACCATCATTTTTTTAGGCATACGAAGCAACCAAAATACAAAAAGGATTGAAACTAAGCCTGCTAAAGATGTGAAGAAATAGCGCTGCCATCCTCCTGCATCAGATAAAAAGCTAAAGGCTGCACCATAGTTATGTAATAGTGTCCAGTTTAAAAATGGAAGCACAGGCACTGGATCTGCGTAATTCAGATGTGTACTTGCAATCCATTTTGTCCATTGATCCAACACAATGGCAAGGACAGAAAGTCCAAGCCAAATGAGATTGTGTGGATAAAACTGGAATAAGCCTTTTTTAGCTTGTGAATTAGGCATATTTTCTCACTTCGCCACGACCAGTGACGTTCACAATACAACGACCACATAAACCAGGATGATCGGCATGTGTATTTACATCTGGAAGGACGTGCCAACAACGTGCACATTTTTCACCTTCAGCTGCAGATATTTGTACACGTAAGCCTTCCATTTCAGTTGCTTCACCTTGCTCAGCAAATGGATGTACTACTACTTGCGAAGTAATAAGAACAAAACGGAGTTCATCAGCCAGTTGGTTTAAAACTGTTTGTAATGATTCATTTGCCCAAAGTTCAACTTTGGCTGAAAGATTACTGCCGACAAGTTTAGCGTTACGAGCTGCTTCAATCTGTTTATTTACTGCAGATTTTACGCTAATCAATGTTTGCCAATCTTCTTCAGAAAGCAAGTTTGCTTTTGATGAAACAGGTAAGTCATACCATTCTGAAGTAAATACATACTTTTCAGTTTGTTCTGGAATCAGTGGCCAAGCTTCTTGAGCGGTAAAGCTTAAGATTGGGCTCATCCAACGGATAAATGCTTGGACAATATGATAAAGCGCTGTTTGTGCAGAGCGACGTGCTTGTGAGTCAGCCTTAGTCGTATATTGACGGTCTTTGATGATGTCTAGGTAGAAACCACCTAAGTCATTAATACAGAAGCTTGTTAACGCACTACACACGACATGGAAGTTCATTTCTTCGTAAGCAGTGATAATCGTTTGTTGTACTTCATTCGCACGTTGCAAGATGTATTGATCAAGAGCGATAAGATCATCTACTGCTAAAGCATCTGTACTTGGTTTGAAACCATTTAGGTTCGCAAGCAAGAAACGTAGGGTATTACGAATACGACGGTAGCTATCACTTACACGGTTAAAGATTTCTTTAGACGCTGCAATTTCATAGCGATAGTCGCTAGAAGCTACATATAGACGTAAACCATCAGCACCAAGCTGTTTGATGATTTCTTCAAGCGGAATGTAGTTGCCTAAAGATTTCGACAACTTACGACCGTTTTCATCCACTGTAAAACCATGTGTTAACAAGGCTTTATATGGTGCACGATTGTGAATTGCCATAGACGTTAATAAAGAAGATTGGAACCAACCACGGTGTTGGTCTGAACCTTCTAAATATAAATCAGCAGGGCTTTCTAATTCTTCACGTTGCTCAAGTACAGCGTAATGTGTTGTACCAGAGTCGAACCATACATCAAGCGTATCGCGAACAGCATTATATTGTTCAGCATCTTCACCTATGAAGTCTTTTGCTTCACGTTTGAACCATGCTTCGATACCTTCTTGTTCGATCAGTTGAGCAACTTCTTCGATGAGTTCAGGTGTACGAGGATGTAATTCATTCGTATCTTTATGAACGAAGAAAGGAATTGGAACACCCCAAGTACGTTGACGTGAGATACACCAGTCCGGACGACCTTCAATCATTGATTCAATACGGTTTTTACCCCAGTTCGGTACAAACTCGATATCGTTTTCAATCGCGTTAAGCGCGCCTTCACGTAAGCCTTTTTGATCCATGCTAATGAACCATTGTGGTGTAGCACGGAAAATAATAGGAGTCTTATGACGCCAGCAGTGTGGGTAACTGTGTTTAATTGGTTGATGAGCCCATAAACGGCCTACAGCACCTAAAGCTTCAATAATCTTTGGATTGGCTTTATAGATGTGCTCACCAGCATAGATTGGAGCAGTTGGTAAATAAACACCGTTACCACCGACTGGATTGTCTACTTTAAGGTTGTATTGAAGACCTACTTTATAGTCGTCTGCACCATGACCAGGCGCTGTATGTACTGCACCTGTACCGCTTGTTGCAATAACGTGTTCCCCCAAAATTACTGGAACTTGACGATCGGTAAGTAAAGGGTGTTGTAAAGTAAGGTTTTCAAGAGCTGAACCTGTAAAGTCAGCTAAAACAACTGGGTTTTCAAGCTTGTAACGTTCAATTGCTGAAGCAACTAAGTCTTTAGCAAGAATGAAGTTTTGCTTACCACGCTCAGTAGTCACTTGTACCAATTGATATTCAATTTCGGCATGCAATGCAACTGCTTGGTTAGCAGGTAATGTCCACGGCGTAGTCGTCCAGATCACAATATCAGTTGGGTCTTGAACTTCTACGTTTAAACGGGCACTTAAATCTTTAAGATCTACAACACCAAAACCAACATCAATTGCGTCAGATTTTTTATCTTCATATTCAACTTCAGCTTCGGCAAGTGCTGAACCACAGTCCATACACCAGTTCACTGGCTTTAAGCCCGGCTGGATATGGCCATTTTTCTGGATTAAGCCTAAAGTACGAACAATATCGGCTTCTTGTTTATAGTTCATGGTGAGATAAGGATTATCCCAATCACCTAAAATACCAAGACGTTTAAAGTCAGTACGCTGTAAATCAATTTGTTTTAGAGCATATTCACGACAGAGTTTACGGAAAGTCGCTGCGTCAACTTTTTCGCCAACTTTACCTACTTTTTCTTCAACTTTTAGCTCAATTGGCAAGCCATGACAGTCCCAACCCGGAACATAAGGTGCATCGAAACCTGCCAAAGTACGGCTTTTTACAATCACGTCTTTGAGTACTTTATTGACTGCGTGACCTAAGTGAATTGTACCGTTCGCATATGGAGGGCCATCGTGCAAAATATATTTTTTCTTGCCAATACGCGATGCACGAATCTGCTGATAAATGTTGTCGGTATACCACTCTTCTAACCATTTCACTTCACGTACTGCCAAATTTGCTTTCATTGCAAATTGAGTATCCGGCAGGTTTAGCGTGGCTTTGTAGTCCACTGCATTCTCAGGAGTTTGCTTATCGCTCATGCAAGTTTTCATCCAGTTTAATCAGCTAGGGAGCCGACATGTTTTACAATCAAAATTCGAATTAAAAAGGAAATTGTGTCGTGTCGTTACGGTATTGTCGTAACTGCTGCACGTCATTATCAATTCCTGCCTTAAGTGCCTCAAGCGAAGGGTAGTTCAATTCACCATGAAGATAGTGAAGGAAAGTCACCCGCATAAATAAGCCATACAGATTAGCAGAAACATCAGGGAAATGTACTTCTAATCTCCACTCTGGATGTTCTTGCTGAATGGCTGGACGTGTACCGACATGCCCTGCGCCATAGAGGCTGTTTTCATGATATCCGGCAATTCCCGGTTTTTCGGGTGTATCTTGACGCACTTTTTGAGTAAGTGAGGTTGTTTCACAAATGACCTCAACACCATAAATCCCATTTAAACATGGCTTGTGGCGGTTGAGGCGAACGTTAATCGTTGGAAAATCCAGAGTTCGGCCAATCTGGTCGCCATATTGAACACGTCCGGTAATACTGTAAGGACGGCCTAATAATTTAGCAGCTAAGGCAAGATTTCCTACCTGAAGCACTTGGCGAATACGAGTTGAACTTACGCGTTCACCTTCAAGCTCAATCGTATGTAAATTTGTGACCCCAAATCCGTAATCTTTTAAAAATTCACTGTTGCCTTGACGGTCCTTACCGAAATGAAAGTCATCTCCTAAAACTAAAGACTGCGCGTTTAATTTATCTTTTAATAAGTCTGCAAAGGCTGACGCGCTCATACTACGGAAATGCTGATCAAATTTAGCAACTGCAATGTAATCAACCCCAAGCTCAGTTAGGTATTCAACTTTTTCTCGTAGTGAATTAATACGAGGAGGGGCATCGTAGCCTTTAAAGAATTCAAGAGGTTGTGGCTCAAAAATCATAACCAATGTTTTTAAGCCTTGTGCTGCAGCAATTTTTTTGAGTTGAGCAATCATCGCTTGGTGACCTAAATGGACACCATCAAAATTACCAATAGTTACCGCTGTTTGAGGTAACTGAAAATTGGGCGATAACGCATTAAGACGAAGCAGTTTCATGAACTTAAAATATGGCTATTTTTGCAAGGGCTATATATTGCCATAATCTCACAGATTCGTCTTGTTGTTGTGTTTTTACTCAGTTATTTTTCAACATGAATATTTGTATATCTAAAATATTGATGAATTAAATAAAAATAAATCAATTTTTCTTATTAATGGTTTGCTCTACTATATCTTTATCCACTCTTTGATTAGAGAACTAAAATGAAAAAACCCTTTTACCAATTAAATCATAGCAAAGATGTTATACGACATTTTACTCCAAATTGGTTTACAGCGACTATGGGTACTGGCGTGGTAAGTATGATTTTAATTCAGCTTCCATTTGCTCCATCATTTTTATTCACGTTAGCAACTTTGTTATGGCAATTTAATATTGTTTTATTCAGCGTTTTTTCAGTTCTTTATTTATTGCGGTGGTTTCTTTTCCCTCATGAAGCGAAGCAAATATTTAACCATCCCAATATGAGCTTGTTTTTAGGCGCTATTCCGATGGGGCTCGCTACAATACTAAATGGCTTTTTAAGCTTCGGTGTGGGGCTTTACGGTGAAATTGCCATACATATTGCTCAAGCTTTATGGTACATCGATGTCTTTTTAGCACTAGCAATTGCGTGGATCGTACCGTTTTGTATGTTTAGCCGTCAGAACCATCAGCTACATACCATGACTGCAATCTGGCTTTTACCGGTGGTTGCATGTGAAGTAGCAGCAAGTTCTGCGGGCATGTTAGTAGCTCATTTACAAGCAGATTTGCATAGCTTTCATTTATTAATGGCGGGCTACGTACTTTGGGGGATTTCTGTTTTACCCGCATTCGCTATTTTGACAATTTTAATGCTGCGTATGGCTTTACATCAGTTACCGGGAAAAGAAGTCGCAATTTCTAGCTGGTTGTCTTTAGGACCGATTGGTACAGGTGCTTTAGGTCTCTTATTGCTAGGAGAGCAGGCACAAAGAGTGGCAGCAAATGTAGGATTTCACCAATTTGCGAATGTCTTTCAAGCTTTAGGAGTTGTAGGTAGTCTCGTGCTTTTAGGCTTCGGGTTATGGTGGCTGGGTCTTGCAATTTTAACAACGCTTCGTCACGCAAAGACAGGTATTCCATTTAATTTGGGTTGGTGGGGCTTAACCTTTCCATTAGGTGTATTTATTCTGGCGCTATTTAATTTAGGACATCAGGTTGAAATCGTATTTTTACAATATGTTGCTGTTGCACTGAGCCTTTTATTATTGACAATGTGGGGTGTGGTAATGAAGAAAACGCTAGCAGGCGCATATAGCGGCCAACTGTTCTTTTCTCCGTGTTTAATCGCCTTACAACAAAAAATGCAGTAATGATGAAAAGGTGCAAAAAGCTTTTGCACCTGATTTATACTTATTTTCTAATTTATTTAATTTTGATTTGAGCTTTTTGAATGAACACTGATATTGCTTTAATTATGGCACTTCCTAATGAATCTAAAGGTTTGTTTGAACAGGCAGGTGTTGAAGTCCATTACAGTGGTATTGGTAAGATTAATGCTGCCTTTAAAGCATTTGAGGTTATTCAAAAAACTGGCTGTAAAACTTTAATTAATCTAGGTACAGCTGGAAGCTCTGCGTTTAATCGACATGATTTAGTCGAGGTAAAGACTTTTGTACAACGTGATATGGATGTTTCACCCCTAGGGTTTGAAGTAGGTGTAACGCCGTTAGATGATCACTTGCCAGCTGAAATTCATCTTCAATCACATTTTGCTGATTTGCCAAAAGCAATTTGTGGAACTGGAGATTCATTTGAAACGGGTCAGCCAAAAGTAGCTTGTGATGTAGTGGATATGGAAGGATATGCCTTAGCCAAAGTCTGCCATAAGTTAGGTGTACGCCTGATTTCGGTGAAATATATTACTGATGGTGCAGATGACACTGCACATGTAGATTGGGAAGAAAATTTATTATTAGGTGCTAAAAAACTTTTAGCGCTTTATCAAAATCACTTCTAAAAAAAAGATCGGCAAATTTGCCGATCTTTTTTTTGGGTTTTAACGAGGCAATACGCCGTAGAGCATAAGGTGGACTGTATGCTCAATTGAGCGTTGGAACATGCTTCGGTTACGCAATGTTTTTCCAGTCACCATTTCCATTTGGGTCGCAAAATCTGCATAGTTTTGCGTAAGGCCCCAAATGTTTAAGATTAATAATTCCGGGTCGATATCTGGTGAAATCTTTCCCTCTTCTTGCCACGTCTGAATGACTTTGGCTTTGCGCTTAAATAGTTTTTTTAATGGTCCTTTGAGTATAGGTAAAATATGCGGAGCGCCTTGAATGATTTCTAATGCAAACAATCTAGATGCTTTCGGTTGGCTACGAGACAGTTCGATTTTTTGTATTAAATAGTGAGATAAGGCTTCGGCTGGTTCTAATTCAGCTTCTAAAGTTTGTAAGGGAGCCAACCATTTTTGTAAAACGGTTGTGAGCACTTCTACGTATAAAGACTCTTTATTTTCGTAGTAATAGAAAATATTCGACTTATGCATGTCGGCGAGTTGGGCAATTTCATCCAGACTTGCGCCAGTGAACCCATAGACTGAAAATACGTCAAGGGCGGCAGCAAGAAGCTGATTGCGCTTTTGGGTACTCTTTTTTTGTTCCATCTGCTGCATAATTAAAAAAATAATACTCCCATTGTAAGGGAAATTGTTTGATTTGTGCACAGGTGTCTTGCTTTTTTAATCAAAAAACGGCTAGTTATTTGCGTAATAGATATACTATTGTGCAAAAAATAGAGAGATTCACTAGTTTATTGTTATTCTTAAAAATATTTTTTAAATTTCGCCCTAAAAAAGAGCAATAAAACAGCAGTTTTATTGCTCGTAAATTGGGCATTTTTTGGCTGAGCATTTCTGATTACTCATCGTAATCTTAAGTTGCCAAAACTGCATCGAGTACTTGTTGTTCAAGTTGGGCAAAAGTAATGCTCTTTTTACGCGGGCGTGGAAGATTAACTTGGAAACTTTGAGCAATCTGGCCCTTATCTAATAAGATAATACGGTCAGCTAATTGCACTGCTTCACTTACATCGTGTGTGACTAAAATGGCAGTAAAACCTTGTTCTTTCCACAAGCGCTCAATCAAGCTTTGCATCTCAAGCCGAGTTAGAGCATCTAATGCACCTAAAGGCTCATCAAGCAATAAAATGCGTGGTGTATGCGATAGTGCACGTGCTAAGGCTGTACGCTGACGTTGGCCACCAGAGAGTTGTGAAGGCCATTGCCCTGATTTTTCTTTTAAACCCACTTTTTCCAGTAATTCTTCTGCTAAAGCATGTTGGGCTTTAGGTAAACCCAGTTGAACATTTTGAAGGATATTCCTCCAAGGAAGTAGGCGTGGGTCTTGGAACATTACTCGAATATCATCGTTAGTAATGCCTTCACGCAAATGTCGAGCAGATTTGAATTTGATTTCTCCAAAACTGGCTTTTTCAAGTTGAGCAATTAAACGTAGTAACGTACTTTTGCCACAGCCACTTCGACCAACAATTGCTAAAAACTCACCAGGCTGGATGTGTAGGTCAAGATCTTCAAGGACCTTTACCTCGCCATAGAATTTATAAAGTTGCTCAATCAGAATCTCTGCACCTAATACAGGTTCTTGAGATTCTGTTGGTTCTTCCGGAATGAGCTGCACTTCATTCTGATTAATATTTAAATTCAGATTTGTCATGTTCTAAGCTCCCTTATTTCTGATATCCAGAGTGCCAACGTAGTAAATAGCGTTCTAAAAGCTGGGCTAAAACATCGGCTAGTTTGCCTAGTAAGGCGTAAAGAAGAATACCGACCAGAACTACATCTGTTTGTAAAAACTCACGTGCATTCATGGTCATATAACCAATACCTGCTTGAGCTGAAATGGTTTCAGCAACAATGAGCAATACCCAAACCAAACCTAAAGCAAAGCGTAGACCTACTAAAATAGAAGGCATTGCACCTGGCAGAATAATTTCTTTGTAAAGCTGCCAGCGAGAAAGGCCGTAACTTTTACCCATTTCGATCAATTGAGGGTCAACTGACCGAATACCGTGATAGGTATTAATATAAATCGGGAAGAAAACGCCTACTGCAACCAAGAATAATTTCGCTGTTTCATCAATACCGAACCACAAGATTACGAGTGGAATAAGTGCTAATGCTGGGATGTTACGAATCATTTGCAAGGTTGTATCGAGCAGGGTAGAGGCGAAGCGTGAAGAGCCATTAAGTAAACCTAAGAGCAGACCTAAGCCACCACCAACCAAAAGACCAATCAAAGCGCGACCAGCACTTACCTTAACGTGATGCCATAATTCGCCGCTAACGAGTAGGTGCCAAAAAGCGGAGACTACAGCAGTCGGTGCAGGCAAAATTCGGTTCTCTAAAAGACCCGAACTTGAGGCAATTTGCCAAACAACCAATAGAACAATAGGGAAAATCCAAGGCAGCAAACGCTGCCCGATTTGTTTTGTTCCACGTGAAACAATACTTTCGTCTTTGCTCATGCAGGCTCCTTGACGGAACTATTTTGCTTCTTCTCGTCTGGAACATAGTTGTTGGCAATAATTTCACCGAATGGACCGGTTAAATTTGGCTGAGCAAGTTTAGCGCGAGTTTCGATTGGTAATAACGGGAAGACCAACTCTGCAAAACGGATTGACTCTTCAAGATGTGGATAGCCCGAGAAAATAAAAGTATCGATACCTAAATCAGCATATTCCTGAATGCGGGCAGCAACTGTTTCTGGGTCACCTACAAGTGCTGTACCAGCACCACCACGGACTAAACCAATACCGGCCCAAAGGTTTGGAGATACTTCAAGCTTGTCTCGGTTACCGCCGTGGAGAGCTGCCATACGCTGTTGACCTACAGAGTCCATTTGTGCAAATTTTTTCTGTGCTGCAGCAATAGTTGCATCATCAAGATATTGAATAAGTTCGTTCGCTGCTGCCCAAGCTTGTTCGTTGGTTTCGCGAACAATCACATGCAAGCGAATGCCATAAGTTAATTTACGACCTTTAGCCTCAGCTTTGGCACGAACATGTTCGACTTTTTGTTTAACTGCTTCTGGTGGTTCACCCCATGTAAGGTAAGTATCGACTTGCTCAGCTGCAAGATCGACAGCGACTTCTGAAGAGCCACCGAACCAAAGTGGCGGATAAGGCTTTTGAACAGGTGGGTAAAGTAGTTTTGCATCATCTACTTGTAAGCGTTCACCATGGAATGTAAAAGCTTCACCCGTATGTGAACGCGTCAAAATTTCACGCCAGATTTTTACATATTCATTTGCAGTTTGATAACGCGTTGAGTGATCTTCATATAAACCATCGCCGCGTAGTTCGGCCTCATCACCACCAGTCACTAGGTTAAGTAACACACGACCATTCGACAAGCGGTCAAATGTTGCAGCCATACGAGCTGCCAAAGCCGGTGTTGTTACTCCTGGACGTAACGCAACTAAAAATTTAAGGTGTTGAGTTGCATCAATCAGGCTAGCTGCCGTAATCCAAGGATCTTCACATGAACGACCTGTTGGAATAAGTACACCTTCGTAACCTAAATTATCTACCGCTACAGCAATTTGCTTCATATAGGCATGGTCAACCTGACGAGCGCCTTTACTTGTACCTAAATAGCGACTATCACCGTGGGTAGGAATAAACCAGAAAATTTTCATGTGCATTACCTATATGTCTATTGAAATTACTTGGCAATCCAAACAGCTTGTTTGATGCTGATTGGCTTTGGAATGATGCCTTGTTGAGTAAAAATGTCTGCGAGTTGCTGCTGCTCAGCAATCACTTTGCTGTTCAGCGGAGCGGCTGATGAGGGACGAGGACGGCGTTTAATAAATAAGTCACTGGTTGCAGGCTTCAGTCCTGTGCTTTGGCCAATGGCTGTTGCCGTTTCTGCTTGATGGCTTTGAACCCATTTGTCAGCTTGATTGATTTGTTTGATGAGTCCAGAAACAGCTTTCGGATGTTGTTTAACAAAGTCTGGAGCTGCTAAATAAAATGTATAGTTCGGGCTTAAGCCTTTACCTGATGCAAGAACACGAGCTTGATCTTCTAGTTGTGCTGAAGCGAAGTAAGGATCCCAAATGGCCCATGCATCAACAGCACCTTTTTGAAATGCTGCGCGAGCATCGGCAGGTGTAAGCCAGATCGGAGTAATGTCACTCCAGTTTAGGCCTGCTTTACGTACAGCTTGTACAAGTAAGTAATGTGAGCTCGAACCTTTTTGCAGCGCAATACGTTTGCCTTTAAGGTCTTTAAGTTGTTTGAGCTGCGAGCTCTTAGGAACTAAAATTGCTGATGCTAATGGTTTAGCTGCTTCATAGGCAATGTAATATAAAGGCTTTCCAGCTGCTTGTGCGTAGACTGGAGGGGTGTCTCCAGTAACTCCGATATCAAGGGAACCGACAGCCAAAGCTTCTAAAATTTGTGGTCCAGCAGGAAACTCATTCCAAGTAACTTTGGCATTTGGAAATTCTTGTTCAAATAGTTTTTGCTGTTTGGCAATCGCAAAGTTAATCGAACTTTTTTGAAAACCAATACGAAGTTCTTTCACTGTTGGATCAATTGCCCAAGCTGGCGCTGCGATTGTTAAACCTAATACAGTGACTGCACTGATGCGTTTAGCTAGTTGTGCCCACTGACTCTTATTAAATAATGACTGATGTTGCATATTGATATCCTTGTTCCCCTTGAGGTCAGGCACAGCATTTATAGGATTATTTAAGCCGTGCCCAAGCTGGGTTTATTTCAGTTTTAAAATGGCTTCTTGAATGGTGAGCTTGTTAGGAATGAGCTTTTGCGCATAAAAGGCATCAGCTACTTGTTGTTGTTCTTGTGCCACCTTGTCAGAGATTGGCTGAACTCCAAAACCCATACGTGAAATGGAAGTTTTCAGTACATCAAACTCAAGTGCTGTAGGTTTTTCGAGTAGCTTGGCAGCTTCATCCTGATGTGAACTCACCCATTCAGTTGTCTGGTTAAGAGTTTGAACAACTGTATTGAGAACTTTTGGATTATTTTCTGCAAATTTACGGTCAGCTAGATAGAACTGATGATTGCTTACTAAATTTTCACCAGTCGCTAAAACTCGAGCTTGAATTTGATGTTCAGCTGCTGCAAAGAACGGATCCCAAATGACCCATGCATCTACTGCACCTTTTTCAAAAGCAGCACGAGCGTCTGATGGCGGTAAATAAACTGGTTGAATGTCACTTAAGCTTAAGTTGTTGGCTTCTAGAACTTTTAATAATAGGTAATGAACATTCGAACCTTTATTAAGAGCAACACGTTTGCCTTTTAAATCTTTAATAGAGTGGATTGGAGAGTCTTTTTGTACCAATAATGCTTCGGCTTTTGGCGCAGCAGGTTGGTTTGCGACATAGACTAAATTTGGATTGGCCGCTTGAGCAAAAATAGGTGGTGCTTCACCTGCTTCACCGAGTGAAACGCTCCCTACATTTAAGCCTTCAAGCAATTGAGGGCCAGCAGGAAACTCGACCCATTTTACTTGCACGCCTTGTTCTCTTAGTACTTTTTCTAGGTCACCACGAGCCTTTAAAATAGGAAGAATGCCATATTTTTGATAGCCAATATTTAAAGTTGTGGTGGCCTGTTCCTCTTTTTTGGCACAACCACTTAACATCATCACTCCTGCAAGGCTGGCTGCGATGACTGAATATTTTGCCCATGAAGTGGTGTTGAAAAGTGCCATGAGATTTCGTGCTCCCCGAAAGAGAAAAAGAAAAAATAATTGGATGAGCAGATACCCTAAAGGGATTTTTATTTCAGAAAAAATAAGTATTCGGTCTTTATTTATGCAAAAAAAAGCTAAAAACAATAGGCTATAAACTTATGCAAAAAAGTGATTTATCTAATAGAAATATATTTAATAAATTAGGAGTAAGTTGATGTAAATAAAATAAAAAAATATTAAAACATTAAAAATAGAGATTTAAAAAAAGTACAACCATAAATTAATAGCGTTTATGGTTGTACTTTTTTAACTAAGCTTATCTGAAATAAGAATATCTTAAAAAGAGCAAAGGCTAGGGAAGCAGTTTCTTAAAGACTAAAGAATTCCTTTGATAGTTATAGAGTGCCTGACGGGCATTAGGTAATTCATCAACGCTGACCTGATGAAAACCATGTTCCAAAAACCAGTGAGCGGTACGCGTTGTTAAAACGAATAACTGACGAATACCTTGTTCTTTGGCTTTTTCTTCAAGAAATTGCAGAATTTGGCTACCACGGTTTGATTTACGATAACTTGGATGCACTGCAACACAGGCAATTTCTGCAGAACGAGTTTCGTTAAATTCGGTTGGAATTGGATAAAGCGCAGCACACGCTAGAATCATACCGTCGCGTTCAATAACAGCGAACTGGCTGATTTCTTGCTCCAGACGTTCACGTGAACGATAAACCAAAATGCCTTCTTCTTCCAAGGGACGCAATAAATTCATTAAACCACCCACATCTTTAATATGGGCGGTACGAACTTCTTCATAATGCGCATCGGTAATCATGGTGCCTATACCATCTCGAGTAAATAACTCTTCGAGAAGGGCGCCATCATAGGCATAGGAAATGAGATGAACGCGGTGTACACCTGATAAAGACGCTTTTTTTGCTTGTTGCAAATGCAGGGTTAGTGTTGGACTAATGGTTTGATATTGTTGAATATAGTAGTCTAGTTGATGTGGGCTTAATTCACGTAATATTTGTTCATCTTCATTCAGAAGACCTTGTTGCTCCCCAAGAAAAATCAGTTTATCTGCTTTTAGATAAGTTGCAGTTTTGGTCGCAACTTCTTCTGCTCGTAAGTTAAAGACTTCGCCTGTAGTGGAGTAACCTGTTGGCCCGAGTAACACAATATTATGATTATCGAGGTGTCGTTCAATTGCATCGGTGTCTATTGAGCGAACTTCACCTGTAAGCTGGAAATCCATGCCATCACGAATGCCATAGGGTTTAGCAGTCACAAAATTACCTGATACCACATCGATTCGAGCGCCGTACATGGGTGAGTTTGCTAAGCCCATAGAAAGCAATGCTTCAATTTCTAGGCGAATAGAGCCTACGGCACTCATGACACAGCTTAAAGATTCGCGTGTGGTAATACGGCTATTGTCATAAAAAGGAGTTTCAATTCCTTTCTCTTTAAGATTTTGATTAATTTGCGGACGGGCGCCGTGCACAAGAATTAAGCGAATACCAAGAGAATGAAGTAACGCGATATCATGAATGATATGTTCGAAATTAGGATGACGGACTGCTTCACCACCAAACATCAGTACGAATGTTTTATCGCGGTGAGCATTAATGTAGGGTGCTGAGTGTCGAAACCAGTGTACATAATGCTGGGGGTTATTATGCGACTTTTCTAAAGACTTGCTTGGCATACCGATCTCGAATCAACAGCAAAAAGATATAAAGATGATTCTAAACAAAAAAGATTAAAGCCGCATGTTTTAGATAAAAAAACACCCAAATCTAAGTTTGGGTGTTTAAATTTTTTTAAATTAGTGAACCACTCTAATGATTTTATGGCTTTGTTCATTTACCAGCACATAATTTCCGTTCACTTTGTACCATTTTTGGTAGCGACCCGGTTTCGTTAATTTTTGATGCTGACGATAGTCAATCACATAACGTGAGTGTTGATATTCACGGGGTACAACTTGACCTGCTCGCCAAACATTACGATGGTCGTCTTTTTTAATTACTTTAACGGTTTTTACTTCATGGTTTTGGTAGTTGCCATGGTGATTATGATCGTTTGGTGCTGCCATTGCTGTTGTTGCAACTAAACCACTAAGTGAAAGAACAATCGCAGTTGTTAGTTTTTTCATTGTAAACCTCGAGTGATGAATTAAATTTCAATAACTAAAGATTAGTGAACAATTACAGATAAATCGTGGAGGCTACGAAGAATAAATGTGAAAACTAACGATGAAATAAGAAGAAATTAAGAAAATATGAAATATTAGAATATAAAAATCTATTTGTTTTTTTTAAATCTATAAGTAATAAAAAAAGGATAAAACCATAAGGCTTTATCCTTTTTGCTCAGCGATAGCGAGGTTCTATCGCTTTAAAAACCACGAATACTCACAATACTATTAGAATCGGTGTCGACTAAAATATAGTCATTGTTGATTTTGTACCATTGCTGATTACGGTCTGGTTTTGGCAAGTTACTATCTTTATAGTCAACTTTATAGCCATTGCCACGATAGTGCTGTGGCATAACATAACCAGGCTGCCAGCGATGCTGTTTAAGCCGTTCAAAACCACGTTCTTCGCGCATACGGCGCTCGTCACGGACACGATCTTCATCATGATCACGTCCAAATCCTGGCCCACGATCGTTCCATTCACCGCGTGGTCCTCCACCTTTAGGACCTTTGGGGCCATGGCCTCGGTCAAAAGGAGGATCAGCAAAGCTCGCCATACTTGTGGTGAGTACGGCTATGGAAAGGGTTAAGATTGTGAACAACTTTTTCATGATGCATCCTCGTTTACATCTGATGTCTCTCATGTTGAATACTCTACGCGCAAAATGCAGAGAAACTGTGAAGATCATTTAATGGTTCAATTAAAATTACGGATAGATCAAGAGTTTTTATCAATAATAAAAAAGGCTTGAATATATCTTTTCAGGTATAGGCAAGCCAGATTTGATGATCGGCTGTAATTTTCTTTAGCTTTTCATCTTTAACTTTTAATCCTGTGCATCAATACTTTGACCATTGAGTGCCAAGCTATCTTCACCCATTAAATAGAGATAAGCAGGCAAGATCGACTCTGGTGTAGGTAATGTTTTCGGATCTTCTTGTGGATAGGCTTTAGCACGCATTGCAGTACGTGTTGCACCTGGATTAATGCAGTTAAAACGGATATTAGGATAAGTATGTTCCGCTGCAAAAATTTTGCTCACCGCTTCAATTGCAATTTTTGAGACAGAATATGCGCCCCATAAAGCACGTGCTTCACGGCCTACACCCGAACTGGTAAATACAACAGAGGCATTTTCTGATTTTTGCAAAAGTGGTAATAATGCTTGAGTCAAAGCAAAAGGCGCGCGTAGGTTAACAGCCATGACATCATCCCAAGTTTCGGTTGGATAATGTGCGAGCTCTACGCGTTCACCTAAAATACCTGCATTATGCAAAATACCGTCTAGGCGTCCAAACTGCTTTTCGAGCGTATGGACTAAAAAGTCATAATCACGGTCAGAAGCACTCGAAAGTTGTAATGGCAAAATCGCTGGTTGCGGTGCACCCAGACTTTCAATTTCATCATAAATAACTTCAAGTTTATTTAAGGTTCTACCATGCAGTACAACGGTCGCACCATGTAGGGCATAAGTCAGAGCGGCAGCTCGCCCAATTCCATCGCCAGCACCGGTGATTAAAATAATTCGATCTTTGAGTAGATCCGGACGAGGTTGGTATTCTGAATATTTCATTGGTAAACCTCCTTCTTTTTATATTGATAAAACAAACAACTGTTAAAAAAGCCTATAAAACTCTTAGCTTAACTTATCATACGCTGATTTTCCTGTAGAGCAGGAAGCTTTTGACGTAACATATGGTGTAATTCTGTCACCGTATTTACAATCGAGTCGGCCTGCCATGCAGCAAGATCATCACGATGTTCGATTGGTAAATAGCCATATGCAGCCAAAATAGTATACATATCGGCATTGCGACCAGCATCAATATCGCGTGGATGGTCACCCACATAGATAATTTCATTTGCTGGGATATTCAACTGTTTAGCCGCCAAATACATTGGTTCTGGATCTGGCTTGGTTTTACTGACATCTTCAGGACACACTAAAACCGCACAGCGTTCGGTCAGATTTAACTTTTCTAAAAGAGATTCACTTAATCCGCGTGGTTTATTGGTCACAATACCCCACGGAATTTGCTGAGCTTCTAACTCTTCTAAAAGTTGATACATACCTTCAAACAGATCTGTATCAACCACAATATTATTGCCGTAAATATCTAAAAAGTTTTGACGATGTGCCAAGAAAATTGGATTGGCCACATCCAGTTCTGGATAGACCAATTTAACCATTGCACGTGCACCTTCAGAAACCTGAGTGCGAATGAGGTCGGCATCAACAACTGGGCGTCTTTCATCACGGCACATTTGCTGAATAATACGAATGAAGTCGGCAGCCGTATCGATAAGAGTACCGTCTAAATCAAATAAAACAGCTTTCATCATGCACCTGTATTTATCGTGTGAACCATATAATTAACGTCAACATTTGGCGCTAACCAGTAATGCTTGGTCAGTGGGTTGTAGTGCAGTCCTGTCATTTCTTTTAGAGTAAGACCTGCATTACGAATGTCATGTGCCATTTCAGATGGTCGAATAAATTTATGATAGTCATGTGTACCTTTTGGCAACATGCGTAGTACGTATTCTGCGCCAATAATGGCAAATAAATAAGATTTTGGGTTACGGTTAATGGTTGAGAAGAACACATGACCACCCGGTTTAACCAAAGCCTGACAAGCTCTTACAATAGATGCTGGATCTGGAACGTGTTCCATCATTTCCATGCAAGTGACCACATCGTATTGACCTGCTTGCTCTTGTGCTAATTCCTCTACAGGAATTTGGCGATATTCAATATTTTGAACATTGTCTTGCTGAGCATGCAAACGGCCAACAGCTAGCGGTGCTTCACCCATATCAATACCAAGTACATCTGCGCCACGACGTGCCATGCTCTCTGCCAAAATACCGCCACCACAACCGACATCAAGTACTTTTTTACCAGCAAGGCCGCCTACACGCTCATCAATCCAGTTTAAACGTAGTGGATTAATTTGATGAAGTGGGCGAAATTCAGAATGTTGATCCCACCATTTGGCAGCAAGTGCTTCAAACTTTGCGATTTCTTGTAAATCAACATTCAATTGCGACATGGTGCTACCTCTAAACTTGGGTTATCTTTTTGGATATAGTTCGCCGTTAGTGTAGCGATTATTGGGAAAAAAGCGATAAACCCAATAAAAAACTTCACAGAAGCAAAACGAATTTAGCATATTTGTTTTATATTTAGAGCATAAGCTAATGCATAACAACTTAGAGGAAAAGCTGTAGCAATGAAAAAATTGGTTTTGGGTGGTTTAAGCGCAGCAATTATGGCCGTATCGGGTAGTGTAATGGCAGCAGATTTTGTTGCTGGTAAAGACTACACCGTGATTGCTAATCCAGGCAAAGTGGAAGTTCCGGGGAAAATCGAAGTTCGAGAGTTCTTTTGGTATGGATGTCCACACTGTTTTAAACTTGAACCGCATATGCAAACGTGGTTAAAACAGATTCCTAACGATGTGCGTTTTGTACGTACACCTGCTGCTATGAACAAAGTATGGGAACAAGGGGCGCGTACCTATTATACATCTGAGGCATTAGGTGTGCGTAAACGCACGCATTTACCGTTGTTCCATGCGATTCAGGTGAATGGTCAGCAAATTTTTGATCAGGCTTCTGCGGCGAAGTTCTTTACTCGTTATGGCGTGCCTGAACAGAAATTTAATAGCACTTACAACTCATTTGCAGTAACTGCAAAAGTTGCCGAGTCAAATAAACTTGCTCAACAATACCAATTAACAGGCGTACCTGCAGTTGTCGTGAATGGTAAATATGTTGTGCAGGGTGAAGATGGTAAAGTCACTCAAGTTCTTAATTATTTAATTGAGAAAGAACGTAAAGCAAAATAAGTTGTTTAGGCTTTACTTCAAAAATGGGCTTCATATGAAGCCCATTTTTATATTGAGTTAATTATCACGAAATATTGCAATTAATTTTGCTTATTTTCATCTTCAATTTGAAAATTTAAAACATCAAAATTAACAGTCTGAGTGGGCAGCGATAATGCCTGATTAATATATAAATTAATTAATTTTTGGCGAGAACCAATAGAGCGCTGATAATACGTAGAATTTAAAAGCAGTGATGCACCATAAGTCAGTGACCAGATATAAGACAAATAATCACGAATTGACATGTCATAATTTAATGATTTTAAATAATTTTCTGTAATATCTTTAATTGCTAAAATACGCTGTTGGCGGATTTCATAAAGCTCTTCGAAAAGATGCTTCAACTTAGACTCTGTCATTGTCAGATTTTCTTCAAGTTGATGCAATAAAATGGTTTTTCCAGGGGTAAGCAAATGGTGAAGCATGTAATGAGGGGCGTATTCTTTGAAATCTGTATTATATTTTTTAGAAATTTCTAAAATTTGCTTTTCATTTTGAATAATGAGCTCAAGTAGAAGCTCATTTTTGCTTCTAAAATGCTTATAAAGAGTGCCTTTAGCAATATCTAGCTCGGCCACTAACTCATCTAGAGTAATTTCCTGATTGTTTTCTAGTAACAACTTTTCTGCCACGCTTAGAATTTTTTCTTTGCGCATCAAAAACTGTGTATGACGATCAAGATTCATAGGTATTCCCACACCAGTTTGGCCTAACTAATAATTTACTTCCTGTAAAAAGAAAAAGACTTTTCTCGAAATTTTTAGCCTTTTTCTTTCTCTCTTTACGTATTACCACATAACCTGTTTTTTGTCATTTGCCGCTTCTACCGTTCCCAGTTTGCAATCCCTCTAAACAGTAAGCGAACTTGTGTAGAGGCATTTTCAATAAAGGCAGTTTGTTGGAGCTTGAGCTGTTCACCTTGATATTGTTTTGATAGGTTGAGCCACGTCATTGCCCATGTAAATGACATGTTAGTCAAAATAGTGGATAGGACATTTAAGTCTTGAGGTTGTTGAATATGTTTAAAATTTTCGAGTTTAGTCAGATCAGTTGTTAGATCTTCAATCAGAAATTCGATTTCTCTAGCAATGGCTGCACGAACCGTTTCTGAACCACCCCAACGCTCGGAAATCATAAATTGCCACTGCTTAGGGCTATGATTTACCGCCTGAACAAATAGCTCAATGCTGGTCTGAGTTTTAGTCGATTTATGTTGTAAATAACTTTGACCTAGTTGATGCAAAACACTTTTTAAATGCAGGGCAACTTGGTCAACCAATTCCTTACCGAGTTCATCCATGTCTTGAAAATGACGATAGAACGCTGTCGGTACCAAACCAACTTCACGTGCAACTTCACGCAAACTGATACTACTGAACGAACGCCCAGACGTGCTCAGATGCAAGGCTGCATCTAGAAGTGCCTGACGACTTTGCTGTTTTCGTTCATCCCGTATCGACATTAAAAGAACCTATTTAAACCGTGAGCCAGAGTCTAACAAAAAAGAGCAAACTTTCATAAAAAAAATAGTGAACAAGTGTTGACTGAGTGAACAGTTATAAATATAGTGTACATATGTTCACTATACGAACATGTGTTCACTCAAATAAATAGCCAGATACAAAAGAGGAACGTATGAACGCAACACTTAGTTATCAGCCACATTTGGTCCGAGAAGATTTCGTTGATTTTGTTTTGCAAAAAATTAACGTGACTTGGGCTTGGAAACGCGTACTTGCAGAAGTTATCGCAGTTCAGTCTCTACATACTGATATGGTACTTATTAAGCTTAAACCGAATCGTAATTTTAAGTTCGATCAGGTACGTGCTGGGCAAAGTATTCTATTAACGCTACTTATAGATGGAGTTTACCAACAGCGCAGTTATTCAATTATTGAAGTAACTCCTCAAGGTGAAATCTCTTTAGGTATTAAAGTACAAGGCTTGGTATCTAGTGCGGCTCAACGATTACATGTCGGAGAGTGCATTGAGATTTCACAGGCCCAAGGTGATTTTACTTTGCACCAAGGCCAGCAACCCGCGATTTTAATCGCTTCAGGTAGTGGTATTACTGCAATTTATTCACTTTTGCAGCAAGCTTTGAAACAACAGCTTAAACAGATTCATGTCATTTATTTTAATCGTGCAGAAATTTTTCATGCTGAATTAAAAGCTTTGGCAGTAAAGCATCCAGAGCTTCACTATCATTTTTTTAATACTGCTGAGCAAAAGCAGCATTTAACTAAAGACCTATTGCAAAAGTTGGTTCCTGATTACGCACAGACCGCAACGTATGTGTGTGGACACCACGGCATGATGCAACAGGCAAATGAAATTTATGCGCAGCAAAGTGCTCAGTCGCAGCTTCATCAAGAGTTTTTCATGCCTGTTCAAATCGAACAGTCTAATGAAGCACAACCCATCGTATTTCGCCGCTCGCAACAAAACTTTATTGCGACGACAACATTATTAAGCAGTGCAGAGCAAGCTGGCTTACGTCCACAGCATGGTTGCCGTATGGGTGTATGCAACCAATGTACGTGTACCAAAGTCAGTGGTGTCACCCAGAATATATTAACAGGCGAAATTGACGATCAACCCAATCGTGCAATTAAGTTATGCGTGAACCAGGCATTAAGCCCAGTCACTATTGATCTATAAAAACAAACATAAAAGAGATTTGAGGATACCATTATGAATATGGCAGTAGAACTTAAAGCAACATCAAAATCGGCACATTTAACCCCAGAGCAAACAGAAGCTTTTGGTCGCCGTATTGAAGAAATTCGTCTTGAAGTGATGAAAGATCTCGGTGAAAAAGATTCAAAATATATTTATAAAGTACGTAATTTTGTACGCTACACCGAAATTGCATCACGTGGCATGTTGATGTTTGGTGGTTGGATTCCACCAGTATGGTTGTTAGGTACAGCTATGCTGGGCGTATCTAAAATCGTTGAAAACATGGAACTCGGTCATAATGTGATGCATGGTCAGTTTGATTGGTTAAATGACCCGACGCTTAACGGTGCAACCTATGACTGGGATACGGTGTGTACTGGTGAAGACTGGAAATATACCCATAACTATAAGCATCATACTTATACCAATGTGTTTGGCATGGATCATGATATTAGCGGTTATGGTGTGATGCGCATGAGCCGTGAGCAAAAGTGGGAAACCCGTTTTTTATTCAACGTGCCAATGGGTTTTGTATTGTCAACGGGTTTTGAATGGCTATTAGCTTTGCAACGTCTAGAGATGGAAAAAGTGTTGTTTGATGGCACCAAAACTTGGAAAGAAGTATATGTAGAATCTAAAAATCTACGTAAAAAAATGGTACGTCAGTTTGGTAAAGATTATGTGCTGTTCCCACTCATTGCAGGACCAATGTTCCTGCCAGTATTGGCTGGTAACTTTTTTGCTAACTTGATCCGTAACTACTGGGCATCGACCGTGATTTATTGTGGCCATTTCACAGAAGATTCTGAAATTATCACTGACAATATTGATAATGAAACTAAAGCAGAGTGGTACTTACGTCAGATTCGTGGTTCAGCAAACTTTACTGGCGGTAAGATTATGCATTTCTTGAGCGGTAACTTGAGCCATCAAATCGAACATCACTTGTTTCCTGATGTACCTGCCAACCGCTATCAAGAGATGGCACCTAAAGTACGTGAAGTTTGTGCAGAGTTCGGTCAACAATACAATACCGCGCCCTTTGGATCTCAAATTTTGAGTGTGTATAAACGTCTGGCTGTACACTCTTTACCTGATAATGTGGTTGATCGTTTGGTGGCGACTAAGCGGACCTTTGTTGAGGCAGTGAAAGGCATGTTTGGCAAAGCTGCTTAATAAAGATAGAGCATTGTTTGAGTTATTAAGCGATGCTCTTTACCAATAAGTAAAAGGGAAAGTACGTGTAATTGAGATATACTACGGTGCAATTATATTTGTGCCATTGTTTTAAGGAATCATTATGCGTATTGACCAAAGAGCATTAGACCAGTTACGTGAAGTGAAAATCACACGTAACTACACCCGTTACGCAGAAGGTTCAGTTCTGGTTGAATTTGGTCATACCAAAGTATTGTGTACTGCAAGTATCGATAATTCGGTTCCACGTTTTTTAAAAGGAAAAGGACAGGGCTGGGTCACTGCTGAATATGGCATGTTACCGCGTTCAACACATTCACGTTGTGACCGTGAAGCAGCACGTGGTAAACAGTCAGGCCGGACACAGGAAATCCAGCGTCTAATTGGACGTAGCTTACGTGCTATGGTCGATTTGAAAAAGCTTGGCGAAAACACGATTACCATCGACTGTGATGTGATCCAAGCTGATGGTGGTACGCGTACCGCTTCAATCACTGGCGCGGCTGTAGCGTTAGTTGATGCGATGAATGTTTTATTGTCTCAAAAGAAAATTAAGCATGATCCGCTTAAAGGATTAGTTGCTGCAATTTCTGTTGGTATGTATCAAGACGAAGTATTGCTTGATCTTTGCTATGAAGAAGATTCGAACTGTCAAACGGACTTAAACGTGGTAATGACACAAGCAGGCGAATTTATTGAAATTCAAGGTACAGCCGAAGATAAACCATTTACCCGTGCACAAAGCAATGACATGTTAGAAATGGCTGAAAAGGGAATTGCCGAGCTCATTAAAAAGCAACAAGAAGCTTTAGGCTGGTAATTTTACACTTTCTAAAAAAGCGCATCTTCGGATGTGTTTTTTTATGTCTTCATGAAATCGACATCAAAACATCACTTGTCTGTCACTTTTACACGTTATTAGTAGTTCGCATTTAAACCGTTTGGAAAAAACTGATGCGAAAACTTTCACTTCTATTAATTACTTCTTTAGCACTTCTGCTCAGTGCTTGTAACGATGATAACGACTCAGACAATTCATCGCCAACAACACCGCCAACCAGTAATTGCAAAATGCACTGTGCACCATAATAAGAACTTAGGATAGAACTAATGAATCGTCGCGAATTTCTTTTAAATTCTACAAAAACCATGTTTGGAACCGCTGCTTTAGCGAGTTTCCCTTTGAGTATTCAAAAAGCGCTGGCTATTGATGCCAAAGTTGAAAGTGGAACTATTCAAGATGTTAAGCACATCGTGATTTTGACTCAGGAAAACCGCTCATTCGATAATTATTTCGGAACACTAAAAGGCGTGCGGGGTTTCGGTGACCGCTTTACTATTCCAATGACAGAAAGTCGAAAGGTTTGGGAGCAATACGATGCCAAGAAAAATAAAGTATTGCCTTACCATCTCGACAGTCGTTTAGGGAATGCTCAGCGCGTTTCAGGAACGCCTCACTCATGGTCTGATGGCCAAGCAGCTTGGGACAATGGTCGCATGAGTGATTGGGTGGCTTATAAAAAACCGCAGTCGATGGGCTACTACAAAAAACAGGAAGTCGAATATCAGTTTGCTTTAGCCAATGCTTTTACGATTTGTGATGCTTACCACTGTGCTATGCATGCAGGTACTAACCCTAACCGTAAATTTATCTGGACGGGTACTAATGGTCCTACAGGCGCAGGTGTGGCTAGTGTGGTAAATGAATTTGATGGGATTGGACCATCAACAGAAGGTTATGAATGGACGACTTATCCTGAACGCTTACAGCAGGCTGGGGTGACATGGAAAGTTTATCAAAACATGCCGGATAACTTTACCGATAACCCGTTAGCTGGTTTCAAACAGTATCGCCGTGCAAATGAGCAATCGGGTCAGCCTGTCAGTAACGACACGCTAACGTGTCCAGCATACGATGAAAAGATTGATGCGACTCAACCACTTTACAAAGGTATTGCCAATACTATGCCGGACGGTGGTTTTTTAGGAACTTTTAAAGCTGATATTGCACAAGGTAAATTACCGCAAGTGAGTTGGTTAGTTGCTCCTGCAACTTACAGTGAACATCCGGGGCCATCTAGTCCTGTACAAGGCGCTTGGTATATTCAGGAAGTATTAAATGCATTAACTGAAAATCCTGAATTGTGGAGCCAAACCGTTTTATTGGTGAACTTTGATGAGAATGATGGTTTCTTCGACCATGTTCCTTCACCGAGTGCACCCTTTAAAGATATAAACGGTGTCGTATATGGAAAAACTACATTAAGTGATCAGCAAATATCTTATGAATACTTTAACCATCCAGCAGTAGCGACTTCAAAATCTCAACCCGCTACAGACGGGCGGGTGTATGGGCCGGGAGTACGCGTTCCTATGTATGTGATTTCACCGTGGAGCCGTGGAGGATGGGTGAATTCACAAGTCTTTGACCATACCTCTATTTTACAATTCTTAGAAAAACGCTTTGGTGTGCAAGAACCGAATATCAGCCCATATCGCCGTGCCGTATGTGGTGATTTAACGACAGCATTTAATTTTAAAACCCCGAATCTTCTGCCTGTTGCTGAACTAGATGGGAAGAAAACAAAAGCCGAAGCCGATGCGATTCGTGTTGCTCAAGCTTTATTGCCACAAGTTCCTGTTCCGAGCCAGCAACAATTTCCTCAGCAGGAAATGGGAATTCGACCATCACGTGCTTTGCCATATATTTTACACACCAGTGCCAAAGTCGATGCAGCACAAAAGACTGTAAAGCTGATGTTCTCAAATACGGGTAAGCAGGCAGCTGTTTTTCATGTGTATAACCGATTAGATCTTACGGTAGCTCCTCGTCGCTATATGGTTGAGGTGGGTAAACAGCTTGATGACGTGTGGAATACTATAAATGGACAGTACGATTTATGGGTACTCGGTCCAAATGGTTTCCACCGCGCGTTTAAAGGTAATTTGATCCAAGCCAATCAAACCCAAGCATTACCAGAAATTAGAGTCTGTGTGGAAGAGTGTGATGCGAATTTGTATTTAAAAGTACGTCACGACGGTAATAAGTCAGTCAAGCTCACAGTCAAAGCAAATGCTTATCTTCCAAATAAAACGTGGACTATAGAAACGAATAGTTCTGAAAAAGAACTGGTTTGGGATATGTCTGAATTTGGTGGTTGGTACGACTTCACTGTGACATTAGCTGATGATGCGACGTTTAGCCGCCGTTTTGCAGGACGTATAGAAACTCAAGAAGATTCAATTTCTGATCCGTATATGGGTTATGTAGAGTCTTAAGTTGCTGTAAGGGATGAATGATTAAGCTGAAGTCTTAGATTAATCATTATTTTAAATTAGCTATCACGACGGAGTCTTATCGTTTATTCATCCAGTAGAAGTAGCTAATTTGTTACTTTGGTTTCGCCCAAAGTAACCAAATGCATTTGTCATCTACAAAACCTGTTCTCTTTCTGCATATATTTGATTTATTGCAAAAAAAATATATTTATAGATTTTGGGCAGGTTGTAGATGACATCTAGCACAAGCTAAATTTGGGAAATATAACTAAAGGATGGCAGCTGTGACTGCCATAAATATTAGGTTTGACCATTCTATAAAATTTTTAAAGGTCACATTCTGCTTTATAGATGAATAATAAAAATAAAGGCTTACCTTTTGTAACAGAATCTCCTAAGCCTCGTCATATTTATCTTTTACCTTGAAACCCTAATTTTTAAAGTAATGGGGAAAATTTATGCTACAAGGTTTTATTGTATTACTAGCAGTAGTTACATTTGTTTTAATGGCTGCCGACCCCCGAGATAACGGGGCACAAGCGACTCAGTCAGCATGGCAAAAAACACAAGCAGCAGACATGACCAAGTCGCAAAAAAATACCAATAACGATGTAGACTTTATTTAAGCATTAAAACGCATTGATAAATCAACAGCTCTAACGTCTTTGGTTAGTACACCCATAGAAATGTAGTCAACACCAGTAGTGGCAACTTCGCGCAAGTTTTCAATGGTGATATTGCCTGATGCTTCGAGTTTACAACGGCCTGCAACATGTTTTACAGCATCAATCATTTGCTGTTGACTGAAGTTGTCGAGCATAACAATGTCTGCACCAGCTTCAAGCGCTTGATTTAGCTCATCCCAAGTTTCAACTTCGACTTCAACAGGTTTACCCGGTGCAATTTGATGTGCTTTTTCAATTGCCTGAGCAATACCACCCGCCGCCATAATATGATTTTCTTTAATTAAGAATGCATCAAATAAACCGAGACGATGGTTCTGTCCGCCACCAATAGCCACAGCATATTTCTGTGCAATACGTAAGCCTGGTAAGGTTTTACGCGTATCGAGAAGTTTTGTATTTAAACCTTCAAGATGTTGAACATATTCAGCAGTTTTTGTTGCAACAGCAGACAAAGTTTGAATAAAGTTTAAAGCAGGGCGCTCTACAGTAAGTAAGCTACGTGCAGAGCCTGCAAGTTTTAAAAAGGCTTCATTTGCAGCAACACGGTCACCTTCTTGTTTTAACCAAGTTACCTGTACAGTATTGTCATAAGCTGAGATGAGTGCATTGACCCAAGGTTGGCCAGCTAAAACCATATCTTCACGGCTAATAATCGTCGCGGTTGCCTGCTCATCTTCAGGTGTGAGCATAGCGGTAATGTCACCGTCCCCAATATCTTCTTGTAATGCTTGTTGAATATTGATTTGAATTGATTGTTCAAGCAAAGACTGAGGTATGCTCATACGGTTTCCATTTTGTAGATGACCCTAAAACTTGCGATATATTAGCACCGTCGACTTTAAAAATAAGCTGTTTTATGAGATTAATCGCGATAAACAATCGCATTTACTGCTTTGAAAAGTAGATAACTGCTTTAAACTAAAACAATTGGCAAGTAATTTATTGGCATCTCAATGAAGCAAATCACACCGTATGAAGTTATAGATGGACAATTAAAAGGGGCGAGACAAATCCCTTCTCCAAATTTTAACCAGCGGCCGACTGGTACCGAAATTCAAATGATCGTCGTTCATAATATTAGCTTGCCACCATCTCAATTTGGAGGTGGATATATTGAGCAGTTTTTTCAAAATAAATTAGATTGGTCAGTGCATCCTTATTTCCAGACCATTGAAGGCATGCAAGTTTCTACACATCTGTTAATTTTACGAACAGGTGAAGTCCTACAATTTGTTAATTTTAATGATCGGGCATGGCATGCAGGACGTTCGAGCTATTTAGCCAAAGTAGAATGCAATGATTATTCAATTGGGATAGAGCTTGAAGGAAGTGATGATTTACCTTTTGAAGAAGTACAATACGAAGTATTAACCGATGTGGTTAAGGCTATTCGTCAGGCTTATCCCGAAATTAAAAACCATATAGCAGGGCATTCGGACATTGCGCCAGGCCGAAAAACCGATCCGGGACCTTATTTTAAATGGCAGTACTTTAGACAACTGTTAGTTCAGAAAAAAAGTTGAGTTCATTCATCATTTCACAACGAAAAGATTTTCTAGTTTCATTACAATAGCGTCTTTCGAATATAGCTGTAGGTGAGTACGATGGCATTGTGGCGATCGACTTTTATTGTCAGTGCAATGACGATGTTGTCACGAGTGTTAGGGCTTGTACGTGACGTCGTATTGCTCAACGTGTTTGGTGCAGGTAAAGATTTTGATACCTTCGTCGTCGCTTTTCGTATTCCCAACTTCTTTCGACGATTGTTTGCCGAAGGGGCCTTTTCTCAGGCCTTTATTCCAGTATTAACTGAATATAAAACAGGTCGAGCACACGCTGAAGTACAGATCTTGATTAGTCGAGTATTTGGTTGCTTGCTAACAGTGATGACCTTACTGACTTTTGTGGCTATGGTTTTAGCACCCGCGATCATTTATATGTACGCACCGGGTTTCCATAGCGATCCTGAAAAGTTCGATTTAGCAGTCAGCATGTTCCGGTTAACCATCCCTTATTTATTATTTATGTCACTGACTGCCTTTGCCAGCAGTATTTTAAATAGTTATGGTTCGTTTGCTTCACCGGCTTTTTCGCCGGTTTTACTGAATGTTGCGATGATCGCAGGTGCATGGTGGCTTACGCCGTATATGGCTGAACCCATCAAAGCCTTAGGTTGGTCAGTGGTCGTGGCAGGGATATTACAGTTAGCTATACAAATTCCTGAATTGTGGCGTAAAAACCTACTGATTCCACCTAAAGTTGATTTTAAACATGAAGGTGTAGAACGCATTTTAAAATTAATGCTTCCAGCATTATTTGGGGTATCTGTTACCCAGATTAACCTGTTATTAAATACGATTTGGGCCTCTTTTATGCAAGATGGTTCAGTGTCGTGGCTCTATAGTGCAGAGCGTATGACTGAGTTGCCGTTAGGTTTAATTGGCGTTGCGATTGGTACAGTGATTTTACCTTCACTTTCTGCCCGTCATGCAGAACAAGATCAAGCAAAATTCCGCGGTATGATCGATTGGGCTGCAAAAATTATTGTATTAGTTGGCTTACCAGCAAGTATTGCTTTATTTATGCTTTCTACACCAATTATTCAGGCATTATTCCAGCGTGGAGAGTTTGATCTACGTGATACACAAATGACAGCACTTGCTCTGCAATGTATGAGTGCAGGCGTGATTGCGTTTATGCTGATTAAAGTCTTTGCACCTGGTTTTTATGCACAGCAAGATACCAAAACACCAGTACGTGTCGGTTTAATGTCGGTCGCAGCTAATGCTATTTTAAACGTTGTATTTATTGGTTTCTTTAAGCTGATTGATTGGCATGCAGAACATATGGCACTGGCACTGGCATCTTCAGGCTCGGCTTTGGTAAATGCGGGTCTACTCTACTTCTATTTACACAAACGTAATATTTTCCGATTTGATTCGCATTGGAAAAAATTAGGGCTTCAATATGGTTTGGCGAACCTTGCCATGATTGCAGCACTTTGGTTTGCATTAAATTGGTATAACGGTGAGCTTTCACAGTGGTTGCGTATTGCCGAAGTAGTGGGATTGTGTGTTGTTGGCGTAGTTGCTTATCTGGTCGTTTTAATCATTACCGGTTTTCGTCCTAGAGACTTAAAACACTAAAATAAAAAAAGCGATCTTAAATGATCGCTTTTTTATATCTAATGAATTTATTTTGGTAAAACTTGTAGTAATTCAATATCAAAAATTAAAGTACTATTTGGACCAATCGTGTCACCAGCACCGACTTCACCATAAGCAAGATTGGCAGGAATAAAGAAACGTGTTTTTCCGCCTTCTTTCATGGTTTGTAGACCTTCTGTCCAACCTGCAATGACTTGGCTGAGCTGAAACTCAACTGGATGATTACGAGCAATAGAACTATCAAATACGGTTCCATCTAGTAAACGACCTTCATAATTCACTTTAACGCGAGAGGTAGCTTTCGGTTTTTGTCCATTACCTTCTTTTAACACTTGGTATTGGAGACCAGATTTAGTCGTTATCACACCAGATTTTTTTGCATTGTCAGCAAGAAATGCCGCACCTGCTTGAGCGTTTAGTTGACCTGTTTTTTGAAATTCGACGAGTTGTTTGGCTTCTAATGTTTTCTTATAGTCATTAATCGCTTTCGCCATTTCTTCATCAGTTAAGCGTGCTGTTTTACTTTGAGCACCTTCTTGGAGACCTTGGTAAAAAATATCAAGATTCAGATCTGTTAGCGCATCCGTATTATTACGACCCATTAAATAGCCATAACTATAACTAAATTGTTCTTTTGCTGGGCTTTTATTCGTTATAGGAGTTGCAGCAAAAACAGATAAACTCATGGTTGATGCTGCAATAATTAAACCGATTTTTTTCATGCCGTTTTCCAAAAAAAAGGAGAGTAGTGTTCTACTCTCCTGAATGTTTTTATTTCACTGAAATAAGTTCTACATCAAAGATCAGTGTACTGTTTGCTGGAATGCCAGGAACTTCCTGAGGACCATAGGCAAGATTTGATGGAATGAAGAAAGTCGCTTTACCACCTTCTTTCATTAATTGAAGTCCCTCAGTCCAGCCTGGAATAACTTGATTAAGAGGGAACTCAACTGGCTCACCGCGTTTATAAGAACTATCAAAAACCTGACCGTTAATTAAACGACCTTCATAATGTACTTTAACAACTGACTGAGCTGTTGGCTGTTTGCCAGTACCTTCTTTAGTAATGATATATTGCAAACCAGAAGCTGTTGTTTTTACGCCAGCTTTTGATTTATTTTCTGCAAGGAACTGCGCATCTGCAGATTCAGGAGTAGCACCAGCAGCTTGCTCTGGTTTATTTTTTTGTTGCATTTTTTGCTGCAATTCTTTTTCATAAGCCGCTACAGCAGCTTTTAACTCTTCTTGAGTATAAGCGCTTGGTTGCTTGCTACGAGCATCATGAATCCCTTTCACAAATGCTTTTGTATCTAGCTCAGGTGGAGTTTGCTGAGCAACTTCATATCCAAGAACATAACTGATTTTTTCAATTGGAGAGGCATTTTTATTTGCCTTGCTTCCGACTTCTGTGGTCGGATGTTGGCTTGCATAATAAACTGGTACAAGTGCAGCACCGCCTAAAACTACAGCGACAGCAATGGGTAAGGCTTTACTCATAAAAGGTTCCAAAAATAATCATTTGAGTCTAAAAGGCTGCTTTTGATCTTAGCATGCTTAAGCATAGAATGTTTAAGAAAAAAAACGAGTGGTTTTTTATATATTTTAGTTAGTTTTAGTAGGGATATACTTAAAAAAATCTTAAATAAAAAACCGGATCATTTGATCCGGTTCTCTTATCACTTTACGATTAATCTTCTTTTTGTGCTTTATAAGCATAGGCATAGTTATAACCATAACCATAGCCTGCGCTAGCACGTTGAATGTCATTGAGAATAAAGCCGTTGACTTTAACACCCGCTTGTTCAAAGCGGTTAAGTGTTAATTCAAGCTCTTTTATTTGTGATTTAGCATAACGGGCAACAATTAAGTTTACACCTGTGTATTGCGAAATAATAATACCATCAGTTACTGCCAACACTGGCGGAGTATCAATAATGATATGGTCATATTGGCTTTGTAGCTGTTCAAGTAATTCTTTAAATTGGTTTGAGCTTAAAATCTCTGAAGGATTTGTTGGGCTCTTACCACGCGTAATCACATCAAGGTTTGCCACAGGAGTCTTATGCAAAACTTTTTGTAGATCAGCTTGTCCACTTAATAATTCAGAAAGACCTGGCTTAACATCAATATCAAAGTATTTATGCATATAACCACGACGCATATCGGCATCAATCAGTAATACACGTTTATCACCTTGTGCAAAAATTGTTGCAAGGTTAGTCGAAATAAATGATTTACCTACTTCTGGTGAAGGACCTGCGATCATAATGATGTTATTTTTCGCACTCGCTAATGCAAAGTGAATTGCAGTACGGATACTACGTAAGCTCTCAATTGCAATATCATCACTATTTTTAACAGCAAGAATAGGAATATTCTTTTTCTTCTTTAAAATTTTAACGCGACTTTCTTGAATTGGAGAGCGTGGTACAGTCGCATAAACGGGTAAATCCAATTCATTTTCAATTTGGCTAGAATCTTTAATTCCCGTACGTAACATATTACGTAATAAGGCAAATAATATACCAATAAACGCGCCAATAAATATTGATAAGATAAGAACTAGAAATTTTTGTGGTTTAATTGGAGCAATAGGTTCAACAGCTGTATCAACAATACGCACATTACCAATTTCTCCTGCTTTAGCAATACGAAGTTGTTGATAAGAGTTTAATAAAGCTGTATAGAGCTGAGTTTTAACTTCTACTTCACGATAGAGTTGCAAATATTGGCGTTGTACATCCGGTAATTGTTTTAAAGTATTATTCAATTCACCAATTTGTTTGTTAATAGCAGTAATCTGGCCATTAATTTCACGCATTGCTGGATGCTCTGCAGTATATTTAGATGCCATTTCAGCTTGTTTTTGTTCAAGCTCCGCTTTTCGAGTTTCTAAAGTAATACTTTGAGTTAGATACAACTCAGATTCTTTGGTTACATCAACTGTATTATATTGTTGACGGAACTTATTAAATTGACGTTCAGCATCGTCTAATTGCTTTTTTAAGTCAGGAAGTTGTTCATCCAGAAACTTTAAAGTTTGGGTTGTTTCTGTTGTTCTTCGCTCGATATTTTGTGCGCTATAAGCTGTTAAAATTGCATTTAAGACTTGTGTAATATGCTCTTTGTCTTGGCCTTGATAATTTAGACCAAGGATGCCTGTTTGTTTTCCTTTTTCAGCAACTGAATAATTTAAACTTATTGCATTTACTGCTGCGGGTAAGGAAAGATTTCTAATATTATAAGTTGCATCAAATTGATCTTTGGTAAAGATAGCAACTTTCCAAGTTCCATGAGGGCCTGAAACTTGGTTTAACTGATTAAGTGGTACAGTTAAAATGGTTTGTTCCGTGTTCGGGTCACTTAAACGTAAAGACTGTTTATCAAAATTTAGAAGTAAATTTTTATCTAAATAATATGGTGGAATTTCAAACTGGCGAATTTCAAATTTTTTTATTCCATCTTTAAAGGTAACAGATTTATTATATTCTGTTTTGTATTGAGGATTAGTCAATAAACGATGGGTTAAGGTATTTTCTTTACTAGAGACCTGAATATTCAGATGTAAATCTTTAATGACAGAGCCTAAAACCAAACGAGACTTCAGAATTTCAATTTCTGCTTGCGCGGGTGACTTTTGTTCCATCATGTTAGATAGATCACCCAATAATGCAGCAGAAGCTCCTTTGCTGTCTTCTACTTGAACCAAAGCATCAACTGAGTAAATATCTGGTGTTGCACGTAAATAGAGCAAAGCACATACCAAACTCAAAATAGTACATAAAGCAACAAGTTTCCATTGTGCGATCAATGAGAAAAACAATTCTTTTAAATCAATTGTATCTTCAGTATTAGTTTTTTGGTTCATAAGCTTAAAATCTAAACGTTAAAATGAGATTTCCAGTCAGCCGCGCATTGCTGAATGAGTTGGCAAGTTTCATCAAAAAAAGCTTGATCATGCTGGTAGGGGTCAGGCACATTTTTGTTTTGCCAGTGACCCAATCGATAGATTTTACCTTTTGCAAAGGGCCATGTTTGTTCAATATGTTTTTGTTGGTTATGACTCATAACCAAAATCAGATCAGCTTTTTTAAGATGTTCAGCACTAAGTTTGCGTGCAATATGTGGTTGCATATCAATACCTAAGCGTTGCATGCATAGCTGTGCTTTATTATCTGCCTGATGCCCTACGAGTCCTGATATACCAGCCGATTCAATATTTAACTGTGGATGTTGCTGTTTTAAGAGATACTCTGCCATAGGACTACGACAGATATTTCCTATACAAACTACGAGAATATTTTTAAAGTGCATATAAACTATTGTCCCAAACGATCAAAACTATAAATTGCATTTGAGAAAGGAACAATTTGATTAATAATACGTTGCCAACGAGTCAAGCCTGTAGCATCAACGTAGACAATATCATTACTGCGCAATTTAAATTGATTGGCTAAACCAAAGTCGCCAATACTCATTAAATTTAAATGGTAGAGTTCAGTTGTACGATCATTTGGATTGGTACGTAAAACATAAATACGGCTAGCGCTAGCAGATAATGGATTTATACCTAAACTTTCACCTAATGCATCAGTTAAAGTCATGCCTTGATCACGCATAGGAATTGCCTGATTTTTGCCAGCTTCGCCCATCACATAAATTTTCTGATTTTCTCGATTGCTTACATAAATCGTATCATTAGACTGTACCAATAGCTTATGTAATGAATAACCAGCTTTTTCTAAATCAATCGTATTTAAATTATAGGTTCGACCATTTCGAATAAGTTGAATGTACGTGTTGTCTCCAGATGTAGATACACCACCAGCCATACCAAGTGCTGTGTAAATACTTACAGGGTGATCACTTAAATAAAATTGTCCACCTTTAGTGACGTTACCTTGAACAGAGAAACGTTGACCTTCATAAGACAGTACACGTACGACCACATCTGGTGTTTTTAAAAATTGAGAATATTTATTACGTAATTCTCTATTAATTTGAGCTAATGTTTTTCCTGCAGCTTTGTACCGTTCAACTAAAGGTAGTTGAATATAACCATCCTGATCGATAGTGTAACCATTGACTTTCGGATCGGTAGAAGTATTGCCAGAAATTTCAGGATAAGCCCAAAGTTGAATGGATAATATATCACCTGCACTTAAACGATAAACAGGATTCTGATTTTTAAATAAGGTCGCATAGTCACGTTGATAGTCAACTTGAGCAGGTTGAATCGCTGGTAAAGTTTCTTGAGAAATTTTAACTACATTAACTGTAGTTCCGAGGTCTGTTTTATAAATACCTTCATTCGGAACATCGTAAGTTTGTAAACCAGAAGTTACTGCACAGCTGGCAGCACTCAAACTTAAGGCAAGAACAGAAAAAAACTGGCAATACTTCACACGCAACCCTTTGTGTATTTATCTTTAATTGATATTGTCCACTGCATAGTAACAAGTGTCTATTAAACGCAGAATGAATGGATTCTAGCCTAAAAAAAATGAAAAAACATAGAAAAAACGTATAGCTTTGTATGTTTAGTTTATCTACATACTTTATTTTTGCCAAAAAATAATTAATACCCTATTTTTTGATCACTAATTTATTTAGTTTTTAAGGCGAAAAGACATCGTATTGTAAACACTTTTATACAATTGCAATACGGAGAATAGAAAAAAACTGATATAGTTACGCTCGACGATATCCAGTTAACATGCAACATATATTTAATATATACAATCTTGTAAGGAAAAAGGCTAACTTTTATGCAACTTGCCGATTTAAGAATAGCGATTATAGGTTTAGGATATGTAGGCTTGCCATTGGCAGTTGAGTTTGGGAAAAAAGGATCAGTAATTGGGTTTGATATTAATCAGAGTCGTATTAATGAATTAAAGAGTGGTCAAGATCATACTCTAGAAGTTTCTCCAGAAGAACTTAAAAAATCAGAACAATTAAGTTTTAGTGCAAATTTAGATGATTTAAAAGAAAGTAATTTTTTTATCGTAACGGTTCCTACTCCTGTAGATCAGGTGAATCGTCCTGATTTAACCCCATTAAAAAAAGCAAGTGAAACTGTTGGATATGCTTTAAAGAAAGGCGATATTGTAGTTTATGAATCTACAGTATATCCAGGGGCAACTGAAGAAGTATGTATTCCAATATTAGAAAAGATATCTGGTCTTAAATTTAATCAAGATTTCTTTGCTGGTTATAGCCCTGAACGTATTAATCCAGGCGACAAAGTTAATACGCTAACCAAAATTAAAAAAATTACCAGTGGCAGTACACCAGAGGTAGCAAATACTGTAGATGCAGTATATGCCAGCATTATTACTGCTGGTACACATAAAGCATCTAGTATTAAAGTGGCTGAGGCCGCAAAAGTCATTGAAAACACGCAACGTGATTTAAATATTGCTTTAGTGAATGAGCTCTCTGTAATTTTTGATCGTATCGGTATCGACACTTTAGATGTCTTGGAAGCAGCAGGTAGTAAATGGAACTTTTTACCATTCCGTCCTGGTTTGGTAGGTGGACACTGTATTGGAGTTGACCCTTATTATTTGACTCATAAAGCAGAAGAAGTGGGTTATCATCCCCAAGTAATTCTTGCAGGCCGCCGTATTAATGACAACATGGCACGTTATGTGGCGCGTAACACCATTAAGCTTATGCTTCAAAATGGTATTGATGTACCGCGTGCAAAAGTTGGTGTACTTGGGGTGACGTTTAAAGAAAATTGTCCTGATATTCGTAATAGTAAAGTAGCTGATCTCATTAAAGAGTTAGAGTTTTGGGGAGCTCAGGTTGTAGTTGTGGATCCGTGGGCGGATGCTGATGAAGTTAGACATGAATATGGTATTGAACTTGGAAAGGTTGATGCTCAAAACCCTGTTGACAGTGTAATTGTTGCAGTAGGACATAATGAATTCCGTTCACTTTCTGCAAATGAGTTACGCAGTTATATGAATTGTGAAAAGCCAGTTTTAGCTGATGTTAAGAGTCTTTTTGACCGTACTGAAATGTCCGATGCAGGTTTTACTATATTCCGTCTCTAAGTTTATCTTATTATTAAATTGAAGTTTTGATCATGAAAAAATTTGCACTTATTGGTGCTGCTGGTTATATCGCACCACGTCATTTAAAAGCTATTAAAGAAACTGGTAATACCTTAGCTGTTGCTATGGACGTAAATGACTCAGTCGGGATTATGGATAGCCATTTTCCAGAAGCAGAGTTTTTTACCGAGTTTGAAGAATTTGAAGCTTATGTAGAAGACCAAAAACTAAAAGGTGAAAAGCTAGATTATGTGGCGATCTGCTCACCGAACTATCTTCATGCACCGCATATGAAATATGCTTTGAAAAATGGTATTGAGGTCATTTGCGAAAAACCATTAGTGCTTAATTCAGAAGACTTAAATATGCTTTCTGAATATGAAAAGCAATATGGTGCTAAAGTAAACTCAATTTTACAATTACGTTTACACCCTTCAATTATTGCGCTGCGCGATAAAGTTCAAGCTGCGCCAGCAGATAAGATATTTGATGTTGACCTTACCTATTTAACTTCTCGTGGTAAATGGTATCTAAAATCATGGAAAGGGGTAGACAATAAATCAGGTGGTGTAGCAACTAATATTGGTGTGCATTTCTACGATATGCTGCATTTTATTTTTGGCAAAATTATTAAAAATGAAGTGCATTTCCGCGATGAAAAAACCGCTTCAGGTTATTTGGAATATGAGCGTGCACGTGTACGTTGGTTCTTATCAATTGATGCGAATAACCTTCCAGAAAACGCGGTACAAGGTGAAAAGCTGACGTATCGTAGTATTACTATTGAGAATGAAGAGCTAGAATTTTCAGGTGGTTTTACCGATTTGCATACACAAAGTTATCAGCGTGTATTGGAAGGCAAAGGTTACGGTGTTGAAGAAAATCGTGCAGCGATTGAGACAGTTGAAGTAATTCGTGTTTCTCCAATTGTTGAAAACCCAGAAAACCCACATCCACTATTGGCAAAGGTGAAAAAAGCATGAGCTTTTATCAACATGAAACTGCCATAGTAGATGATGGCGCACAAATTGGTGATGATTCGCGTGTTTGGCATTTTGTTCATGTCTGCGGCGGAGCCAAAATTGGTAAAGGTGTATCTTTAGGTCAAAATGTATTTGTTGGTAACCGAGTTGTGATTGGCGACCACTGTAAAGTCCAAAATAATGTATCCGTTTACGATAATGTATTTTTGGAAGAGGGCGTATTTTGTGGCCCAAGCATGGTCTTTACGAATGTGTATAATCCGCGCTCTTTGATAGAGCGTAAAGATCAATATCGTGACACTTTAGTAAAAAAAGGTGCGACGCTAGGGGCAAACTGTACGATTGTTTGTGGTGTTACTATCGGGGCTTATGCTTTTGTTGGTGCTGGTGCTGTAGTTAATAAAGATGTACCTGCGTATGCACTTATGGTAGGTGTACCTGCTAAACAAATTGGCTGGATGAGTGAGTTTGGTGAGCAAATTGATTTGCCTTTGCAGGGACAAGCCCAAGCTATCTGTTCTCATACTGGAGCAGTTTATCAACTCGATGGAACGACACTGACAAAGCAGGGTTAATATGATTGACTTTATTGATTTAAAAGCACAACAAAATCGAATTAAAGATAAAATTGATGTGGGTATTCAAAATGTTTTGACTCATGGTCAATATATTTTAGGTCCAGAAGTAACCGAATTGGAAGAAAAGCTAGCTGCCTATGTGGGGGCTAAGCACTGCATTACTTGCGCAAATGGTACAGATGCCTTGCAAATTGCACAAATGGCTTTTGGCATTGGGCCTAGTGATGAAGTGATTACTCCGGGTTTTACTTATATTGCTACTGCTGAAACAGTTGCACTCTTAGGTGCAAAGCCTGTCTATGTGGATGTAAATCCGAAGACATATAATTTAGACGTTGAAAAACTAGAGGTAGCAATTACCCCTAGGACTAAGGCTATTATTCCTGTAAGTTTATATGGTCAGTGTGCAGACTTTGATGCAATCAATGCGATTGCTGCAAAATATGGCATTCCTGTAATTGAGGACGCTGCGCAAAGTTTTGGTGCAACCTATAAAGGCCGTAAAAGCTGTAACCTAAGTACAGTTGCTTGTACGAGCTTCTTCCCAAGTAAGCCATTAGGTTGCTATGGAGATGGTGGTGCTATTTTTACCAATGATGATGAACTAGCTAAAGTGATTCGTCAGATTGCAAGGCATGGTCAAGATAAGCGTTACCACCATATTCGTGTGGGTGTGAACAGTCGTTTAGATACCTTACAAGCAGCTATTTTGTTACCAAAATTAGAAATTTTGGATGACGAAATGCAAGCACGTCAAAGAGTAGCAGAGCTCTATAATCAACTATTTGATGAAGCAGGTATTAATACCACCCCATTTATTGAGTCATATAATACTAGTGCATGGGCGCAATACACGATTCAGGTAGATGGCCGTGCAGAAGTTCAAGAAAAACTAAAAGCTCAAGGTATTCCTACAGCTGTGCATTATCCAATTCCTTTGAATAAACAGCCGGCTGTGGCTGATGTAGGTGTAATGCTTCCAGTCGGTGATGCGATTGCGGAAAGAGTGATGAGTTTGCCTATGCATCCTTATTTGAGTATAGATGCGCAGAAAAAAATTATTACAGCATTAGGGTAAAATAATGAGAAAAATGCTTGTTATTGGAGATGGAGATTCGGTTTTTGTTAAGGACTTCATTAACCAATACCATAAAGAAGGAGTGATCGTAGACCTGATTTCTTATGGAAAAAGTGGTAAAAATGATGCTGTTAGGCTACAAAAGAATTTTCAGATTAAATTAGGTTTTAACTTTTCTGCACTTAAAAACTTTTTTGAGTTTAGAAATAATATTATTGATAAAATGGATGATGACTATGATGTCGTCGTCATTCATTTTGTTTATTTCTTTTTAGCTCCTCATATATTTAAAATAAAAAATAAAACTAAAAAAATTGTAGCAGTAATATGGGGAAGTGACTTTTATAGAGTCACTTCAAAAGTGAAAATATTTTTACAAGACATTATTTATAAAAATGCAGATAATATTGTTTTTACAAATCCAAAAACTAAAGAACTTTTTTCTGAAAAGAAAAAATATATTAAAACAAAGCTAAATGTCGCTAGATTTGGTTTGCCAGTATTGGATGAAATTGATAATTTAAGACGAGATGATTATGGTCAGTTTTGTAATAGCTTTGGTTTGCCGATAGATAAAATAAAAATTATGGTAGGCTATAATGCTAATCTTGCACACCAGCAATTGTTAATTCTTAATCAAATTATTCTATTTAATGAAAGTATATTAGAAAAAATTCATTTAATTTTTCCAATGGGCTATGGAAATAATGAAAGTAGGGTTTTGATAGAAGAAATTTTGAAAAAAAATAAAAATATTCAATATTCAATATTGGAAAAATTCTACAATTTTAACGAAGCTGCAAAGTTGAGATTGGTCACTGATATTTTAATTAATATTCAACCTACAGATCAATTTAGTGGTTCAATGCAAGAAACCTTATATGCAGGAGGATGGGTACTAACAGGAAATTGGCTTCCTTATGATGCTTTATTACAATTTGAACCTAAAATGGTTCTAATTAATGAAAAGGAGGAGGTTGGTAAGGCTTTAGCCGATTTAATAGAAAGTAATTGTAAAAGTTCTTTAGAAAATACTGAATCTATAAAAGCATATATTAGAAATGAATCAAGTTGGGAAAAGAATTTCTCTACTTGGTATGACATTACTTTTAAAGATTAATTGTAGAAGAATATGGATACCAAAAAGTTAATAGGCTATGCAGTTGGTCCAATAGGTTCCAGTATTTTAGGCTTTATAACTTTGCCAATTATCACATGGTTTTATTCAGTTGAAGATGTTGGCCGAGTTTCAATGCTTCAAGTTTTTACTAGTTTTTTTATTTTATTGTTTTGCTTAGGCTTAGATCAGGCTTATGTAAGAGAGTTTCATAGCACAAAAGAAAAAGCACAGTTGTTTAAAACCACATTATTACCAGGATTGTTATTAAGTGTTTTATCCTTAATAGTAGTTTTATCTTACGATTCTACTATTATTGCTTTATGGTTATATGATATTCCTGATACGTATTTAAGTATAATAACTATTATTTGTTTTGTTATTGCTCTTGTTTCAAGGTTTCTATCTTTAATTATTCGTATGCAAGAAAGAGCATTAGCTTTTTCGATGAGTCAATTGCTCCCTAAGATATTATTTTTATTTTTTATTCTTTTTACGGTTTGGCTACAGTTTTCTCGCGATACATACAACTTGCTTACTGCAAATGCATTATCAATAGTTTTTGCTTTCTTAATTTTTTCATGGAATACAAGAACTGATTTAATTGCCACTTTTAAATATAAAATTGAAAACGGGCAGTTAAGAAAAGTGCTTGCTTTTGGATTGCCTCTAGTTGTAGGTGGTTTAGCTGCATGGGGACTAAATGTAATGGATAAGCTCTTTTTAAGAGCTATGTCTAATTATACAGAGCTAGGTATCTACTCAGTTGCAATGAGTATTGCTGCAGTTGCAGCTATACTCTCCGGTATTTTTAATACAATTTGGTCACCTATGGTGTTTAAATGGGAAAGTGAAAATTCAGTAGACCTAAAAAAAATAGATAATATTTCTGAAATTATATTGGTAATTATTTATTTTCTAATTGTATTGTCTGGATTATTTTCTTGGATTATTCCTTATCTACTCCCTAAACAATATTCAATTATTCAGTTTTTAGTTACTACGTGTTTACTTGGCCCTTTGTTTTACACTCTTTCAGAGACTACAGCTGTAGGTATTGCCCTAACTCGAAAAACTAAATTATCAATGTTGGCATCGGTTGGAGCAATGTTAATTAATCTTTTAGGAAATTATTTATTGGTGCCGAAGTATGGTGCTATAGGCGCTACAGCTTCAACTGCTTTTGCATTTTGGTGTTTTTTTATTTTAAGGACAGAATTCTCAAAATTAGTATGGCGTAAGATTCCAGTCTTAAAAAGTTATACAGTTGTCACTATTTTAATGGTTTCTTCAATATATAGCATGTTTTGTTTAAAAGAAAATTATCTAGTATTTCTTTTAATGTGGTTTTTGTTGTTTATAGGTGGTTTCTTTATTTTTTTTAATACACTTAAGAAATTTTTAGTGCAAATTAAACAAGGTTTTTAATATGAAAATTTTAACAGTATTAGGTGCAAGACCTCAATTTATTAAAGCAGCAGCTTTTTCTAGAGTTATAGCTGATTATGATGGACTGCAGGAAGTGATTGTGCATACTGGTCAACATTATGATCAAAATATGTCCGATATTTTTTTTGAAGAAATGGGTATTCCTTTACCTAAGTATAAATTACAAACTGGTGGAAAAACCCATGGAGCGATGACTGGTCAGCAATTAGAGAAAATTGAAGAAATCTTATTGGAAGAAAAACCTGATTTAGTATTAGTTTATGGTGATACAAATTCTACTTTAGCCGGTGCTTTATCAGCTGTAAAACTTCATGTTCCTATTGCGCATATTGAAGCTGGTTTACGTTCTTTTAACAGAAAAATGCCAGAAGAAATTAATAGAATTTTAACTGATCAAGTGAGTGATTGTTTGTTTGTTCCAAGTTTAGGAGCAAAAAATAATTTATTACATGAAGGTGTGGATGAGAATAAAATTTTTATAGTAGGGGATATTATGTATGATGTATCACTTTATTATAAAGAAAGAATGGTAAAACCAAATTGGTTTGATGCACTTAATTTAAATAATTTTATATTATGTACAATTCATCGTGCAGAAAATACTGATGATGAGCTTAAACTTTTAAATATATTTAAAGGATTAGGTTCTTCCAATAAAAATATAATATTACCTTTGCATCCTAGAACTGTTAATAAAATTAAAGAGCATAATATTATTGTGCCAAATAATATTAGGATTGTAGACCCTGTGGGCTATCTTGAAATGGTATGGTTAGAAGTAAATAGCGATCTTATTGTTACAGATTCTGGGGGCGTGCAAAAAGAAGCATATTTTCATAGTAAATATTGTATCACTTTACGTGAAGAAACCGAATGGGTAGAATTGGTAGAACATGGATTTAATAAATTAGTTGGTTATGATGCCGAACTTATTGTTGATGGAATTAATGCCTCGGATTCCCAAAAAATAGAAAGCTCGGGCATTTATGGAGATGGGAAAACTGCTAAAAAAATACTAGATATTATTGTATCTACTTTTAACCATCAATAAAATTAGCAATAGGCAATTCAGGCATGAAAATTTTAATCGCTGCGCATGATATCGCTCCTTTAGATTTAATTTCTTCACAAAGAATAAATCATTTTATCGATTTTTTTTCAGAAAAGGGTTATCAAGTTGATGTGCTTACATCAAAAAAACGGGAAATAGATGGACCCATTAAAGATTTTGATAAATATCAAGAATTAAAAGAAAAAGCTAATTTTATTGAGATACCAAGTACTTTGATTAATAAGGAATTACCTGTTATTCAAGAAAAAAAGGGAATTATTGGCAGTAAAAATAATAAAAAGAGGGAGTTTTTAAAAAAAATTAAAGCTATTCTAGTGAAGTTTACTGGGCAATTGTTAGATTATCGAACTTTATGGGCCTATAATTCAATCCAATATTTAAAAACCTCTAATGTTCAATATGATGTATTGATTACATCTAGTTTACCCCCATGTGTAAATTGGCTAGGTTGGTATATCAAGTCTCAAAATAAAGATTGTCTATGGATAGCAGATTTTAGAGATTTATGGACACTTAATCATTTAGTAGAATATAATTTTTTTTCAAAAAGAATTGATAGTTTCTTTGAGAAAAAATTTCTTTCAAAAGCAGATGTAATTACTACAGTTTCAAATGATTTATCTGAGCAAATGAAAAACTTTCATAAAAAGAATGTACTCATTGTTCGAAATGGTTTTGTTCCCACAGAATTTTCTTCTATTGTAAAAAATGAAGTTTTTTTTCAAGATAAAACTAAAATACATGTTGTATATGCGGGAAATATTTATAAGGGTAGAAGAGATCCAACTGAGCTTTTATTATTAATTAATAAATCAAATTTAACTGATAAAGTTAATCTTCATTTTTTTGGACATTATTTGGCTAATTTAGAGGAGATTGTTAAAGCAAATAATGCTGAAAAATATTGCTCATTTCACGCTCCATTGCCACGTAATGAAATGTTAGGTGTTTTAAAGGCAAGTAATTTTAATTTATTTTTAGAATCTGCTGAACCAGATGCAAAAGGCGTAATGCCCGGGAAAATATTTGAATTAATTGGATTAGGTAACCCAATAATAACCATTGGGCCCAGAGAAGATTTTGAATCTGTACAATTGATAAAGAGTTCAGGATTATTTGTTGATTTACTAGATTTTATTGAAACATTGAAAATGAACGAAATGTATTTTTCTAATTCCAAAGATCAAGCTTTTCTAGAAAAAATTGCTGGTAGAGATGAGCAGGTCAATAAAATTCATCAATTTATCGAGCAAAAGCGTTTGAGTAAAATAGGTACTTAAATGGAAAAATTTTCTAAAATTTTCCTAATACTAGGAATTTTTACTACACCTTTTTACATATTTTCCAGTGGAAGCCTGCAGCCTTCGCACTTTTTCTTACTTTTATTTGTCTTTTTTTTCTTAATATATAAGAAAGGCTTTTATGTTGATCGTAAATTATTTTTATTAACGATGCCTTTTTTTGTATACGTGCTTATAGTGAATTTAGTATATTCATTATATTATCAAGATACAAGTTTTTTTAGTTATCCTTTAAATTTAACTTTTGATTTATTAATAATGTTCTCATTAGTTTCTTTTTTAAATAATGAAAATATTAATCTAGTAAAAAAAATTCCATATTTTGTTTTTTTAATTTTAATTATGTTGTTTTTGTTGTGGTTTTTTGGTTTCGGTGAGTATAAGTTTTACCCTCGCTATAATGGTTATTTTAATGATCCAAACCAAATGGCCTTCTTTGTTTTATGTGTTACTACGATAGCATGCCTATATATAAAAAATATCTATTTATTTTCTTTGACTTTGTTTTTTGCACTTGCATTAATACTTTTTACTCAATCTCGCTCTGCTATTTTGGGGGTTTTTATGCTGGTTTCTAGTTTATTATTTTTGTATTGGCGTGGAAATAAAAACTCAGTTTTAGTTTTTATGAGCTTGGTGCTTGTTGTGTCTTTAGTTTTAATGATTTCTTCTGAGTATTTATTACATATTAGTTATATTCAATCTGTTGTTGAGAGATTTTCTGAAGCTGATATCGGCGAGCAGTCGGACGTACGCGGCTATACACGTATTCTTAACTTTAAAGAATATCTACTATTTGGTGCTGGGCAAGGGTTGGATATGAGATTTAACTCTCCGGTTGAAATTCATTCAACTTGGGCAGGTATCTTTTTTTATTACGGTATAATTGGTATATCTTTATTCTTGTTTTTTTTAATAAATATTTTTAAAAATTTAAATATTTATCAAAAAATACTATTTTTAGTGCCCTTAATGTATAGTTTCTCAACTTTTGGTGCTCGAACAGTAATTTTCTGGATTTTATTAGCTTGTTTTTATCAGATGTCTCTACTGAATAAATATAAAAAGGGGGCAATGTAATGCAGATTGTTTTAATAGGTACCGTAGCTAGTAGCTTTTATGGCTTTCGGGCAGACTTAATTCGCGAATTACACAAAAAAGGTCATATTGTATATGCCTTTACTTCAGAATATTCAGAATCTGATTTACGGAAGATAAAAAGTTTAGGTGCTATTCCTGTAACCTATGATTTAAATAGAGGTGGGCTAAATCCATTAGCAGATATTAAAGCAACGTATGTGCTCGCAAAAAAAATTAAGGAAATTTCGCCAAATATAGTATTTTCTTATTTTACTAAACCTGTAATTTTTGGAACCTTGGCTGCTAAATGGGCTAAAGTGCCTAAAATTATTGGTATGCTAGAAGGATTGGGTTATACATTCACTGATCAACCTGAAGGTTTATCACCTAAAACTAAACTTATACGTAATCTTCAGATATTTTTATATAGAATTGCTTTTCCTTATCTAGATCAGCTTATTTTTCTTAATCCCGATGATCCCGTGGACCTTTTAGAAAAATATAACCTTCATGTAAAAGCAGTTAATATTTTAGGTGGAATTGGTTTAAATTTAGAAAATTATCCTTTTAGACCTATTTCTAAAGTACCAGTCAATCTTAAATTCTTATTTATAGGCCGTTTATTAAAAGAGAAGGGTATTCATGATTTTATTGCAGCTATTAAGCTGGTAAAACAAAAATATTCTAATACTACATTTACTGTATTAGGTGCTGTTGATAAAAGTAATTTAGGAGCTTTATCTGAAGATGAAGTTAGTAATTTAAAACAAGTTGGAATAATTGAATATCCTGGACATGTTAACAATATTCAGGAGTGGATTGTAAAAAGTGATGTTTTTGTTTTGCCATCTTATCGTGAAGGTGTGCCAAGAAGCACACAAGAGGCGATGGCAATCGGACGAGCAGTAATTACTACTGATGTACCAGGCTGTCGCGAAACAGTTATAGATGGAGTTAATGGTTTTATTGTACCTCGATGGAACCCTGAAAAGTTAGCTGAGAAAATGATTTACTTCATTGAACATCCTGAAAAAATCCAAGTAATGGGTGAAGCTAGTCATAAAATAGCAATCGAAAAATTTGATGCTAATAAAGTGAATCAGAAACTGATGGATATCTTAGGACTATAAAATGTTAAAACGTTTTGTGGATATTATTATTGCAACTATTGCCTTAATTCTACTCTCACCATTATATTTCTATGTTGCTTATAAGGTAAAAAAGAATTTAGGTTCTCCAGTCTTGTTTCGCCAAGTTCGTCCAGGTTTAAATGGTGAGCCATTTGAAATGATTAAGTTTCGAACAATGAAAGATGCGACAGATGCACAGGGTAATCCTTTACCTGATAGTGAGCGTCTAACGCCATTTGGTAAAATGCTTCGTTCAAGCAGTTTGGATGAAATGCCTGAGCTTTGGAACGTGATTAAAGGTGATATGAGTATTGTAGGTCCAAGACCTTTACTGATGGAATACTTGCCGCTTTATAATAAAGAACAGGCGAAGCGTCATGATCTACGTCCAGGAATGACTGGTCATGCTCAGGTTAATGGGCGTAATGCAATTAGTTGGGATGAAAAATTTAAACTCGATACATGGTACGTGGAAAACAGATCGCTTTGGTTAGATTTTAAAATTATGCTACAAACCATAAAAAAAGTAATCGCTAAAGATGATATTAATGAAGCTGGCGAGGCGACTATGACGAAATTTACAGGTTCAAAGTCGGAAGCAGATAAATGAACAACCAAGTCTATGCTATTTATGGTGCTTCGGGTTGTGGCCGTAGTTTGATGCCTGTTGCAAGACAACAGCTTCAACGTCATGGTATTGCGGCTGAGATTTATTTTATTGATGATAGTTTACAAGAAGAAAAGGTAGTAAATGGCCATAGAGCTTTAAACTATCAATCTTTTAAATCAATAGATTGCTCTTATAAATACGTCTTAATTGCGATTGCAAATAGTCAGATTCGTGAAAAAATCGCAAATCGGTTGATTGCTGATGGTATTAAACTTTGGTCTGTACAAGCTGATAACACAGTAATCATGGATAATGTTGAAATGAGTGAAGGTGCAGCCTTAAGTCCTTTCGTTTCAATTACATCAAACATAAAAATTGGTAAATGTTTTCATGCTAATTTATACAGCTATGTTGAGCATGACTGTGTGATTGGCGACTATGTAACTTTTGCACCAGGTGTTAAATGTAATGGCAACATTCATATTGAAGATCATGCCTACATTGGTGCTGGAGCATCCATAAAGCAAGGGACACCCGATAAACCTTTAGTGATTGGTAAGGGTGCTATTGTTGGTATGGGTGCAGTAGTAACTAAAAGTGTACCAGCAGGTGTAACTGTTGTCGGTAACCCTGCAAGAATTTTAGAAAGAAAGTAAGACATATTTAAATAGGAAATAAAAATGTTAAATACTGCATTTGAACCATGGCCAAGTTTTACAACAGAAGAAGCTGACGCAGTCAAAAATGTATTACTATCAAATAAAGTAAATTATTGGACTGGACAAGAATGTAGAATTTTTGAAAAGGAATTTGCTGAGTTTTCTGGTACAAAATATGCGGTAGCTTTGGCAAATGGAACTGTTGCGTTGGATGTTGCATTAAAAGCTTTAGACATTGGTGCCGGCGATGATGTTATTGTGACGTCCCGTACTTTTCTTGCTTCAGCAAGTTCCATTGTAACTGCAGGTGCTAATCCTGTTTTTGCCGATGTAGAATTAGATTCTCAGAATATTTCACGACGTACTATCGAAGCTGTCATTACACCAAATACGAAAGCGATAATTTGTGTACATTTAGCAGGTTGGATGTGCGATATGGATCCGATTATGCAACTTGCCGCTGAGCATGGTCTATATGTAATTGAGGATTGTGCACAGGCCCATGGTGCAAAATATAAAGGTAAAGCAGCAGGTTCAATCGGACATATTTCCGCTTGGTCTTTTTGCCAAGATAAAATTATGACAACTGGTGGTGAAGGCGGTATGGTCACCACCAATGATGAGACACTTTGGAAAAAAATGTGGTCATACAAAGACCATGGTAAAAGCTACGATAGTATTTATAATAAACAACATCCTCCAGGTTTCCGCTGGTTGCATGATTCATTTGGTACTAACTGGCGTATGATGGAAATGCAAGCAGTTATTGGCCGAATTCAGTTAACACGTATGACTGAATGGACACAAAAGCGTACTGAAAATGCAGGAAAGATTTTAAAAGCGTTTGAAGATTCCCCTTACTTTAATGTTCACATTCCTTCAGATGATTATGTCCATGCACATTATAAATGCTATGTCCAAGTGAATTTAGAGACGTTACCAGAAGGTTGGTCACGTGATCGTATAATGCAAGAAATTAATGCTCAAGATGTGCCTTGCTTTAGTGGCTCTTGTTCGGAAGTTTATTTAGAACACGCTTTCGATGGTACCTCATGGCGTCCAGAAAAACGTTTGGAAAATGCACAGCAATTAGGTGATACAAGCTTGATGTTTTTGGTGCATCCGACTTTAAGTCAAGAAAGTATAGAAAAAACAGTTAGTGCAATTAATACGGTTAGTAAAGCTATACAATCATAAAAAATGTGAAGCTATTCACATAGCTTTATTTTGAATTATGATCTGATTTAAAGTTATGTAACCGCTGCGTAAAATTTATTTCTAGTTATACAAGAAGTAAGTATAAATATCGCACGGTTACTAGAACGATTAGAAGAGTATTGTGAAAAAGATTATTTATCAGTTTGCGTCTGCCCCAAGACTCACCAAACAATGTTTTTTGGTTCTTATAGACCTTTTTGCGTTTCCTGTTATTTTGTGGTTATGTTATGCCATTCGACTGTTTGATTTAGGTGCTGAAGTTATCCCAGGCATTAACTATGGAGTAGCCATTGTTACGATCATTGCTATTTTAAGTTTAATGGTAACAGGGGTATATCGCTTCATTGTTCGTACTTTTAACGAAGCCTTTATTGCAAAATTAGCGCTTGCTGTTGCTCTGATGGTAATTGTTTTATATAGCCTAAATGCATTCTCAGCAGCGTTTGTTCCGACGTCAATTCCTTTGATGTTTGGCTTTTTAATGTTTGGTTGGGTTTGGTGCAGCCGTGCATTCATTCGTTTTATTGTAAAAGCTTCATTACAAACTGGTGAAGAACCTAAGCGCATAGCAATTTATGGTGCTGGTGATGCTGGTCAGCAAATTGCAGCTGTGCTTTACCGTTCTGGCAACCATTTACCTGTATTTTTCATTGATGATAACAGTTCTTTGCAAGACCATATGGTTGGCGGTTTAAAAGTACTATCTTTAGAGAAAGCGTTACAACGTTTTGGAAAATATAGAACAGATGAGATTTTACTAGCATTACCTTCCGTTGGGCGTGTACGTAAAAGTGAAATTATCCAACAGTTAGAACCTGCACATCTTAAAATTACTGAACTTCCTGGCCTTACTCAGTTGGTTGATGGTGAGCTAAAAGTTGCTGATATTCGTGAAGTAGACATTGTTGATTTATTGGGACGTGACCCAGTACCCCCTGTAGATCATTTACTTGCAAAAAATATTCATAATAAAATTGTGATGGTAACTGGTGCCGGTGGTTCAATTGGCTCGGAGTTGTGTCGACAAATTATTAAAAATCAGCCTAAAATGTTGATTATTTATGAAATTACCGAATTTGCGCTTTACAGTATTGATAGAGAATTACGTCTAACCGCTCAATGTGAAATTGTTCCAATTTTAGGTACTGTTCAGGATCAACAAAAATTAGAGCGTATTATTGAGCAATACAGCGTACAAACTGTTTATCATGCCGCGGCTTATAAACATGTACCTTTAGTAGAATGTAATCCAATTGCAGGATTAAAGAATAATGCGATTGGTACAGCGAATAGTTTAAATGCAGCTGTGAAAAAAGGTGTGGAGACGTTTGTTCTCATCTCGACTGATAAAGCTGTACGTCCAACCAATGTTATGGGCGCCTCAAAACGCATGGCCGAACTTTATTGTCAAGCTATGGCTGAAGCTCAAAAGCAAACTCAAATTAGTATTGTACGTTTTGGTAATGTATTAGGATCTTCGGGTTCTGTAGTGCCGTTATTTAAACATCAGATCGCAAAAGGTGGTCCGATTACTGTGACTCACCCTGATGTAACGCGCTACTTCATGACTATTCCTGAAGCATCTCAGTTGGTTATTCAAGCTGGTGCGTTAGGCAAAGGTGGAGATGTCTTTTTACTTGATATGGGTGAGCCTGTTCGTATTCAGGATTTAGCTCGACAAATGATTTCTTTAAGTGGCTTAACTGTTCGTGAAAAAGACTCAGTTCAAGGGGATATCGAAATTCACTATAGTGGATTACGCCCAGGAGAAAAACTTTACGAAGAATTATTAATTGATCAAGAAAATACTGAATATACCGAGCACAGTAGAATTCTTCGATCATTTGAAAAATTCTACCCACTCACTGAAATTCAAGAAGTTTTTGATCGAGTTAATAATATGACTGCTGTTCAAAAAGATATTGATTGGGCTCTTTGTCAACTCGAACACTATGTTGATGGTTATAAACGTAGTAAAGATATTATGGTTAATTAGAGAGTGAATGTGTGATTAAAAAGGCAGTTTTACCTGTAGCTGGATTAGGTACACGTTTTTTACCAGCAAGTAAGTCAATTCCCAAAGAAATGGTTACAGTGGTTGATCGTCCTGCAATTGAATATGTAGTGCGTGAAGCTGTAGAGGCTGGAATTGAGCAAATTATTTTGGTAACTCATTCATCTAAGGCATCAATTGAAAATTATTTTGATCGAAACTTTGAACTAGAAACGACTCTAGAGCAAAAGAAAAAGTTCGATTTACTTGAAGAAATTACGCAGATTATTCCATCTCATGTAAGTGTGGTAAGTGTAAGACAACCCCAACCTTTGGGGTTGGGGCATGCTGTTTTATGTGCAAAAAGTATTGTTGGACAAGATGATTTTGCTGTGTTGTTGCCAGATGTGTTGGTTCAAGATAACTCAGGAAAAAACGATTTATCGCGTATGATTTCACGCTATGAATCGAGTCAAGCTGCTCAAATCATGGTTGAGGCAGTACCAGACCATCTTGTAGATCAGTATGGAATTGTTGATGTAAAGCAGAGCCCAAATGAGGGTGAAAGTATTGCTATGCAGGGAATTATCGAAAAGCCTGCGATAGGTTCTGCACCTTCTAATTTATCTGTGGTGGGCCGTTATATTTTACCTGCTAAGATTATGCAGCTTTTAGAAAATACTCCGAAAGGCGCGGGCAATGAAATTCAGTTAACTGATGCAATTGCGATGCTTCAAGAAACAGATACTGTTGAAGCCTATCGGATGCAAGGCCAAACTTTTGACTGTGGCAGTAAGCTCGGTTATTTGAAAGCTGTACTACACTATGGGGTTGCACACCCTAAGTTAGGATTGGAATTTAAACAGCTGATTCAAGAACTTAAATTATAAAGTTTTGTAGTTCTGCTTAAGTATTTGTAAAAACTACTGAAGATAGTAGCTGGGCAGTATATTCTCTTCCTGTAATGGGAAGAGAAATCTATAAAATACGAAAAAATCAGGTGTGCAATGAAAATCGCAGTATTTGGAACAACGTTACATGCCGGTGTGATGGCAGCGTTATTAGCTGAATATGGTAATCAAATTTACTGGTGTACAAGTGTCACCTGTGAAGAAAATATTTCTGTACTTTCGTATCAAGATCAAGACGTAAATAATTATTTAAATAAGCAGCGAAAAGCGGGTTTTTTAAAAGAGAGCCCTTTTTCTCAGATTCCTTTAGATATTGAAGTTTATTTATTCTGTTTTAGTCCAACACAAATTGAACTTGCATTAAAAACAGTTGAGAAGTTGAGCGAACGACCTATTGTTCATCCGCGATTAATGATTAATGGCTCTACTTTTGGTTTGCATGGTACAGAGAAATTAAAACAGCATTTACCAAAAGATGAGTGGGTTTATTTTCCTGATGTGATTCAGGAAGGTAATGCTATCAACAGTGTATTAAATGTAAAACATGTCATTGTTGGTGTTGAATCTAGGGATGCAAGTGAAACCATGCAAGAGTTATTGCGCCCTTTTTTCCAATTTAGTTATCAATATTTATTTATGCCGATTTTAGATGCTGAGTTCACCAAACTGAGTATTTCAGGCATGTTGGCTACCCGCATTAGTTATATGAATGACTTGGCTATGGTGGCTGAAAAGTTAGGTATTGATATTGCGAATGTAAAGCATGGTATCGCTGCTGACACACGTATTGGTGCTGCATATTTATCGCCGGGTGTCGGATTTGGCGGTGAGAACTTTTCGCATGATATTTTAACACTTTCGAGTACTGTGTCTGAGACTGGAACAAAAAGTCGACTTTTGGAACAGGTTTGGGCGATTAATGAGCAGCAGAAAGAAATTTTATTTCGTAAGTTATGGAATTATTATCACTGTAGCCTAAATGGTAAAACAGTTGCGATTTGGGGAGCTTCTTTTAAAGAAAATACTTCGAATATACATAACTCACCGATTCATATTTTATTAGCCGCATTATGGGCACAGGGGGTAATAGTACGTCTGCATGACCCTCAAGCTTTAGATGAAATAGCTGTAACTTATGGGCATCGTGAAGATTTAATTTTATGTACGGACCAATATGAGGCGGTACGGGATTCTCATGCGCTATGCCTAGTCACGGCATGGAAGCAATATTGGAGTCCTGACTTTAAGCAACTACAACAGTTAATGAAGCATCCTTTAATTTTAGATGGACGTAATATTTATGATCCTGCGTATGTAAAGGCAAAAGGTTTTGCTTATGAAGGAGTAGGGCGCTTATGAGTAAATCAATTGAGCAATTTCCAAAGGAATTAGCTTCACCTTTAGCTCATCTTCAAACTCTAGGTGAAAAAAACTCAAAATTACATATAAAAGAGTTATTTGCTTTAGAGCCAGATCGTTTTCAAAATTATTCTGTAAAATTTGATCAATTATTTTTTGATTATAGTAAGCACCGCTTAACCAAAGATATTTTGGGACAATTAGTAGCTCTTGCAAATACTAAAAATTTAACCGAATGGATTAATCGCCTTTTTTCACAAAATAAAATTAACTGCACTGAGCAACGTGAGGCAATGCATTGGGCACTACGTTTGCCCGTTGACTATTCGAAGTTTGCAGATTTAACAGAGCAAGTTCATAGCCAGTTACAACGCATGTATACCTTAGTGGAAAAAATCCATGCAGGGCAATATCGGGGTTCAACTGGTGAGGTGATTCAAGATGTTGTTAATATTGGGGTGGGGGGGTCTGATTTAGGACCACAAATGGTCACGCATGCTTTATCTGATTTTAAGGTAAAAACGGCTAAACCTTTGAATATTCACTTTGTGTCTACGATGGATGGTAGTCAGTTATCTGAGTTACTCCATCAACTTCGTCCTGAAACAACTTTGTTTATTATTTCATCTAAATCTTTTGGTACGATTGATACCTTATCAAATGCACAAACAGTTCGTCAGTGGCTTGAAAAGGCATTAGGAACACATGCTCGTGTATTAAAAAGTCACTTTATTGGTGTATCTACAAAATCTGACAAAATGTCTGAATGGGGAATTGCGCCTGAAAACCAGTTACTACTGTGGGACTGGGTAGGTGGGCGTTATTCTCTATGGTCTTGTATCGGTTTACCTATTGCTTTGACGATTGGTGTGGAAGGCTTCCAGCAACTTTTAGCAGGTGCTCATGCCGTCGATGAGCATTTTCAAAATACGAGTTTTGATCAAAACATTCCGGTTTTGATGGCATTATTAGGAATCTGGAATAATAACTTTTTAAATATTCAGACCCATGCAGTATTACCCTATGATGGGCGATTAAAATATTTTGCAGCTTATTTGCAACAACTAGAAATGGAGTCTAACGGTAAGTCGGTGCAACGTAATGGTTTAAAAGTTGAGCTTGATACTTGCCCTATTATATGGGGCGAGGTTGGTCCCAATGCCCAGCATGCTTTCTATCAGTTGTTACATCAAGGTTCACAAGCAGTAAGCTGTGATTTTATTGCGCCAATTCAACGTTATAATTCAGATCATTTTACCTATGTTGAAAATGCAGAAGCTCTCGTTGAACAACATCATCTTGCACTTTCAAACTGTTTAGCGCAATCAAGATTATTAGCCTTTGGTAATGAAGCTCTAGACTCAGCTGAATTAGAGAATTTACCAATTTATAAGCAATATGAAGGTAATCAACCCAGTTCTACATTATTATTGAAAGAATTAAACCCCTACAGTTTAGGAATGTTGATTGCTTTATACGAGCATAAAGTCTTTGTGCAGTCTGTGATCTGGAATATTAATCCATTTGATCAGTGGGGAGTTGAGAAAGGTAAGCAGATTGCTGATCAGTTACTTCCGATTTTAAACGGTGTTCAAAATGATCTTTCAACACTTGATGCATCAACGCGCGGATTAATTAAAATATTGTTAGGAAAAGTAGATGGCTAAAATCCTAGTCACTGGTGGCGCAGGTTATATTGGTTCACATACTTGTGTTGAGCTTTTACAGGCTGGTCATGAAGTTATCGTTTTTGATAATCTTTCGAATAGTTCAGAAGAATCTTTAAATAGAGTTCAAGATATCGCCCAAAAAAGTTTAACTTTTATACATGGTGATATTCGTAATGCAGATGAACTTGATCGTGTTTTCGAAAATCATTCAATTGATGCTGTTATTCATTTCGCAGGTTTAAAAGCAGTAGGTGAAAGCCAAGAAAAACCGCTGATTTATTTTGATAATAATATTGCGGGTAGTATTCAACTGGTTAACTCGATGAAAAAGGCTGGTGTTTATGCACTTGTATTTAGCTCTTCTGCAACAGTATATGACGAGGCTAATATATCGCCATTAAATGAAGACATGCCAACAGGTATACCGAGTAATAACTATGGTTACACTAAGTTGATTGTTGAGCAATTATTGCAAAAGTTGTCGGCTTCTAATCCAGAGTGGTCAATCGCATTACTTCGTTATTTTAATCCAGTAGGTGCACATAAGAGTGGACGTATTGGTGAAGATCCACAAGGTATTCCAAATAATTTAATGCCTTATGTGACTCAAGTTGCTGTTGGCCGCCGTGAGAAGCTGTCTATTTATGGTAATGACTATGACACGGTAGATGGTACTGGTGTGCGTGACTATATTCATGTGGTTGACTTAGCGAATGCACATTTGTGTGCTTTAAATAACCGTTTACAGTCGAAAGGTTGCCGAGCATGGAATATCGGTACAGGTAATGGTTCATCTGTTTTGCAAGTCAAAGATACCTTTGAACAAGTTAATGGCATACCCGTAGCCTTTGAGTTTGTAGCACGTCGAGCTGGCGATGTTGCAACATCTTTTGCAGACAATAGCCGTGCAGTTGCTGAGTTAGATTGGCAACCGCAATATGGCTTAGAAGATATGCTCAAAGATAGTTGGAATTGGCAGAAGCAGAATCCTAATGGATATAATTAAATACTAATAAAAAAAGGAGCTTATTGCTCCTTTTTTTATTATGAATTAGTTCTGAATCAACCCAGTCAATTCATCTACATAATGTTGCATTGGCTGAGCTTGGCGATCTGCACGGCTTTCAATGTTAAGACGTAGCAAAGGTTCAGTATTTGAAGCGCGTACATTAAAGCGCCATGCACCAAAGTCTAGACTTACACCATCGGTACGGTCAATTTCTGGGTTTTGCTCGGCATAGAAATCGAAAATCTTTTGAATAGTGATTTGTGTATCAGCCACTTTAAAGTTGATTTCACCACTACAAGGAAACTTGGTAATCATATTTTCAACGAGCGTTGAAAGAGATTTTCCTGTTTCAGAGAGTAGGGCAACAGTGAGTAACCAAGGAATCATGCCGCTGTCGCAGTAAGCAAAGTCACGGAAATAGTGATGTGCACTCATTTCTCCGCCATATACGGCATTGTGTTCACGCATCACGTCTTTAATGAATGCATGACCAGATTTTGACTGTACAGCAACACCTTTATATTCATCTACGATATCAAATGTGTTCCAGACTAAACGCGGGTCATGCACAATTTTCTCGCCTGATTGCTTAATCAAGAAAGCTTGAGCCAATAGACCAACAATATAGTAGCCTTCAATGAACTGTCCCTTTTCATCAAATAAGAAACAGCGGTCAAAGTCACCGTCCCAGGCAATTCCCATATCTGCTTTATGCTCAATTACAGCATGTCGAGTGCTGTCACGGTTTTCAATTAAAATTGGGTTAGGAATTCCGTTTGGGAAAGTACCATCTGCTTCATGGTGAATTTTAATAAATTCAATTGGTACGTTAAGCGCTTTAAATTTTTCTTCAATGGCATCAATCACATGACCAGCAGCCCCATTACCCGCGTTTACCACTAACTTAAGTGGGCGGATTTTTGCTGGTTCAATGTAGGTGATTAAGTGATCAACGAACTCAGGTAAAATGTTATAACTTTGAGTTGTGCCTTTTTGACTAACTTCTTCAAAGTTATTGGTTTCTGCTAAAGCCTGAATTTCTTTTAAACCAGTATCTGCACTAATTGGACGAGCATTTTCTCGAACTAATTTCATGCCGTTATAGTCCATTGGATTATGGCTAGCAGTAACTTCGATACCACCCTGCACATCTAAGTGGAAAGCAGCGAAGTAAACTTCTTCGGTACCCGTCATGCCCAAATCAAGAACATTCACACCCGCATCATTTAAACCACGGATGGTCGCTTGTTTTAAATCTTCACTGCTTAGACGAATATCACAACCTACAACTACAGTCTTTGGTTTATAGATTTGCCCGTAAGCGCGGCCAATTTTATAAGCGATTTCTTCATTCAATTCGGTGCCGAGTTTGCCTCGGATATCATAAGCTTTAAAACACGTTAAAGTAGTCATTATTCAGTTCAATACAAATGAATTAAGTTTTGAGCATTATTATACATTTCTTAATAAATGGTTATGTTTATAGTTTTTATATTCAAGTTTTACGCTTCATTTCTGTAGTTCAGATTTAAATTTATAAGAATATTTTTTTACGACTTTAGTCTAATAAATAAAACCAAAAGCTCGAAATAGCTTGATTTTACTCATCACTATTGGTCATACCAATTGTGGTGGTTATTTAATGATTGATCTTGCTAATATCTGTGTTTATGATGCGATCTGTGGTTTAAGGAACAACATTTGCACTTAATTTTTAATTGGTCATACCAATTGTGTTAAATGTTTAAGAATTTAAGGTACAAAAATTCGCCCCGGCATTTCAAGGAGATGACAATGCTCAATATGTGGCAACAACTTTATGACCCTTTAAATAATATTTGGCTGTCCAGCGCGGTTGCATTAATCCCGATTATTTTCTTCTTTTTGGCATTAGCAGTTTTTCGTTTAAAAGGCAGTATCGCGGGTACGGGCACAGTCATTATTGCATTATTGATTGCTCTCTTTTTCTATCAAATGCCGGGTCAAATGGCCTTTGCGTCAATCATTTACGGTTTCTTCTATGGTCTATGGCCAATTTCATGGATCATTATTGGGGCAGTTTTTCTATACAAAATTTCGGTAAAAACGGGACAGTTTGAAGTTATTCGCTCAAGCATTTTGTCAATTACCGAAGACCAACGTCTACAAATGTTATTGGTTGGTTTTGCTTTTGGTACTTTCTTAGAAGGAGCAGCAGGTTTTGGTGCTCCTGTCGCAATTACGGCTGCACTCCTTGTAGGTTTAGGCTTTAAGCCACTTTACGCTGCTGGTTTATGCTTGATTGTAAATACCGCGCCAGTGGCATTTGGTGCAATGGGTATTCCAATTATTGTGGCGGGGCAGGTTTCTGGTGTAGACACTATGGAAATTAGCCAGATGGTTGGTCGTCAGTTGCCGTTTTTAACGCTGATCGTACTGTTTTGGATCATGGCGATTATGGATGGTTGGCGTGGTGTTAAAGAAACTTGGCCTGCTGTATTAGTGGGTGGTGGCGCTTTTGCGATTGCCCAATATCTTACATCTAACTTTATTGGCCCTGAATTACCAGACATTACTGCTGCAATTGCTTCATTGGTCAGCCTGACTGTGTTGTTCCGTTTCTGGAAACCAAAACATATTTTCCGCTTTGAACCTGAAGCTGGCCAAACTCTAATTCAGCAACCTACAACGGTTCAACGTTACAGTATTGGGAAAATTGCTAAGGCATGGTCTCCATTTGCCATCTTAACAGTCATGGTGACCATCTGGAGTGTTAAGCCATTTAAAGCATTATTTGCAAAAGATGGTGCTCTTGAGCACTGGATTTTTAAACTTGAAGTACCGTACTTGCATAAATTGGTCGAAAAAATGCCACCGATTGTGGCAGAGATGAAGCCATACGAAGCGATTTATAAGTTTGACTGGTTCTCTGCAACAGGTACGGCAATTTTTATTGCTGCAATCATCACTGCTATTTTCTTGAAAATGAAAGCAAGTGAGGCAGTAACGACTTTTGGTGAAACAATCAATGAGTTGAAAACACCGATTTACTCGATTGGTATGGTGTTGGCGTTTGCTTTCATTGCGAACTATTCAGGTTTATCTGCAACTTTAGCTTTGGCTCTATCGCATACGGGTCATGCGTTTACTTTCTTCTCGCCATTTTTGGGCTGGCTGGGTGTGTTCCTTACGGGTTCAGATACATCTTCAAATGCTTTGTTCTCGGCACTACAGGCGACTACGGCTCAGCAAATTGGTATTCCAGAAGTGTTATTGGTGGCTGCCAATACCAGTGGTGGTGTGACAGGTAAGATGATTTCTCCGCAGTCGATTGCGATTGCGTGTGCAGCGGTAGGCTTAGTTGGAAAAGAATCTGACTTGTTCCGTTTCACGGTAAAACATAGCATCATATTCACTGTCTTTGTTGGCATCATTATTACGGTTCAGGCTTATCTGGTTCCGTGGATGATTCCATAACTCCAGTGAAGGAAACGCGATGAGAATCTCCGATCAAGTGGTCATGAAATTGCAGGCATTAATTGAAGAGCGTCACATGAAAAAAGGTGACCGTTTGCCTGCCGAACGCCAGCTTGCAACAAGTTTAGGAGTTTCTCGTCCGTCTTTGCGTGAAGCAATTCAACAGCTCAATAGTCAAGGGGTGCTCAGTAGCCGCCGTGGCGATGGGACTTATATTCAGCAATTACCTGAACAGTGGCCACAGCAACTCATTGTGAACCCAATTAGTAACCTGATTGAAGAAGATCCACTCTACCGTTTTGATGTACAAGAGGCGCGGTTATTGCTTGAGGGCGGCACGGCATGGTATGCCGCATTGCGCTCAACGCCTGAAGATCGCGCCAAAATCCATCATTATTTTAATGAAATTAGTCGCCATCAAAATGCAGGTGACTCAGCACAGGCTGCTGTGGCAGATGCCGAATTTCACTTAGCAATTGCTGAAGCATCTCACAATGTGGTGCTGATTCAAATGATGCGCAGCTTGTTTGATTTGCTGCAATACAACGTCTTGTTAGGGCGTAAAAAAGTTTATAACGACCCAGTCAATGGTGACTTGCTGAGCGAGCAGCATTTTCAGGTGATGGATGCTATTGATCGTAAAGATCCCGAGGCCGCACGCCAAGCTGTCTGCGGTCATATTGAATTTGTGATTAATCATGTGCGTTCTCTGGATGAAGACGAAGCTCGCCAGAAACGTGCAAATCGTTTAAATAGAGTTGATTCAAAATGATTATTTCTTCTGGCAATGATTATCGTGCTGCGGCACAACGTCGCTTACCTCCATTTTTATTTCACTACATTGATGGTGGAGCGTATTCGGAATATACCTTAAAGCGTAACGTACAAGATTTGTCAGAAATTGCATTGCGTCAACGTGTGCTGAATGACATGTCAGCGTTAAGTTTAGAGACAAAACTGTTTAATGAAACATTGTCGATGCCAGTTGCGTTGGCACCGGTTGGTTTAACAGGTATGTATGCACGCCGCGGCGAAGTGCAAGCCGCGATGGCAGCCGACAAAAAGGGCATTCCATTTACGCTTTCAACGGTTTCGGTATGTCCGATTGAAGAAGTTGCACCTGCAATTAACCGCCCAATGTGGTTCCAACTTTATGTATTACGCGACCGTGGTTTTATGCGTAATGCCTTGGAACGAGCAAAAGCAGCTGGCTGTTCAACACTTGTGTTTACTGTAGATATGCCTGTGCCAGGTGCACGTTACCGTGATGCCCATTCGGGGATGAGCGGACCAAATGCTGCGATGCGCCGCTATATGCAGTCTATGTTCCATCCACATTGGTCGTGGAATGTCGGCTTAATGGGGCGTCCGCATGACTTGGGTAATATCTCTAAATATTTAGGTAAACCGACTGGGCTTGAAGACTATATTGGCTGGTTAGGCTCGAACTTTGACCCATCGATTTCATGGAAAGACCTTGAGTGGATTCGTGAATTTTGGGATGGCCCAATGGTAATTAAGGGTATTTTAGACCCTGAAGATGCCAAAGATGCTGTGCGTTTTGGTGCTGACGGTATTGTGGTGTCGAATCACGGTGGTCGTCAGTTAGATGGCGTGATGTCTTCTGCTCGTGCGTTGCCTGCAATCGCTGATGCGGTAAAAGGTGATTTGGCTATTTTGGCTGACTCAGGCATTCGTAATGGCCTAGATGTGGTGCGTATGTTGGCGCTCGGTGCCGATACGGTTTTACTTGGCCGTGCATTTGTGTATGCCTTGGCAGCAGCTGGTGGGCAAGGGGTGTCGAACTTGCTTGATTTGATTGATAAAGAAATGCGTGTTGCGATGACGCTGACGGGTGCTAAGTCGATTTCGGATATTAACGCGGATTGTTTAGTACAGGCGATGAAACAGAGTTTTTAAGAAATAACTTTATTAAGTGAAGCAATAAGCACAGCCTCAAAATTTGGTGATTTGCTAATGTTTTACGCACAGGCATTGGTTACTTTTGAAAGGTTAAAAGTAACCAAAAACCTTTGTTTCGATGACGGTACGTCCTTGCTACCGCATCGAAACGGCGACATCCCTGCCGCCAACCACGATAGTAAATATAGGGCTGATTCACATTAGAGAATCAGCTAATTAAATTATAAATTACAAACGGTAAGATACCGTCGTGTTGGTCTAATTTGATAAATGGATGACCAAAAGGAAACCATCATGCAAACATTTTCTCCTCAAGTAGTGATCGAACGTTTACAAAACATTGTAGGGCGTTCGCATGTTTTGACCGATGACCAAAGTACGCGTCAGTACCGTCAAGGTCGTCGTTTTGGTGAGGGGAAAGTGCTTGCTGTAGTGGTGCCAGGCACATTGTTAGAGCAATGGCAGGTGCTACAAGCTGCAATTGAGGCAGACTGTATTGTGATTATGCAGGCAGCCAATACAGGACTTACAGGTGGTTCAACCCCATATGGTGATGATTATGATCGTCCTGTTTTAGTCATGAGTACGCGTAGATTAAAGGGCATTCAGGTCATTCATGACGGCAAGCAAGTGATCTGCTTACCCGGCGCGACCTTAGACAATTTAGAGCAAATTTTAAAAGGCTATGATCGCGAGCCACATTCAGTAATTGGTTCATCGTGTATTGGAGCATCGGTACTGGGTGGGGTGTGTAATAACTCTGGTGGTGCTTTGGTACGCCGTGGTCCTGCGTATACTGAACTGGCGTTATATGCTCAGGTGAATGCTGCTGGTCAATTAGAATTGGTGAATCATTTAGGGGTGAATTTAGGTTCGACTCCTGAAGAAATTTTGACTCGATTAGAGAAGCAGAAATATCAAGCCGTAGATATTTTAGATGATAGCGAAAAACAGGCATCGGACCATCGCTATGCCCATGATGTGACTCAAGTCGATGAAGATACGCCTGCACGTTTTAATGCAGATCCGTCACGTTTGTTTGAGGCTTCGGGTTCGGCGGGTAAAGTTTGTGTATTTGCCGTGCGCCTTGATACCTATGAAAAAGTAGAAAGTAATGTCTTTTATATTGGTACTAATGATGCCAATGATTTAACAGCGATTCGCCGTTATTTACTCACCTCACTACCAAGCTTGCCGATTGCAGGTGAATATATTCACCGAGATGCTTATTTAATTGGCGAAAAGTACGGGAAAGACACGTTTTTGTTTATTGAGAAATTTGGCACAGCCAATGTTCCAAAAGCTTTTGCGATGAAAGATAAAGTCGATGGCTTTTTAGAACGATTTAAAATTAAAGGCTTAACAGACCATATTTTGCAGGCGATTACCTTCTTTTTACCGAGTCATTTACCGAAGCGTATGACCGAATATCGAGATCGTTATGAGCACCATTTAGTGCTACGTGTTGAAAATAATTCAAAAGCTCAGACCGAGCAGTTTTTAAAAGAATATTTTGCAGTACATCAGTCAGGTCACTATTTCGTATGTAGCGAAGAAGAAGGACGAAAGGCCTTCTTACACCGTTTTGCGATTGCAGGGGCGGCAATTCGTTATCGTGATACGCATCATAGTGAAGTTGAAGATATTGTGGCGCTTGATATTGCGTTACGTCGTAATGACCGTGAGTGGGTAGAGCAACTGCCTAGCGAAATGGAAAATAAAATCCTCCATAAACTCTATTATGGGCATTTCTTTTGTCATGTATTCCATCAAGACTATATTCTTAAAAAGGGCCATGACCCTTTAGAAATGGAACATCAAATGTGGAAATTACTCGATGCGCGCCGTGCTGAATATCCAGCAGAGCATAATGTTGGGCATCTCTACATTGCCAAGCCTGCTTTAGCCAACTTCTATCAAAAACTTGACCCAACCAATAGCTTTAATGTGGGGATTGGACATACCTCAAAACTGAAATATTGGGGCAAAGCTAAATCGTAATATCGAGACATTAAAAAAGGCGCCGAAGCGCCTTTTTTTGTAGATGTCTTATGCAGCTTCTACAGATTTAGCAAGTACTTCTGCAACTGCTTTAGCAACAGTGTAAACATTGTTCATGTTTAAACCTGCTACACAAATACGACCACTACGTACTAAGTAGATTGCATATTCTTCACGCAAGATATCCACTTGCTCAGCAGTTAAACCTGTGTAACTGAACATACCTTTTTGGTTTACAAGGTAACTAAAGTCACGGTCTGGTAGTGCTTTAGTGAGTTCGTCTTTCAAGATGCTACGCATTTTAATAATACGCTCGCGCATCTCTTTTACTTCGCCTTGCCATTGTTGGTTAAGTTCAGCGTCATTTAACACTTCATCAACTAACCAAGCACCTGTAGTAGGAGGGCTAGAGTAAATACGGCGTACAGTCGCTTTTAACTGACCGAATGTGCACTGAGCAGCTTCTGCATCGTCACATACGAAAGTTAAGCCGCCAACACGCTCGCCATATAAAGAGAAGATTTTAGAGAACGAGTTGCTCACAATGAAGTTTAGACCCGCTTGGTCTAAAGCACGGATTGCATACGCATCTTCTTCCATACCGTCACCAAAACCTTGGTAAGCGATATCTAGGAATGGAATAAGGTTACGATCTTTTAATACTGCAATCACTTGATCCCACTGCGCTGGGTTTAAGTCAGCACCCGTTGGGTTGTGGCAGCATGGGTGCAATAACACAATGCTTTGCTCAGGCAAAGTTTTAAGTGTTGAAAGCATACCGTCAAAATCTACACCACGCGTTTCGTTATCGAAATATGGGTAGAAATGAGTTTTGATGCCAGCGCCATTGAAAATCGCAACGTGGTTGTCCCAAGTTGGTTGGCTTACCCAAACGTCAGAATTTGGGAAATAAGTTTTTAAGAAATCCGCACCAACTTTCAATGCACCTGAACCACCAAGCGTTTGGATGGTTACAGCACGGCCAGCTTTAACTGCTGGGCTGTTTGCACCAAATAAAAGTGCTTGAATTGCTTCACGGTAAGGTTTGAAGCCTTCCATTGGCAAATAAAGTTTGGTTTTACCGTTTTTAGGCTCAATACGCTTTTGCGCTTCAATAATGGTCTCTAACTGAGGAACAATACTGTCTTCGTTATAGTAAAGACCAATACTCAAGTTCACTTTTCCAGAACGAGTATCAGCGTTGAACTGTTCCATTAAAGATAAAATTGGGTCGCCTGCGTATGGGGGGATATGTTGAAACATCAAAAAAGTCCTTTCATTCAACAATATGCATAGTGCTGGGTTTTTTCTGTCTCGAAAAATACGCCACAACTATGTCGATGTTCAATAATGTATCAATAAAGCTACCGTGAAGCACCTGATAATTTCACTAATATCGATATTTTCTGGATGAAAATGATAAAAAGATTTAAAAGAAATTACGGTAAATAGATACTAATTTATAACTCATGCTTTCATTCAAGCAGATTGTCTACAATCTTGCTGTAATACATTGGTTGTAGACTAAAGTTTGAAACAAAAGATTAGCGGTCGAAAAGCAGCTAAAAAAGTGCCATAAATCTATAGGTAAAACAATATTAAATAACTGTTTTACAAGTACTAATTGGTAAGTGGTTTAATGGTTTAAATATAAGGTGAAATAACAGGTCAAACGATAAAAATTGACCTGATGCGTTCTGTAAAGTGTCAACAATCACCTTGATTTTTTTCATTCATACCGCTATAAAAGCCATAATTGATTAAAAATTGTCGACAATATGCAAGATTTGACCTACGCACCAGAGCCATTACAAAGTCAGGGAAGAACACTGACCGAGAATGTATTTAAACAAATACAGACGGCGATCGTTTTAGGTCAAATTCCGGCAGGTAGCAAAATTTCTGAGCCTGAGTTGGCTAGGACTTATGGCATTAGCCGTGGGCCATTGCGTGAAGCGATTCATCGCCTTGAAGGGCAACGTTTGGTTGAGCGAACTGCTCATGTGGGTGCACGTGTGGTTTCGCTCTCCCTGCAACAGTTTAAAGAGCTTTACCAAATTCGTGCGTCTTTAGAGGGTTTGGCTTGCAAACTTGCTGCACAGCATATTGATAAAAAGCAAATTTTGGCGCTACGTGATGTTTTGCGTATGCACGCTGAAGATGAAAACTTTAAAGCAGGTAAAGGATATTACTTGCAAGAAGGGCAGGATGATTTTCACTACTGCATTATCAAAAGTAGTGGCAATAAAACCTTAGAAAAAATGCTATGTGATGAGCTTTATCACCTCATTCGTATGTACCGAATTCAGTTTTCAAACACACCCGATCGACCGAGCAAAGCTTGGGACGAACATATCCGTATTTTAGATGCAATTGCAGAAGGCGATGGAGAACTTGCCGAGCTGCTTATGCATCGACATATCAATGCCTCTTACAAAATTATTGAGCAAACACTGCTACAAGCACAAGGAGAACATAACAATGGCTAAACAATCCGCAGGTCAGCTATTTCGCGATGCCGTAGCCCAAGAAAAGCCATTACAAGTGGTTGGAACCATCAACGCCAATCATGCACTTTTGGCAAAACGTGCAGGTTATAAAGCGATTTACTTATCAGGTGGTGGTGTAGCCGCTGGTTCTTTAGGCTTACCTGATTTGGGAATCAGTAACCTTGATGATGTGTTGACCGATGTACGCCGTATTACCGATGTATGTGATCTTCCATTATTGGTCGATGCTGATACAGGTTTTGGTGCTTCTGCATTTAACATTGCGCGTACCACAAAAGCACTCATCAAGTTTGGTGCTGCGGCAATGCACATTGAAGATCAAGTGGGCGCAAAACGTTGTGGTCACCGTCCGAACAAAGCCATTGTGACTCAAGAAGAAATGGTTGACCGTATTAAAGCTGCGGTCGATGCGCGTGGTGATGACAGCTTCGTAATTATGGCGCGTACCGATGCACTGGCAGTAGACGGTTTGCAAGCTGCAATTGACCGTGCAGGTGCTTACATTGAAGCGGGTGCAGACATGTTGTTCCCTGAAGCAATTACCGAGCTTGATATGTACAAGCAATTTGCTCAGAAGACTGGCGCACCAATTTTGGCAAACATTACCGAGTTTGGTTCTACACCACTGTTTACCACTGAAGAGTTAGCATCTGCTGATGTAAGCCTTGCGCTTTATCCGCTTTCTGCTTTCCGTGCGATGAACAAAGCTGCCGAAACTGTGTATGAAACCTTACGTAAAGAAGGCACGCAAAAGAACGTGATTGATATTATGCAAACGCGTAAAGAGTTATATGAACGCATTAATTACTATGCGTTTGAAGACTACTTAGACAACGCATTTGCTAAAAAGAAATAAGAAGTGAAAACGGTACGAATCCGTCGTGTTTAATAAATAAATTCAGATAGATAGGAAAGGACAATCTTATGAGCTCAAATGAAACAACAACAGGCTTCAAACCAAAAAAATCAGTTGCACTGAGCGGACAAGTTGCAGGCAACACAGCACTTTGTACCGTAGGACGTAGCGGTAACGACTTGCACTACCGTGGCTATGACATTCTTGACCTTGCAGTGGGTAGCCAATTTGAAGAAGTTGCTCACTTGCTCGTACATGGCAAATTACCAAACAAAGCTGAACTCAAAGCGTATAAAGCAAAATTAAAAGCACTTCGTGGCTTACCAGCAGCACTGAAAACTGCACTTGAACAACTTCCTCCGTCTGCACATCCAATGGATGTAATGCGTACGGGTGTTTCAGTTCTTGGTTGTTTAACTCCAGAACACGAAGACCATAACGAAGCTGGCGCAAAAGACATTGCTGACAAATTAATGGCAAGCCTAGGTTCAATGTTGTTGTATTGGTATCACTTCAGCAATAACGGTCGTCGCATTGAAGTTGAAACTGATGACGACTCAATTGCAGCGCATTTCTTACATTTACTTCATGGTGAAAAACCATCTGAAGAGTGGATTGAAGCAATGCATACATCACTCATTTTGTATGCTGAGCACGAATTCAACGCATCTACATTTACGTCACGTGTGGTTGCAGGTACAGGTTCTGACATGTACTCGGCAATTACAGGCGGTATTGGTGCGCTTCGTGGACCTAAACATGGTGGTGCGAACGAAGTTGCATTCGTCATTCAACAACGTTACGACAACGCAGACGAAGCAGAAGCAGACATCCGTAGCCGTGTTGAGAAGAAAGAAGTTGTGATCGGTTTTGGTCACCCTGTCTATACAATCTCTGACCCACGCAACGAAGTCATCAAAAAAGTGGCACATGACTTGGCACAAGCACAAGAGAACACCAAGATGTACTTAATCGCTGAACGCTTAGAAGCAGTGATGAAAGATGCGAAAAACATGTTCCCGAACCTCGACTGGTTCAGTGCTGTGAGTTATCACTTAATGGGCGTTCCAACTGCAATGTTCACACCATTATTCGTGATTGCACGTACAGCAGGTTGGTCAGCTCACGTGATTGAACAACGCCAAGACGGCAAGATCATTCGTCCAAGCGCGAACTACACAGGCCCTGAAAACCTCAAATTTAAACCATTGGCGGAGCGTGGTTAATGAACACAAAATACCGTAAACCGCTGGCAGGAACCCAGCTTGAATATTACGACGTGCGTCAAGCCGTTGAAGATATTCAGCCAGGCGCATACGAAAAACTGCCTTACACGTCTAAAGTACTTGCAGAGCAATTGGTACGCCGTGCCGATGCCGAGAACTTAACTGCTTATTTAACGCAGCTAATTGAACGCCGTCAGGACTTGGACTTTCCTTGGTACCCAGCGCGCGTAGTGTGTCACGACATCTTGGGTCAAACTGCATTGGTTGACCTTGCAGGTTTACGTGATGCGATTGCCGACAAAGGCGGTGACCCATCTAAAGTCAACCCAGTTGTACCAACACAGCTCATTGTTGACCACTCTTTAGCAGTGGAATTCGGTGGTGCAGACCCAGACGCTTTTGAAAAAAACCGTGCTGTTGAAGACCGTCGTAACGAAGACCGTTTCCACTTTATTGAGTGGACTAAAACAGCATTTAAAAATGTCGATGTGATCCCTGCGGGGAACGGCATTATGCACCAGATTAACCTAGAGAAAATGTCTCCGGTGATTCAGGCGCGTGATGGCGTGGCATACCCAGACACTTGCGTAGGTACAGATTCACACACTCCACATACAGACGCTTTGGGCGTAATTTCTGTGGGCGTTGGTGGCTTAGAAGCTGAAAACGTAATGTTGGGCCGTGCATCTTGGATGCGTCTACCAGACATTATTGGTGTTGAGTTTGTAGGTCAGCGTCAGGCAGGTATTACTGCAACAGATATCGTACTTGCCCTAACTGAATTCTTGCGTAAAGAACGTGTGGTTGGTGCTTATCTTGAGTTCTTTGGTGAAGGCGCTGACAGCATGTCTGTGGGTGACCGTGCAACCATTTCGAACATGACACCAGAATACGGCGCTACGGCGGCAATGTTCTACATCGACCAAAACACGATTGACTACTTACGCCTAACAGGCCGTGAAGATGCACAAGTGGCATTGGTTGAACAGTACGCAAAAGAAATCGGCCTTTGGGCATCTGATATGACCAAAGCAGAGTACCCACGTGTACTTCGTTTTGACCTATCAAAAGTAACACGTAACATTGCTGGGCCATCAAACCCACATGCACGTGTTTCAACTGCGGACCTCAAAGAAAAAGGCATTGCAGGTGTTGTTGAAAACCGTTCTGATGGCTTAATGCCAGATGGCGCAATCATTATTGCGGCAATTACTTCATGTACCAACACTTCTAACCCACGTAATACCGTGGCAGCAGGTTTGTTGGCACGTAAGGCAAATGAGCTTGGCTTAGTTCGTAAACCTTGGGTGAAATCATCATTTGCACCGGGTTCAAAAGCAGCTGCTCTTTACCTCGAAGAGGCAGGTGTTCTAAAAGACTTAGAACAACTTGGTTTTGGTATTGTGGCTTACGCTTGTACGACTTGTAACGGCATGTCGGGTGCATTAGATCCAGTCATCCAACAAGAAATTATCGACCGTGACTTGTACGCAACAGCAGTACTGTCTGGTAACCGTAACTTCGATGGTCGTATCCATCCATATGCAAAACAGGCGTTCTTGGCATCTCCACCGCTTGTTGTGGCGTATGCAATTGCGGGTACGATTCGTTTTGACATCGAAAAAGATGCTTTAGGTCACGATAAAGACGGTAACCCGATTTACCTGAAAGACATTTGGCCATCTGATGCTGAAATTGATGCGTTAGTTAAAGAAGCTGTGAAGCCTGAACAGTTCCGTAAAGTCTACATCCCAATGTTTGATTTAGGTGTAACTGTAGAGGCCGAAAGTCCGCTTTATGACTGGCGTCCACAAAGTACTTACATCCGCCGTCCGCCATATTGGGAAGGGGCGTTGGCTGCACCACGTACTTTAGCGAACATGCGTCCGCTTGCCATTTTGGGTGACAACATTACGACTGACCACTTGTCGCCTTCAAACGCGATTTTGATGGACTCAGCTGCGGGTGAATATCTTCACAAAATGGGTCTACCAGAAGAAGACTTCAACTCATACGCAACGCACCGTGGTGACCATTTGACTGCACAACGTGCAACATTTGCTAACCCGAAACTGTATAACGAAATGGTGGTTCGTTCAGACGGCACCATTAAGCAAGGTTCAAAAGCGCGTGTAGAGCCAGAAGGCGAAGTAATGCGTATGTGGGAAGCGATTGAAACCTACATGAACCGTAAGCAGCCATTAATTATTGTTGCGGGTGCTGACTACGGTCAGGGTTCAAGCCGTGACTGGGCTGCAAAAGGTGTGCGCCTTGCAGGTGTTGAAGCGATTGTGGCAGAAGGCTTTGAGCGTATTCACCGTACTAACTTGGTGGGTATGGGTGTGTTACCACTTGAGTTTAAACCGGGTGTAAACCGCAAGACTTTAAAACTAGATGGTACAGAGCTTTATAGCGTGATTGGTAATATCGCGCCGCGTTCGACTTTAACTTTAGTGATTGAGCGTGCCACAGCGGATGGTAAAGAAGAGATTCTTGAAGTGCCTGTGACTTGCCGTTTAGATACAGAAGAAGAAGTTTCTGTATATGAAGCGGGCGGTGTATTACAGCGTTTTGCGCAAGACTTTTTAGAAGGCCAAGTGGCTTGATACTTTAGTTAAACATTATTGATATTGTTTTAAAAGCCCTGCTTTAGAGTGGGGTTTTTATTTATTTACGCATAGTTAATTAATTATAAAAAATGACTGCATATATTATATTTTTTAAAATTATTTTATTTTTGTCATCAAATTCTCTTTAACTTACATTAAGATACGCGGCGCTTAGACTTAAATATAAATCACAATAGATTTCTTGGAAAATATCAATGCGTAACTTATTCATTATTTCAATTTGCTCTCTTATATTAACTGCTTGTGGGACGATGCCTTATGTAAGTACAGAGTACCCTCTGCGTGCAGGTTTAATTCAACCTGTGAAGGTCATTGGCAAGGCTGATGTGACCAATGCTCAAACTTCAGATGAACGAGTGATTGTATATTCTTATATGGGCACAAAACTGGACTCTAGCATTAAGTCTATTACAGAAACGATGGTACAACAGACTCAAAAGGAACTATTGAAAAATGGTCAACCTGTTGAGGGTAATGGATCGAAATCGATTGCGATTAAAGTAAATTCATTACGTAGTACCTACACCAATCTGCTTTTCTGGCGCAGTAAAATTAAATTCGAAGCGACTTTAGGAAATGGGCAAACTATTCCATTTACCGTTCCTCATACGAGTGGTGTGTTAGTACAAGATTTAAATGGATGTATTGCAGAAGGGGTAATGACTTTACTCAATGATGCACGTGTAAGAAGCTATTTAGCAGAAAAATAAGAATATAAAAAAAGCCCGACATCCTGTCGGGCTTTTTCGTATTTGGTTGCTAGATATGACTCCTGTCGTATCTCACGCTCCTGGTGCTTGAACCTATTATTGTTGTTTTGTGTTCCGGAACATCCTGTTCCTGTATGAACTCATCATAGGAAAAAAGTGGGGGAGAGCCAATCCGCAAAACCCCTAAAAGTTTGTAGGTTAAAGCATACAAAATGAAATTGTGGAAGACTCTTTAGAAGGTCAATTTGCTTAATACTTAGTCTATAACTGATTGAAAATTATTCTAAAAGGCTCTATCTTGATTATGGGGTTTTTTAATTTTTATAGAGCTGTTTTAGTTTAAAGAGGTGAGGTATTTGAAAAAATGCTGAAAGTCGATTTAATTGATTTTATAAAAAAACATGATGTCATGGAAATATATTACAAATATCTTATTGGGCAAGAGGTATGGTATTTTAAAGATCAAGGGGAAGGCCACAGTGAAAAATATGATGAATTTAAAAAATTTATTTCTAAAAATCTAGATATTCCATTTAATAATATTGCAATTGTAGGAAGTGCTAAAACAAAATTTAGCTTTTCGCCTCGTAAGGAGTTTAAAGAGTTTTGTGAGGATTCTGATCTGGATTTAATTATTGTATCGAAATATTACTATAAAAAAATTTGGAATGCTTACAGGAAAATCGCACAGGAAAATAATTTGTATGGTTTTCAGCATAAAGCAAACAATATTTTTAATGGTTTTATTGGAATCAAAGATACAGATGAAACATATGGTAATGAAGATTTAAAAGAGTGGCAAAGGTTAGTAAGAACGTTTAAGGCTGAATTACAATTAAAATTCTCTGTTAACCATGAAGTTAACTATAGAATATATGCTGATTGGGAGTCGGTTCAAGATTATCATATACGTGGTATTAATAAATTAAAAGAAGGGTTGGTGCAAAGTGAAGTTAATTGATTTAATAGATATTCAGCCGCAGAATATTAAATGGTTATATGATTTAAATGCAAAGGGGTTATTGATTGTTGATGATTCATTTCAAAGAAACTATGTTTGGAATCAGAAAAATCAAATTCAATTGATAGAGTCAGTAATAATGGGTTATCCGATTCCTGAAATTTATGTTTGGAATGTTGGAACTGACGAAAATACAGGTGATACAAAATACTCTATTGTTGATGGTCAGCAAAGAACTGGGGCAATTTTTCAATTTGTTGCAAATCATTATAAGCTCACAGATTCTGTTCTTAATAAAGAAACGGATTGTTATGAAAGAATTAGAAATAAGTTTTTTAAAGACTTAGATGTTGAAGATAAAAAAGCAATTTGGTCATATATTTTTTCAATACGATTAGTTAGAAATAATGTTGCTAGAGATAATATTGTTAAAATGTTTCTCAGACTGAATAGTAATAATTTAACATTAAACCCACAAGAATTACGGAACGCGGAATTTGAAGGGGAGTTTATGAAGGTTGTTTCAACTCTTTCTGAATTAGAATTCTGGAATAAGAATCAAATATTTGGAATAGCAGATAGAAGAAGAATGCGTGATATTTCAGTTATAAGTACACTTTTAGTTTTTATGAAACAAGGTATTCAAGAAGATGTAACTGAAAAAAATCTTAATAAAATTTATGATCTTTATAATGATTTATATCCTGATAAAGAAAATGATATTACTAAGTTTAATCAGCTGATAAATGAAATTGATCAAATTATTGACGAAAATGAAGATAGAAGAAAAGTCCTTAAAAGAAATGTTCATTTTTATAGTTTATTTACTGCTCTTTATGAGTTAATAAGTGATGGTGCAATACTAAGTTCGCAACAATTAAGTAATTATAGAAAATTTCTAGATAATTATGATAATGACGAATTTTTGAAAAATTCTTTTTCAAAAATTATTAGCGAGATTTATCAATATAAATCCTTGTCAAAAGAGGGAACTAGAGATAAAACTAATCGTCTACAAAGACATAATATTGTAAAAAGCATAATCAATTATAATGATTCAACTGATTAATATTCTTTTAATAAATAAAAAAAAGCCCGACATCCTGTCGGGCTTTTTCGTATTTGGTTGCTAGATATGACTCCTGTCGTATCTCACGCTCCTAGTGCATGAACCTATTATTGTTGTTTTGTGTTCCGGAACATCCTGTTCCTGTATGAACTCATCATAGGAAAAAAGCGGGAATTCGCCAATCCGCTAAATCCCTAAAAGTTTGTAAGATAAATCGTACAAATAACATTTTTTGCATTTATGCCATCATCATCGGGCGAAATGGACAATTGACAATCACTCTAACTGGGTTATATTCCTGTTTAATATCTATACGATTATAGGAATGCAATCATGGTAACAGCTGGCGAAAAACCCGGAACAGGCTTCTATTTCTGCGCTCAATGTGGCCAGAGAGTGTTTTTAGAAATTAATACAGATCGTTTACCACCATGCACTAAATGCTATTGCACTGAGTTTAAACGTTAAGAATAAAATAATATTTGCGTTCGCATTTAACAAAAAGCCCTGTCACCCGATGGGGCTTTTTGTTAGTTTAAAATAAGACTTACATAACAAGACCCGCGATGGGCATGAAAAAGGAAACCGTTATGGAAACAATATTGGGTTTATGTATTGGCGTGGGGCTGAGCGCTGCCTGCGGTTTTCGCGTGTTTGTGCCGTTGTTGGTCATGAGCATTGCAACAATGATGGGATGGTTTGAACCATCAAAAGGTTTTGAGTGGTTGGCTATGCCATCGGTTTGCTTGGCTTTAGCTGTGGCAACAGTCTGTGAAGTTGCAGCCTATTATATTCCATGGGTCGATAATGCTTTAGACACAGTCGCGACTCCTGCGGCCATGATTGCGGGTACGTTAACGACCATGGCTGTGAGTAGTGGTGAAATGTCACAGTTCGCAGGTTGGGCGGCAGCGATTATTGTGGGCGGTGGTACGGCAGGTGTGGTGCAAATGAGTACAATCGCTGCACGTGGTGTTTCAACTGCAACCACAGGTGGCTTAGGAAATTTTGTTGTTGCTACAGGGGAGTGGATTGGGGCAATCTTACTTTCGGTTTCAGCTTTGTTAGTTCCTGCGCTTGTTGCGATTGTGGTGGTTATTGCTGTTATTTTGGCAATACGTTGGATACGTCATAAAAAGCAAGAACAGGCACATAGTCCGCTATAGGTTAGCTTTAATATCATTTTTAAATGGCCATAAAAAAAGCCCAACATCCTGTTGGGCTTTTTCGTATTTGGGTACTAGATATGACTCCTGTCGTATCTCACGCTCCTGGTGCTTGAACCTATTATTGTTGTTTTATGTTCTGGAACATCCTGTTCCTGTATGAACTCATCATAGGAAAAAAGAGGGAAGTCGCCAATCCGCAAAATCCCTAAAAGTTTGTAGGTTAAAGCGTACATCGAAAAGTTTCTTGGGAGGTTTTGTAGATGAGAGAAACAAGTAAATAGTCAGGCTTACTTTTATAAATAACTGTTTAGGATTAGGAGTGGAAAAAGAGTTGTTATTGATAACAATATGTTATTTTTAAATTGTGATTATAAAAAGAACAATTTTCGGGAGTAAGAAATGACCGTTATGTTGGTAAAACCTCATTTAAGATTTAAAGAGAGCTATCACAGCTATATCAATGAATTAGCTGATGAAGAACGTTATCCTTTGACAATGGATTTTGATCATACAAATTTTGATTCGTTTTTGAATAAACTAAAAGAATATGAAAATGGGAAATCCTTACAGGAGGGACATGTTGCCAATATTACATATTGGTTAGTAGAAGGCAGTGAAATTATTGGTGTATCTAACTTACGGCCTAAGCTTAATGAACAGATTCAATATTGTGGTGGGCATATTGGTCTAGGTATTCGCCCTTCTAAACGTAGAAATGATTTTGGTTCAAAATTATTAGAGCTTACGATTCAGGAGGCGTGGAAGTTAGGTTTAACGGAATTACATATACATTGTTATAAATCTAATTTAGCGTCTGCAAAAGTAATTCAAGCAAATAATGGCCGCCTTCACTCTGAAATTAATGTCGATCAAGTAGTTCAAAGATATATTGTGAATAAAACAATATAAGAATTTTCTTTTAGAGCATTTTTAAACAGCAATAAAAAAAGCCCAACATCATGTCGGGCTTTTTCGTATTTGGTTGCTAGATATGACTCCTGTCGTATCTCACGCTCCTGGTGCATGAACCTATTATTGTTGTTTTGTGTTCCGGAACATCCTGTTCCTGTATGAACTCATCATAGGAAAAAAGCAGGAAGTCGCCAATCCGCAAAATCCCTAAAAGTTTGTAGGTTAAAACGTACAAGAATGGGTATGGTTATCCTTATATAAAAGGGTTTTCAGTTTCCCAAGGCTTGCTACTAAAAATAATCTGGCCATTTTCAACACAAAGAATCCATGTATAAAAATACTCTTCTCCTAACCCTCGACATTCAAAATTTGCATTTGGAAATAGAGCGGTAATTTTTTCTATGAGTTGTAAGCAATAAACTGGATCGACATTAAGACCTGCATGACCATTAGTAAAGGCTTCTACTAAATCACCATAAACATCTTCGTGGATTGAATCCTCCGTTAATATTTCTAGAATTTTTTGCTTTTCAGTAGATAAATCAATCGTATCAAAATCTGTATAACGGACTTGTAGTTCTGTATAAAAACTCATTTTTATTAGCTCTATGATATTAATGATAAAAAATACTAATTATTAAACATGACTTTATCGTTAAAAACGAGCTGGGTATAGAAATATCTAAACTATAAGAATTCAAATTTCTTAAAAATATTCTTCTTTAGGCCTCTGTGCCACAACAGACTTTAATCTTTTGCGCTGATTTAAAGTAATAAACCATTGCAGCACAGAGATAAAGGGGCTAAGCCAAACGCTTAACCCAGACTACTTTTGTCACACCGCTGCATGACGCTGAAAAAAGTAGGGGCAAAGTCCCGTGGGAGAACAGGACTTTGCAAACTGAAAAACCGTAGCTGCTTAGAACCAAACTTAAAGCCAAAATAGATTTATAAATTGTCATATTATTCTCATAATGATTTATATCTATGAGTAGAATAAAAATATAATTGGTTTTAAGGGTTAAAATAATTTTTAGGTAATAATTAACCCTCCCATGTATATAGGAAAATAAAATAATTAAATTTTTAAAATAAAAATAATTTATAAATTTTAAAAATAGACAATAGAAAACCTAAATTTTAAATAAATAAAATGATTAAGCAGGAGGGGGAATAAGTTTGAAAAATGTCATGGTCAACTCCTTATAATTTATGGAGTCCTACCACCAGATTACCGCGAATTAATTTATGGTGGTAGAACGAAAGAGGGTTGACAGACTGGAAACAAAGGAACCAGCACACACAAAGGTGTCCCCCTTCCGCCCTACCATAGAGAAAAAGGGGGCGAACGAGTTCCCGACACACAAAATAAGAATTTTGCACATCGTCTTTGTTATTCGCGGTCTGTCATAACCGACTGGCAATGTAGGCCAGCAACGAGATAATAATCGGTGATTTTAATTACGTCAATTTAATATTTAGAATATTTTTGATTTAATAATAAAACTAAATAGATTTTAAAATAAAAATATTATTATTAACTTTTTATTTATATTTGATTATAAAAAATAATAAATATAGAGATATTTTGCCAGTTCCAAAAAAGAACTTGATTGTTAAGATCTATTTTTGTCGTTTTTATAGAGATAAGAATGGAACGTGTTGTAATAACAGGTATGGGAATAAATTCCTGTATTGGAAATACATTAGAGAAAGTAACCGACTCCTTAAAAGCAGGTCGCTCAGGCATTCGCTATAACGATGTCTATGCACAATTGAATTTTCGGAGCCATGTCAGCGCCACAGCCGAAATGGATTTTGAAAATATTGATCCAGAATTAAAAAAACACATGGGCGTTTGTGCCATGTATGCATACAACTCAGCGGTCGATGCGCTACAACACGCTGAGCTTGATGTGAGTGATATTGCCAATAACTCAAAATATGGCGTGATTGGGGGAACAGGCGGCAGCTCGACAGCTTCCATCATCGACATGTTACATAGCTTAAAAGAAAAAGGCGCAAGCGGAGTATCACCTGATTTAGCATCACGCTATCTTACAAATACGGTTAGTTCTAACTTAGCAAATGCTTTCAACCTAAAAGGTATATCGCAATCCATTGCAAGTGCCTGCGCTACTTCAGCCGACGCAATTGGCTATGCATTTCACCTTATTGCCGCTGGTAAACAAGACGTAATGCTGGCTGGTGGCGGCGAAGAAGACCATTGGTCGCAAACGGCAATATTCGATGCAATGGGCGCATTATGTTCTAAATATAACGATGCACCTGAAACGGCTTCACGCCCATATTCTGTCGATAACGATGGCTTTGTGATCGCTGGCGGCGGTGGCATGGTAGTTTTGGAGTCTTTAAGTCATGCCCAAAAGCGCGGAGCAAAAATTTTGGCAGAAGTGGTTGGGTATGCTGCCAATAGTGACGGTGTCGATATGGTTGCCCCAAGTGGCGAAGGTGCGACTCGCTGTATTAAGCTAGCACTCGCAGAAGCCAAACAAAACGGCTGTGAAACCATCGACTATATCAACACGCATGGCACTTCAACGCCAGCAGGAGACATTCCGGAACTATTGGCTATAGAAAGAGCTTTTGGTGGCGAAAAAGTACCGCCACTCAGTTCGACCAAGTCGATGACTGGACATAGTTTGGGGGCAGCAGGTGTACACGAAGCCATTTATTCTATTTTAATGCTGCAAAATAACTTTATCGCACCGAGTATTAATATTACCGAACTGCGCGAAGAAGCTAAAAGTTTTGATATTGTTCAAAAGAGCAGAGAAACCGAACTAAAAACAGTTATGAGCAACAGCTTTGGTTTTGGTGGGGTAAATACCTGTCTCGTTTTTAGAAAATGGGAAGGGTAATTTAAAATCGAAATGAATGTGACCTTATAAAAACAATAAAATAGGTCATACATACTGTTTTTATAAGTAATAGAAACTCATTGATTTATAAAATATTAGAGAGAAGACAGTCTTTATTCTAAACTTTTGAGCATTTCTTTCGCATCTACATCGCCTGCATTGGCCGCTTGCTGAAACCATTTCTTTGCCAGTTGTAGGTTTTTCGGTGTGCCTTCACCATTTAAATACATCTGGGCCAAGTTGTACTGAGCATCGCTTTCATTGTGCTCAGCCGCTTTGGTGTACCACTTAAGCGCTTGCTCATCACTTTGGGTGACGCCGTGACCTTTTTTATAGAGCTGAGCTAAATTATATTCTGCGGGTGGGTAGCCTTGGTTGGCAGCACGACTGAACCACTCAAACGCCTTTCCATAATCTTGCGCAGTTCCTTCCCCTCTGTCATATAACACCCCTAAGTTATATTGCGCTTTCGCATGGTTCTTGGCCGCAGCTTTGGTGAAATAATCAAAAGCGCGCTTGGCATCTTTTTCTACACCCGTGCCTGTGTAATACATCATCCCTAAACTATATTTTGCCCCCACGCTTCCATTTTGGTCAGCCGCAGTTAGCCATTTAAACGCTTGTTCATAGTTTTTAACAACGCCTTGTTCGCCGCTTAAAAGCATCATGCCAAGATGATATTGAGCAACAGCTTGCCCTTGTTCTGCACGATATTGAATATCGGCCACACTCGGTTCAGCAAATGCATGAGAATGAAGTGAAAAAATCACCATAAATATATAAAAAGCAGACTTTTTTATTTTCATATCTCATCCTGAATTTTATTAATTTTAATATTTATTTTTCTTTAATATCTATTTGAATATAAAAGAAAAATATTAAATATCTTTGGGTGGTTTATAGCACTTTAAAATGAGTAAATTTTACGGATTAAATACCTATCTAATAAGAAATTAACCTAAAACTGCATATTTAGACTAGTTACATTTTGAAAATGAGTATAGATAGACAGATTAGTCTTTTTTTAATTAAAATGCGGCCTAAATATAAGTTTGATTGATAATAAAAATGCAGATGAGTGTGTCGAGTATATTGGAGCGTTTAGGCCTTGTTTCACAAAATCGCGCTGTTCATATCCAATTCTCAAATCAGTCTTTAAATCAGCAAGTTTTCTTGCAACGCATTGAGGGTGAACATACCCTCAACCAAGGTAGCGTTGCTGAGTTACTGTGTCTGTCGACAAACGCGCACATTGCATTAAAACAATTTATTGGCTGTCAGGTAGCTGTCGATCAGGTTACGGATACAGGTCAGTTTTTTAGAACCACGGGCATTATTACCGAAGCAAGCCAAGGGCAAAGCGACGGCTCACTCACCATTTATAACCTCACCTTAAAAGACCCAACTGCACTCTGGCATAAACGCCGTAATAGCCGCGTGTTTATGAATAAAAGCGTGCGCGATATTAGCGAAATTCTGTTTAAAGAATGGCAGGGCAAAAGCCCGTTATTTGCCGCAAGCTTAACACTCGACGCAGCAGGCTTAACCAAAGACTACGATGTGCGTCCATTTGTGATGCAGTCCAATGAAAGTGACTATGACTTTTTAACCCGCTTGTGGCGTAGCGAAGGAATTAACTGGTTAATCGATGAATCGCAACTTTTGGTCGCTGACCCGAATGCTTCTATTCAGCCGCAGGTATTACGTTTAATTGACGATAACCAAAATTATCAAGCGCTTGAACGTCGTAGCCTACGTTACCAACGCAGCAGTGCTACAGAACAGTTCGATACCATTACCCAAGTTAAAGCTGAGCGCCGCTTACAACCAACCTCGGTTCATGTGCAACGCTGGCAAGCTGATGCCCTACAACAAGAAGAAGGCAGCGGTAGCGTACAAGGCACACAAAAGCACAGCGAACACTATGACAATGCCAGCCTAAACCTTGAAGATGCATGGCATGTTAGCCCCGCTTGGATGCAGGACTTAAACGGTGAAGACCAAGCCACCGCTTCAGGTAATAGCCAGATTGAACAGCTTAACCAGCACATCAATGCTTACTATCACCTGAGTTCTAAACAATTTACCGTTTCGGGTAACGTCCGTGATGCACAGGTAGGTTACTGGTTTGAACTCAATGATCACCCTGAACTCGACCAACATGACAGTGCCGATAAAGAGTTCTTAATCTTAAGCAAGCACTACTATAACCAGAATAATTTACCAAAAGAATTACAGCAGCAACTCGAACGCTTGTTACCAGAAGACAAACTCAAGGCTGCCCAGCTCGACAGCCAAAACCCTGAACAACGCCACTTTGCTGAGCTGAACGTGGTTCGACGCAATATTAAAGCTGTACCTGAATATAGCCCGCTAGAACACCGACCAGCCGCTTACCCGCAGCGCGCTAAAGTGGTGGGACTAGAAGGCGAAAGCATCCATGTCGACCAGTGGGGGCGCATTAAAGTCCGTTTCCTGTTTACCCGAACTGACGACCATAGCCATGATGGTGGAGCAGGAAGTAACGACAATGATACTGACTCCGCTTGGGTTGATGTGCTGACTCCGTGGGCGGGCGCCGGTTATGGCGCACGTTTCCTGCCTCGCGTGGGTGAGATCGTGGTCATCGACTTCTTTGACGGCAATATTGACCGCCCATTTGTGGTGGGTCGTATTCATGAAGCCGAACGCCACCCAACTCAGTTTGACCAAAAAGGCCAGCTACCTGACACTAAAAAACTCAGTGGTATCCGTTCAGAAGAAGTGGATGGCAAAGGCTTTAACCAGCTACGTTTTGATGACACCACAGGGCAAATCAGTGCCCAGCTACAAAGCAGCCATGCGGCAAGCCAGCTCAACTTGGGTAACTTAAGCCATCCAAAAGACAAGGCAGAGAGTGATGGCCGAGGTGAAGGTTTTGAACTTAGAACAGATCAGTGGGGCGCAGTAAGAGCGGGTAGTGGCTTACTCGTTAGTACCCATAAACAGGACCAAGCCCAAGGTGTACACCTCGATGCAAATGAGGCCAAACAACAAATCGAAGGCGGCCTTAACAATGCCAAGGCACTCAGTGAAGTAGCTAAAAATCAGCAAACTGATCCGTTAGAAAATTTAGAAAACCTAAAATCTTTTATTGAAAAACTTGAGCAGCAAGACAACGCAAAAGCCAAAACCTTTAAAGAAGCGATTATGCTGCTGGCAAGCCCAAATAGCGTCGCGCTAAGCAGTAATGAAGACATTCACCTAAGTGCAGATGGGCAGCTCAACCAAACTGCGGGCGATAGCATTAACTTATCTACCCAAAAGAACCTGATCGCACACGCTCAAAATAAAATTAGCCTTTTTGCAGCGCAAGAAGGGGCGAGACTTTATGCAGGCAAGGGTAAAGTCGAAATACAAGCACAAGGCGATGGAGCAGATTTAATCGCCCGTAAAGCTGTTCAGGTGATTTCGACCGAAGACAAAATCGAAGCGACCGCAGCCAAAGAAATTGTGCTCACCGCAGGCGGCTCTCAAGTCAGAATTACCGGTTCGGGTATTTTTATGACCACGGGCGGCAAATTTGAGGTGAAGGCTGGGCAGCATGTGTTTATGGGAGGCGGGAGTGCGAATGCTAATGTTCCTGCATTGCCCGATTTGAGAATTAAAACTGAGCATCGTAATTTCCAAGCTATAGATTCATCTAAGAATGAACCATTAGAAGGAATACCTTATTCAATTTTGAATAAAAGAACAGGAATAAAATCTTATGGTTTTACCAATGAGAAAGGAATGACGAAAACTATAAAATCTGCTGAAAATGATGAATTAGTTGTTAATTGGTTCGAACAGGAAGATAGGGTAAATGGCGAATAATTCAACAACAAGTACTACAACGAATACAGCTAATCCACCGACCCAGAAAGTTCCTTTGAAACCAGAAGCTGAGTTACATCTATTAGTAGGGAGTGCATATGGGGAAGGAGATAGAGAGTCACCGTATGGCCATACTGCTGTTTATATTAAGTTGAAAGGTAAGGATTATATCTATGATTTTGGTAGGTATGGTAAGACGAAACCTGAAAGCTTTGGTATTTTTACTTTAGAGGGTGCTAATAGTCCCCGCGGGGAAGGGATATTAAGGATTTGGAGTAGCTTTGACGCTTATATTGCTGATGAAAATAGCCAAGGGGTAGGAACTTCAAAAACGAGGACAACCCATGCTTATGGCTATAAAATCTTTGATAGTCAGGCTATGCTGGTATTAAATTATTATAATAATTTATTGAAAACAGCTACATTAAGACGAAATGAAAAATACTATAAAAGTTATGCTTTATCTCAGGACTATTTTGCTTTGGCCCCTAATTGCACTACTCAAAGTTTAGAAGCAACGAAAAAAGCAATTCCAAGTATGGCGAAATCAGGCCATATGTTTGTAAATGCTGAGAAAGTACTATCCACTACAGTAAAGCTAGCATTTAAGGCAAGTAAATATGAAATGCCAAAATACCTATTTTTACCCGATAATTTAAATGATTATTTAATGAAGTCTCCTGATGTAAAAGTAGATATTAAAAATACATATCATCTTAAAAAGTAGGGATATATGAAAAAAAATCTGGTAATAATCATATTAGGAATTTTGTTTTTAGTTCAATTAGTTTTAAATTTTTATCTGTGGAGCTCTAGAGAAATGCCTAAGATACATATTTTAGAGAGGCCTCTAAAAATTTCTTCAAATGGTGATAATTATTCAGAATATACAATCCTTCCAGCAGGAACTGTTTTATATGATGATAGTGATTCTTTAAATAGAAGAGTTATGGTTTATTTTAATTTACAAGGTGTAGATTTTAATTTTGAAGAGCAAGATCCTGAAATATCCAAACAACCAAGTGAAGTACGATCTATTAGAAGTACAGAGCTAAGTGATATTTTAAAAACTATTCCCTTAACTAAGAAGGATATTTATTTAATCATTAAATATGATGACAGTATAAATGACTCCGTACGTTCTATTCTCTTTAAAAAATACAAAATTGATCCATCAGAGTATGAAAAGTAGTTAAATACTACTACGACATATAAACATCAAATTAAAAATTCAGAGAAGCGTAATTTATTACGCTTCTTCTATGTTGCTTTAACTTTGCTTTTCATTAACCACTACAATTTTGCCAATTGTCTTATTAGATTCAACCAACTGGTGTGCTTGCTTAATTTTTTCAGCATTAATAGGAGCTAGAGATGTAAGTCTTGGTGAAATAATAATATTTTGATCAATTAGCTTTGCAATATGATCTAAAATTTCAGATTGTTTTGCCATATCTGTAGTTTGAAAACTAGAGCGTGTAAACATAAGTTCCCAATGGAATGAGAGGCTTTTTTTCATCAATAGATTGAAATCTTGCAAATGAGAAAAAGGCACAATATTACAAATTTTTCCAAATGGCTTAGTAATACTTGGCAGAATATTAAAATATGAATCTGGTGAATTGCAGATCAAAACATAGTCGACCTCAGAGTAACCCAATTTGGATAATTGAGTTGGAATGTCTTGAGTGTGATCTATAATATAGTCGGCACCTAATTTCCGACACCAATTACTCGTTTCTTGCCGTGAAGCTGTAGCGATAACTGTCAACTGTGGAACAAGTTTAGCAAGTTGAATTGCCATTGAGCCTACGCCACCAGCACCTCCAATCACTAATAAAGATCTTGATTTATTGGTATGTTGAAGCTGGCTGTTTGAATGAGTAGAGCTAATCTGAAGTGATAGCCTTTCAGCTAATGCTTCCCATGCAGTTAATGATACTAAGGGAAGAGCTGCCGCATCTTCTATAGAAATAGTGCTAGGCGCATGAGCAATTAATCTTGAGTCAATTGCATGGTAAGTACAATTACCTCCAGAACGGCTAATATCACCTGCATAATAGACTGTATCTCCAATTTTAAATTTTTCAGGAACATGTGAACCAATTTCAGTAACAGTTCCAACAACATCCCATCCTAAAACTGTAGTTTGGTTATCTTTAGTTTTTCTACGTCGTGCACGCGTATCGGCAGGGTTAATTGAAATTGCTTGAACTTTTACAATAACATCGTGAGGCAGTGCTTGTGGGTAAGGAACTTGAACATCCAGAAATGAATCTGGATGTTCAATTTCTAATGGCTCACAAATAGCAACTGCATAATTTATTTTGCTATTCATAGTCTTACGCGATTAGTTTCTCGACATTACTCATCACATCTTGCTTTGTTTTCTCATAGTCAGTATTCACTACTGTAGGTGAAATATGGATATTCTCAATATCACTTACGCCAATAAACTTTAACCAGTCATTAAGATAAGGCGTTGCAAAGTCAGAACCGAAATTATTAGAAATACCTTGGTAATACACACCACTAGCAATCACGACATATGCTTTTTTATTATTTAACAAGCCTGTGTAACCAGTAGATGGGTCAAAACCAAAAGCCCAACCTGGCTGAGTTACGACATCAATAAACTGTTTTAAGATGTAAGGAATGTTGTTGTTCCAAAGAGGTACGTTAAATACATAGATATCGGCAGATGCAAAGCGGTTATAAACCTCTTTAATTTTTGTCCATGCTTCTTTTTCTTTCGAGTTTGAATCTTGTCCTGTAAATAATGCCATTTTGGCACCCACAGCATTTTTATCGAACGCAGGTAGATCATCTTCAAAAAGATTAAATTCATCAATAACTAAATCAGCGTGCTTTATTTTAAGCTGGGTAATTACTTGTTCAGCAATAAGTAAAGACTGACTATTCTCACCACGAGTTGATGAGTTGATATGAAGGACTTTCATAGTTTTCTCTATATTAGAAATATTTTAATGTATTGTTATTTAATAAATAATTTTAAATTCATTAAATAAATTTTTCATCAGGAATTGTTTTAGGCAGCTTGAATTGCTTCACCACAAAGAGAGACAGTTTCTTGTTTATGTTGATGTAAGTACCAGAACTGCTCCGCAATCGTTTCTGGATGTACCGTGTAGCTTTTATCTTGTGCACCCGGTGTTCCATCAACAAAGCCATTCACAATGACTTGGCTCACGTAAACATTTGAGTCAGCGAGACTATGAGCAAGTAAGTTGGTGGTTTTATATTGAGCGGCGGCTGCAATTGCTAAAGATGAATATTCTTTGGCAACTAAATCTATTCCCACGGCATCGAACGCAAAAATTCCATTGGTTGATAAAATACTACCGTTATTCTTTTCTAAATCACGTAGGCAAGCTTGTACCGTAGCAATATAGCTTGAAACACGAATATGGAAGCTTTGGGTGAGGTCTAGCGGATTGGTTTCTAAGATGTTGCCTTCAATATCATGGAAAGCGTTCCAATGAATATTTTTAATCTCTCCGAATTGGTCTTTAATACGTTTTACTAGATTTGGTATGTCTTCCAGAACTGCTAAATCACATGTAAAAGCATAAGCTTCTATACCTTGTGTTTTAAGTTCTAGAATGGCCTTCTCGAGTTTTTCAGCATTTCTTGCCACTAACCCGATTTTATAGCCTTCTTTACCAAACTTATGTGCTACGGCTTTGGAAATACCTGTTCCATAGCCAAAAATTATAATATTGTTGTTCATTATAAAGTTCCAAAAAAAACCAACTATTTGGTTGGAAATATTTTATAATATGTTTTAATAATATATGCAAGTGAAAAATAATTATGTCGTGGGATACTGAAGGAACAAAACAAAAAATCTTGAAAGCTGCAATTAGTGAGTTTGCTTTGCATGGTCCAGATGGTACCACTGTTGATAAAATTGCAAAAATTGCAGGTGTTAACAAAGAGCGTATTTATAATTATTTCGGGGCTAAAAGAGATTTATTCGCGGTGGTTTTAAGCAATGAATTAATTAAAGTTGCTCAGTCTGTACCTCTTAAATCTTTTGAAGAAGAAGATATTGCTGAATATGCTGGGCGTGTGTATGACTATCATTGTGTACACCCTGAACTGAGTCGTTTATTGCTTTGGGAAGGGTTGATTTACTCTTCACAAGAAGTGCCAAATGAAAATATCCGCTGCGAAAATTATAATTGTAAAATTGAAGCAATTAAAAAAGAACAAGATGAAGGCAGGGTAACCGATGAAATTGAAGCAAGTTATTTAACTTTCATGATTTTAGCACTTGCAAATAGCTGGTTTATGTTGCCTCAAGTTGCCAGAATGTTTACCCCGATCGAGGATATTGATAATCCTCATAAAAAGCGTAGAGCAATGATTATAGAATCGGCTAAACGGTTGCTAGTGAAGTAGTTTTTAATTTGACTATATAAGTTTAATTAATTGGTAAAATAAACCGTAAAAAACAAATAAAGTGGAATTTAAATTTGACTAATTATTATGAAATGGAAATATATTCTTTTTAATTTGATTTTTTGCGTAAAAATTACCAAAAATATTTAAAATTAGCTGTTCTTAGAAAAACAATCCCATAGGGTGCTGGCTAAACTATATCTCAAGGGTGTGATAGGGATCGAAAAGAGTAGCATGCACCAAAACGTATAACGTTAGTGTGTACTCACCCAAAAGGTCTCGATTCGGCTTAGGACGCTATAGATCAAAAGTTTATAGGCATAAGGTTCTAACTTACAAAGTTATAATTGTTGAAGTAAACCATATACGGTTTCCCTTGACACCCTAAAAAATTCTCTATAATAAAAATGATACTTTACAAGAATATAATTCATGAATAAGCCTTATCTTTCTGCCTTGCCGCATGACAGCCAAATCTCATCTCAATTGAACAATGCTTATTTCCACGACTCGTGGAGTATTGTGCTTGGTCAGCCTGACCTGAATGTATTTGGGCAGCTCATTAAATTGTTCCAGCATACTCCGCAGTGGATAGAGTGGAGTATGAATCTACGCAATAAAATTACCTCCAAGATTGGCCTTAAAGATTTAGGAAGTTTTAAGCAGATTGATTCGAATAAAAAAGAAAATGAATATGTCGCAGGCGACCGAATTGGAATTTTTACCTTGTTACAGCGTACCGAAAATGAGTTAGTGATCGGAGATGATGATAAACATTTGAATGTGACTTTATCTATTTATAAAAATGAAGATACCCAAGTGCTTACAGTGACTACAGTGGTACATATTAAAAATCTACTTGGGCGATTGTACATGGTGCCTGTAATTCCTGCGCATCGAAAAATAGTGCCAGCGACTTTACAGATATTAGGTTAGAGTACTATTTTTATTTACGATGTGTTAGGCCGAAATCGTTTATATACTAATCTTATTATCATAATAATGGGCTGAATAATATGGACAATAAAAATCAGTATCGCCAATGCGCCGTATGCGGAAAGAGTTTTCCCTTAAAAGATCTTGTGTCTGGTGAAGTCATTCGAGATGTCATTGGTGAAGAAATCTTGAAAGATTACCCAGAGTGGTCTTTTTCAACTTTTATTTGTCGTGCTGATTTGGCGGACTACCGTATTAAATATGTGCAGTCCCTATTACGTTCAGAAAAGGGGGAGCTAACCACTTTGGAGAATGAAGTAATTGGCAGTATGCAACGGCATGAACTCATTACTCGTAATACAGAGACAGAGTTCGATCAGAATTGGACTTTGGGTGAAAAGTTAGCAGATAAAATAGCTTCATTTGGTGGAAGTTGGGTCTTTTTAACTTGTTTTGGGCTGTTTTTAGTGGCTTGGATCCTTTTTAATACCGTCGTGATGGTAGTACGTCCAGTCGATCCTTATCCATTTATTTTACTTAACCTGATTTTGTCATGTTTGGCTGCAATTCAGGCACCTGTCATTATGATGAGTCAGAACCGTCAAGAAGCCAAAGATCGCTTACGTTCGCAACATGACTATCAAATTAATTTAAAAGCTGAGCTTGAGATTCGTCATTTACATGAAAAAATGGATCATCTTTTATCGCATCAGTGGGAAAGGCTTGCGCATATTCAAGAAATTCAGCTCGATCTTTTAGCTGAAATGAATAAAAAGCGATAAAGATTTTTCGAGTTTCACGTGGAACATGATGATAGCTTATAGATTGTTTTGCGGTAGGTCTGAAATTTCTTTATGATTTGCCGCCATGCTCCATTGCTGTTTCTACGACCATGCCTTTAAACGACAATTTTGTTTACGCTCCGCCACAAGATCCGCTTTCAATTTTATTTGAAGATGACGATTTAATTGTGGTTGATAAACCTGCGGGATTGTTGTCTGTGATGGGTCGCCTACCTGAGCATCATGATAGCGCTTATTTACGGGTGTTAGAAAAGTTCCCTTTGGCTAAAGTCACGCATCGTTTAGATATGGCGACGTCGGGCCTACTTATGTTTGCCAAGCACCGTGATGCAGAGGTTGCGGTAAGTAAAATGTTTCAGGCCAGAACAGTCAAAAAACATTATATTGCTTTGGTGCAAGGCCAAGTCGCACAAGAGGGTAGTGTTGAAGTTCCTCTCATTACTGACTGGGAAAATCGCCCAAGACAAATTGTACATTTTGAATTAGGCAAACATGCCAAAACCTTGTTTCAACCGCTCGTTTATGACGAAAAAGTAGATCAAACGCGAGTGTTACTTGAACCAGTCACAGGGCGTTCGCACCAGTTACGTGTGCACATGATGCATATTGGACACCCGATTATGGGTGACAAGTTATACCATCCTGAACCGAAACGTTTTCATTTAAGCCGTATGGCTTTACATGCTGCGTATCTGGCTTTTCAGCATCCATTGAAAGGCACAGATGTGGTCATTCAATCCCAAGTGCCTTTTTAAAATTTACATACAATTAAAAATTCAATTTGATGCAATTGGGAACGGAATATATACCCAAACTGCAATAAAAGTCGGGTATTCTTGATGTCGAATAATATTAATACTGCGACAACAACAAGGATCACTTTATGACTCGTGACTACGAACAATTTCCAGATGACGATAACGGCAATGTACTTTGGCAAATGGCTGAAGATGGGGATGATTTAACCGAGCTGCATGAAATTGAATTTTCAATTGCTTTTCAAGATCAAAAAAATGCAGAGCAATGTGCACTCTATTTACTTTACCAAGAACAAAAAGTTTCACTTTTCCAAGATGACTCTGTTGAGCCAAACGAGTGGGTGATTACCATCTTTGTCAACATGGAACCTGAGTATTCAGATATTGTTGATTTGGAACAATGGTTTGCTAGCATCGCTGAAAAATTTCAAGGTGAATATGATGGATGGGGCTGTATGGCCTATGTCTTCGAGGAAGGCGACGACGAAGATGACCTGTTGCAGTAAGGTCTAAAATAAAGAGTAGGAGATAATCATGAACCTATCTCAAAAACAAATTGCAGTACGGTTTTTAGAGCTTGCCGCAGCTGGCGAAGTCGATGAAGCCTATAGCAATTACACCGCACCGAACTTCAAGCATCACAACCCTTATTATGCGGGTGATGCAACTTCTTTAAGAGAAGGGATGCGTGAAAGCGCGGCTGAAACTCCAAACAAAGTCTTTGACGTTCAACATGTCATTGAAGAGGGCGATTTGGTTGCTGTGCATTCTAAACTTGAAATGCAAATGAATGGGTTAACCACCTTGGCTGTGGTCCATATTTGTCGTTTTGAAAATGGAAAAATTGCTGAGTTTTGGGATATTGGCCAAGTACAGCCTGACCCGCTCGTCAATGAAAATGGTATGTTCTAATAAAAAAGCCCGAAATAATTCGGGCTTTTTGTTTATGTATGAATTAAAACTTCCACTGTGCCGAAATTGAGGCATTTAGTGGCTCACCTGGTTGAACCCATAAATCGCTATAGCTTGAGACATAGTAAGTTTTATCAAACAGGTTGTTTACGTTCAGCTGATAGCGTAAGCGGTCAGATGGGGCATAGTAGCCATTTAAATTGACCAGCGTATAGCTTGGTAAATTAAAGCCATTATCAAGGTTATGTCCGCTACGTTCGCCCACATAGGTAAGATTGGCACCTACGCCTGCTTTTCGTGGACCTTCTTGTAGAAACTCATAGTTAGTACTTACAGCGCCTTGGTGTTTTGGAACATTGCTTAGACGAGCGCCTTTTGCCAAGTCTTGGTCTTTTTCAATTTGAGCATCGGTATAGCTATAGTTGGCATTGACGAACCAGCGGTCAGTGATTTGACTATTTAAGTCAAACTCAATTCCTTTACTACTCACTTCGCCTGCTGCGGTTTGGAAGTTACTGTCGATTGGGTCAGTTGTGAGTACATTTCGTTTTTTCATTTTAAACAAAGCGAGACTAAGCACACTTTGATCGTTTATTTTATATTTGGTGCCGACCTCATAACTTTCGCCTTTTTCAGGGGCAAAAGTCTGACCATTTCGGTTCATACCACTATTCATGGCAAATGAGCGACCATAGTTGGTGTAAAACGCCCATTGGTCAGAAGCTTTAAAATTTATTCCGAAACGCGGACTATTCTGGTGAAGCGTCTGGTTGCTTTCAGTCTGAGTCAGATGATTTTTAAAGTCTTGTTCGACCTGATCAAAACGGTTGCCGAATAGCACACTCCACTGATCATTGAAAAAGATCTGGTCTTGTAAATTAAGCGCAAAGTAACGCTGCTGTTCTTTGGTGTTAGTAAACGGAGCTAAGTTCGGTAAATATTTGCCGTATTCAGGTTGGTAAATATCAATTGTGCTTGTTGAGCTTGTGCTGTGATTGCGACGAAGCTGGTTTTGCTTATAGTCGAGTTGACCAAGCTCGGTCGAAAGTAAAATTTCATGGCGAGCCCAAGAGGTATCAACCTTGCCAAGTAACTCTGTCTGAGCCAGCACATCTTCACTTGTATAATCACGATAGCGACGTTGACGCTCTAAAGTACGTCCATCGGCTTGCATACGGCGAGGTTCGGTTGCAAAGCCGACCATTTTGGCGTCTTTATAACTGACAGCACTGTTTAGCTTCCATTCAGGGTTAAATTCATGACTCAGACGTAATTGGTAAAAGTAATCTTTTATTTTCAAATCGCCGTCGTCAGGTTCACCTGTAAAGGTTTTCGGGTCCATCACAAACTGGTGATTGACTGTACTTACACCACGGTCAAAGGTTCCTTTGTGCTCTGTAAATTCACTGTCAAAGTCGAGTTGTGTCTGGTCTGAAATTTTCCACGTGAGCTGCGGTGAAAAGAACCAGCGTTCACTACTGACATGATCACGGAAGCTTTGATTATCTTCGTGAGCCACGGCTACGCGATAGGCCAGTTCATCGTTAATAGGGGCAGTGTGTTCTAGACTTATTCGATATTGTTCTTGAGTATTGGCACGTAGGTTAACTTCACTTTCGCTTTCCCACTGTGGTTTTTTACTGTTGAGGTTAAGCAAACCACCTGTTTCGCCGCGGCCATATAGCGCAGCCATCGGTCCTTTTAAAAACTCTAAAGATTCAATATTTACGACATCTTTTGGAGCGCTAATCCCTCGGTTGACACTCAAACCGTTACGGATCATGGAGGCACCTAAATTGGGGTCGGTACTAAAACCACGGAAAGAGTAATTATCCCAAAAGCCACCACCAAAACTATTTTGATGAAAAACTCCGCTCACCAAGCTTAATGCGTCATCAATCCGTTGAACGTCTTGTTGTTCCATCATTTGTTTAGAAAGATAAGCACGGTTAAAAGGGACATCTAAAACATCGTGAGAAAATTTAGTCGCCGAGCTATTTTGGCTCACATCCTCTTGGGTGCTTTCAGCCTGAATACGTATGGTTTCAAGTACCGTTGACGTTTCTTCTGCCCAAGTGAATGTCGATATAAATGATAGACCCAACGAAGACAACAATCCTAATTTGTGTTGCATAAATAATCAGCCATGAAAGACAAAAGAACTATAATGTAATAGTATAACGTTACATTATTTTGTTGATTACTGCTATGTCTTTAGAAAAGAATATTGAACGTTTACAGTCGATTGATGCATTGCGTGGTTTGGTGATCATCATTATGTTGCTCGACCATGTAAGAGAAACTTTCTATTTACATAAACAGGTTACCGATCCAATGGACGTAACAGTAACAGAACCAGCATTATTTGGCAGTCGATTATTGGCACATATTTGCGCTCCGGTTTTTGTACTTTTAACCGGGATTTCTGCATTTTTATTTCAGTCAAAAAAACAAAATTTACAGCAAACACGTGCTTTTCTATTAAAACGCGGCTTATTTTTGATTGTATTAGAGCTTACGCTTGTGAATTTTGCATGGACAGCGACTTTTCCACCCGAAGTCATTTACTTACAGGTGATTTGGGCGATCGGTATTAGCATGGTGGTGCTAGCTTGTTGTGTAAGTTTGCCTTTGCCAGTTCTTGCTGGTGTAGCGTTGGTCATTATTTTTGGGCACAACTTATTAGATTCTGTGCACTTTTCACAAGGCATCCTACAGAATATATGGTTTGTTTTACATGAACGTAGCTGGCTTGAGTTTGCGGGTATTAAGCTTCGCACAAGTTACCCTGTTTTACCTTGGATTGGGGTGATTTTATTAGGCTACGTTTTAGGTCAGTTCTTTAGTTCAAAATATACAGCAAAGCAAAGAGGCCGCGCTTTACTCAGCCTTGGTTTAGCAAGTATTGGGTTATTTGTTTTACTGCGTTTTATCAACGTCTATGGTGACCAGCCGTGGCAACATTTTGAGTCATTACAACTGAGCCTCATGAGCTTTTTTAACCTCACCAAGTATCCACCGTCTTTGTTATTTATTTTGCTGAATGTTGGAATTGGTTTGCTTGTGCTGGTTGCTTTTGAACGTATGCAGCAGCACTCGTTTTTAAAACCATTGGTGGTGTTTGGCTCGGTGCCGATGTTCTTTTATTTATTGCATTTATATGTGCTGAAACTGATGTATATGTTTGCACTCAGTCTATGGGGAGCCAACTACGGAAATTATTTGTCGGTCAGCCATGTGTGGATGTTGTGGTTAATCACAATTGTGCTGTCTTTTGCACTCTACCCAGCGGTTAAATGTTTCTCGAAATTCAAACATCAAAATAAACATATTTCGATTTTAAAATATTTCTAATTTCTAAAATGTGAGTAAAGCGAGTTCAATAATGCTCGCTTTACTTGCTTACATCTAAATATAAAGTTTCTTTCACTTCTTCCATGACCACATAACTGTGTGACGATGCCGATGCGGGGAGTTTCTTTAATAGATCGCCTAATAAGCGGCGGTATGCGCTCATTTCTTTTAAACGTGCTTTTACAAGGTAGTCAAATTCACCTGAAATAAGATGACATTCGAGCACTTCAGGAATCTCAACTAAATCTCTGGCCACTTGATCAAATACATCACCAGATTTGGCAGATAACTTAATTTCTAAAAAGACGAGCAGGTTACGGTCTACGTAAGCTGGGTTTAGACGGGCGTAATAACCCATGATAATGCCATCGCGCTCAAGGCGTTTTACACGCTCTGAACAAGGGGTGGTAGAGAGGTTGACTCTCGATGCCAATTCACTAATCGCAATTCGTCCTTCGCGCTGCAAAATGTCCAGAATCATGCGATCTATACGATCTAAGGGACGCATAGATATTTCCTCTTTTTTTAAAATTCTCGCGAGAAAAACATAAATTTACCTAGATTATACCCTGAAAAACAGTGAAATAAACTATTGAAGCAGAAATATACTAGTTAAATAAACTGGTGTGCGTGAGGGAATGGAAATGCGCGTAATTGTATTAGGTAGCGGCGTTATCGGAGTGGCAAGTGCCTATTATCTAGCTCAACAAGGAGCTGAGGTCACTGTTCTTGACCGTCAGTCAGGTCCTGCTGAAGAAACAAGCTTTGGTAATGCAGGTCAAATTTCGCCAGGGTATTCGACCCCTTGGGCAGCACCAGGAATCCCTTTTAAAGCTGTGAAGTGGATGTTCCAACATCACGCACCGCTTGCGATTAATTTAGATGGCAGCATGTGGCAGTTACAGTGGATGGCTCAAATGCTAAAAAACTGTAATCCACAAAGTTATGCTGTAAACAAAGAACGTATGATGCGTGTGGCTGAATACAGCCGTGATTGCTTACGTGAACTTAGAAAAGATACAGGCATTAATTACGAAAACCGCGCTAAAGGTACTTTGCAGTTATTCCGTAAAGAAGCGCAAATGGAAGCGGTTCAACGCGACATTAGCGTGCTACAAGAGTGCGGCGTAAGCTACGAGTTATTAAATGGCAACGAACTTGGCCGTGTAGAACCAGCGTTGGCAAATGCGCAAGATAAACTCGTTGGTGGTTTACACTTACCAAATGACGAGACAGGTGACTGTTATTTATTTACCAATGCTTTAGCTCAAATTGCTAAAGAGTTGGGTGTTAACTTCCAGTTCAACCAAAACGTAGAAAAATTGATTGTTGAAGGCGATGAAATTAAGGGCGTTCAGGTCAATGGTAAGGTCTTAACAGCAGATCGTTATGTTTTAGCGTTTGGTAGCTATTCACGTGATTTCTTGAAACCACTTGATCTACAGTTGCCTGTATATCCTGTGAAAGGTTATTCGTTGACGATTCCAATTGCTGACCCAGCTTTTGCTCCGCAATCTACGGTGCTTGATGAAACCTACAAAATCGCGATTACTCGTTTTGACCAACGTATTCGCGTAGGTGGTATGGCTGAGTTAAGTGGTTTCAATTTAGGTCTGAACGAAGACCGCCGTGCAACTTTGCAAATGGTCACTCAGGACTTGTTCCCAGGCGGTGATATGGCACAGGCATCTTTCTGGACTGGTCTACGTCCAATGACACCAGACAGCACTCCAATTATTGGCGCGACTCGCTTTAAAAATCTGTTCTTGAATACAGGTCACGGTACTTTAGGTTGGACCATGGCATGTGGTTCAGGAAAATTAATTAGTGACATCGTATTGAATCATAAGACTGAAATCAGTACCGATGGCCTTTCAATTCAGCGTTATTCACACGCGCATGCTGCATAACGGACGTTAGGAAAGTAATCATGCCTCGTCCTATTACCGCAGTGATCCACCGTCAAGCCTTACAAAATAACTTGGCGGTGGTACGCAAGGCTATGCCAAACAGTAAGGTCTTTGCCGTTGTAAAAGCCAATGCTTATGGACACGGAATTGAACGTGTTTATGAAGCATTTAAAGCAGCAGATGGCTTTGCCTTACTTGATCTTGATGAAGCAAAACGCATTCGTGCTCTAGGTTGGACAGGTCCAATTTTGTTGCTCGAAGGGATTTTCTCTCCTCAAGATTTATTTGATTGTGTGCAGTATCAACTCAGTTTCACCATTCATAGTGAAGCGCAAATCGAGTGGGTAGAAAAGCATCCTTATCCAGCTCAATTTGATGTTTGTCTAAAAATGAACAGTGGTATGAACCGCCTTGGTTTTAAACCACAGCACTATGTTCAGGCATGGAAACGTTTAAATAGCTTGGCAAATGTGTCCAAGATTACGCACATGATGCATTTTTCAGATGCAGATGGCGATCGTTTCGGCCAGCAAGGCATTGATTATCAAATCACTGCATTTGAAGAAATTATTAAAGATTTACCGGGTGAAAGGTCAGTAAGTAATAGCGCAGCAATTCTGCGCTATCAAGACCAGCTCAAATCAGATTATGCGCGTAGCGGCATCATGCTCTATGGCAGCTCGCCAGACTACCCGACGCATAGTATTGCGGACTGGGGCTTACAACCGACCATGAGCTTACGCAGCGAAATTATTTCCGTTCAGCATTTAGAACCGAATGAAAGCGTAGGTTATGGCTCAAACTTTGTCGCAGAGCAACCTATGATGATTGGGATTGTGGCTTGCGGCTATGCCGATGGTTATCAGCGTATTTCACCAACAGGTACGCCTGTTTTAGTGGACTCTGTCCTCACTCGTACAATTGGCCGCGTCAGCATGGATATGTTGGCAGTCGATTTAACGGGCATTGAGAGTGCCAAAGTCGGCAGTGAAGTTGTGCTTTGGGGCCAATCAAGTACAGGCGTCGTTTTACCTATTGATGATGTCGCAGTTTCATCCGGTACGGTGGGCTATGAACTGATGTGTGCTGTCACCGCCCGTGTTCAATTTATTAATCAGGTATAAGGAAATCCGAATGTCGAATTCAGATATACAAAAGATTAACACTAACGAAGTCATGAGCGCCGTGACTGTTTTTAACAAAGTGGTTTATCTGTCAGGTCAGGTACCTAAAAATACCGAGCAAGACGTGGCAGGCCAAACTCGTGAAATTCTTGCAACGATTGATGAACTTTTGGCATTAGCCAATACCGACAAATCTCGCTTGCTCTCTGCACAGCTCTATTTGAAAAATCTTTCTGACTTTTCAACCGTAAATGCAATTTGGGTTGACTGGTTAAAAGGGTGTGTTGCTCCATCGCGTGCCACAATTCAGGCCGATTTGGTCAATCCAGATTGGTTAATTGAAATTGCCGTGACGGCAGCACAAAAGTAATTCGTTTTTACTCCAAAAATGATGATGTATCTAACAGAAGGAAGATAGATACGGTTTATCCAGTCATTTTTGGTGAACAGATTCAGTGACCTATGGCATACGGTTCGATTTTCGCCATAGGTTGCTGATCTTAACAAAGGAATTCAAAAAGGAATTTTAATATGACAACGGCTCGTCATTCAGATACGGAAAACTCTCCTGATCATCTGCAACGAAAACTGTCTAACCGTCATTTACAACTGATTGCAATTGGCGGTGCAATTGGAACCGGCCTATTTATGGGTTCGGGCAAAACCATCTCCCTCGCTGGTCCTTCAATTCTTTTAATCTATATGATTATTGGAGGAATGTTCTTTTTCTTAATGCGGGCAATGGGCGAGTTGCTCCTTGCAAATCTGCATTACAAATCTTTTGTTGATATGGCTCATGACTTGATTGGTCCTTGGGCCGGTTACTATTTGGGTTGGACCTATTGGTTAGGTTGGGTGCTGGTGGGTATTGCGGACCTTTCAGCGGTCATTAACTATTTGAGCTTCTGGCTGCCCGATGGCACGAGCTTTTCGCCAACGCAACAAGCCATGATTAGCGCAGGTTGTGTAATGTTTGTTATGGGTCTTAACCTACTGACTGTACGCCTATTTGGTGAAATTGAATTTTGGTTTGCACTCATTAAGATTTTAGCCATTATTGGCCTGATCGGAGTGGGTGGCTATATGATTTTCAGCCATTTCCAAGCTCCACAAGGCGCTGTTGCAAGCATTAGCAATGTTTGGTCGCATGGCGGTTTATTTCCAAAAGGTACAGAAGGCTTCTTGGCAGGATTCCAGATTGCCGTGTTTGCTTTTGTAGGGGTTGAACTGGTTGGTACAACGGCTGCTGAAACCAAAGATCCAGAGAAGAATTTACCGAAAGCAATTAACGCGATTCCTGTACGTATTATTTTGTTCTATGTACTCGCACTCTTTATTGTGATGTCAGTAACGCCTTGGGATCATATTCGCGCAGACAAAAGTCCGTTTGTTGAGTTGTTCTTAAATGCGGGTATTCCTGTTTCAGCTATCATCATGAACTTGGTGGTACTGTCTTCGGTGATGTCTTCAATGAACAGCGGTGTGTTTTCAACCAGTCGTATGCTGTTCGGCTTATCAAAAGACGGTCAGGCGCCAAGTGCCTTGGGGCGTTTATCAAAACGTGCAGTACCTTCAAATGGTTTGATTTTCTCTTGTATCTTTATCATGGGCGGGGCAGTACTTCAGTACTTTGTTCCAAACACCATGGAAGCATTTACTTTGGCAAGTTCACTCTGTGTGATTCTATTCATTAGTGTCTGGAGTCTCATCATGGTGTGCTATTTACGCTATCGTAAATTACGTCCTGAATTACATGAAAAATCTACTTTTAAAATGCCGGGTGGCATTTGGATGAGCTATATCGTTTTGGCATTTATGCTTTTCACTTTAGTCATCTTGGCACTTGAGCCAGATACATTGAAAGCGCTCTATGTCAGTCCAGTATGGTTAGTTATCTTAGGTGTTACCTATCATGTGCTCTATAAACCACGCATGAAAAAACTAGGACGCGAACTCGTCAACGATCATTAAGTTTTATTAAAAGCCAATCAATCATGATTGGCTTTTTTTATTTTCTTTCGATTTTTTATCGGAATAATATTGTTTATTTTTAACTCAATAGAGCAGTTTAGAGGGGGGCGTAAAAGCGACATCTAGCATTATCACATGCTACACTCCGGCTAATCTGGAGAATCCAGATATGTTAATTAAAATTGCCGTGAAGGCAGTACATAAATAATGTGACTTAAAAAAACAGGACAAACGATTTATCAATTAAGGAAAAAATATACTTGAACATCTTGTCCTGAGGTATAGACTCAGCAACCCACGATATACGGTTCGTTTTTCTCCCTATAGGTTGCTGATTTTAAGTTAAGCAAAATATAAAAAGGACTTCTAATATGACAATGGTTCATCATCCAGATGAGGCAAGCTCCCCTGATCATTTACAACGGAAATTAAATAATCGCCATCTACAAATGATTGCAATTGGCGGTGCAATTGGAACCGGGTTATTTATGGGCTCGGGCAAAACCATCTCCCTCGCAGGTCCCTCAATCCTCGTGATTTACATGTTAATTGGTGGGATGTTTTTTTTCCTTATGCGTGCATTGGGTGAACTACTACTTGCCAACTTACATTACAAGTCATTTGTCGATATGGCATATGATTTGATTGGCCCATGGGCTGGTTATTATATAGGTTGGACCTATTGGTTAGGCTGGGTACTGGTCGGTATTGCAGATTTATCTGCGGTCATTAACTATTTAAGTTTCTGGCTGCCGGAAGGCGCCAGTTTCTCACCAACACAACAAGCCATGATTAGTGCAGGCTGTGTACTATTCATTTTAGGGCTTAACCTTCTTACGGTGAAGTTGTTTGGGGAAGTTGAATTCTGGTTCGCACTGATTAAGATTCTGGCCATTATTGGCCTGATTGGAGTCGGTGGTTACATGATCCTCACTCATTTTCAAGCTCCGCATGGTGAGGTTGTGAGTGTAAGTAATGTGTGGTCGCATGGCGGCATATTTCCAAAAGGTGTAAGCGGATTTTTGGCAGGTTTCCAGATTGCCGTGTTTGCCTTTATTGGCGTCGAATTGATTGGTACAACAGCCGCTGAAACGAAAGATCCAGAGAAAAATCTACCGAAGGCAATTAACGCGATTCCTGTACGTATTATTCTATTCTATGTATTGGCACTCTTTGTGGTGATGTCAGTAACACCTTGGGATCACATTCGTGCAGATAAAAGTCCGTTTGTTGAGTTGTTCTTAAATGCGGGTATTCCTGTTTCAGCTATCATCATGAACTTGGTGGTACTGTCTTCAGTGATGTCTTCAATGAACAGCGGTGTGTTTTCAACCAGTCGTATGCTGTTCGGTTTATCGAAAGATGGTCAGGCGCCAAGTGCCTTGGGGCGTTTATCAAAACGTGCCGTACCTTCAAATGGTTTAATCTTTTCATGTATTTTCATTATGGGTGGGGCAGTGCTTCAGTACTTTGTTCCAAACACCATGGAAGCATTTACTTTGGCAAGTTCACTCTGTGTGATTCTATTCATTAGTGTATGGCTTCTGATCATGGCATGCTATTTACGTTACCGTAAGTTGAGTCCAGAGTTACATGCTAAATCGACCTTTAAAATGCCGGGTGGTGTGTTAATGGCGTATGTTGTCATTGCTTTCTTCTTGTTCACTTTAGTGATTTTGGCACTAGAGCCAGATACATTAAAAGCGGTATATGTTAGTCCATTGTGGCTAGTTGTTTTAGGCGTTAGCTATCATGTGTTTTATAAACCACGCATGAAAAAACTAGGCCAAGAAAGTTTTGATTAATTATTACTAATTTCAAAAAAGCCAATCATCCGTGATTGGCTTTTTTTATTTACACTCTTTAATCAACCAACAAATGCTGATATTTATCGGCTTGTTTACGCAAATAGTCCCAAACTAACTTAATGCGTGGTTCATGTTGTAAATCAACAAAAGTCAGCATCCAGAAGGTATGAGTAAAGCGAACTTGCTGCTCTAAAACGACGTCTAGTTCTGGTTTATCATCTGCCAAAAACTTGGGCAAAATCGCAAGTCCTGCACCAGCACTCACCGCAATTTGTTGGGCTAAAATACTGCTGCTACGGAAGTTCGCATTAAGCTTTAAGGGTAACCGTTCTAAACAGTACAACTCAGGGCTATAGACCAGATCATCAATATAGTTCACAAAGCGGTGTTGGGTTAAATCTTCTAAACCACGAATGGGTGGGTTTTGCGCCAGATAGTTTTGGCTGCCATAAATTTTTAAGCAGTAGTCTGATAACCGTGTAATGATGTAGGGTCCAGACGTTGGACGATCAATTGACACCACAATGTCTGCTTCACGGTGTGAGAGTTTAATCATTTTCGGCACTGGAATCAGATCGATGGTGAGCAATGGATATTGAATAGAGAACTCAGCCAGTAAACGGGCTAAAAACGCAGTGCCAAAACCTTCAGGTGTGCCAATTCGCACACGACCTTGCAAAGGTTGATGTGGTTTCTCAATTTGTAAGAAAGCTTGTTCCATTTGCTCAACTCGAGGAACCAGTGCCATACCTTCGAGTGTCAACTCATAACCAGTCGCTTCACGCTTAAACAGCGTTGTACCCAAAGCAAGTTCTAGTGCCTGAATCCGTCTAGCCACTGTGCTGTGCTCGACACCAATAATCCGCGCAGCGTTGGTCAATGTTTTAGTCCGAGCTAAAACCAGAAAAAAATGTAGATGATCCCAATCCACTTTCATTTTTGTTGTCATCCTTGTGCATATTTGCACAACAATCGTGCATGAATTTCCGTTGGTGGTCAAAGTTTTCTTTGTTAGTCTCAATTGAAACTGGAATAAAGAAAATACGATCAAGAAGTATTTTCTAATAATTGAACACAATAAAAATATGGCCTACGGAGAGGTTATGAACACAATCCAAAAAATCGAATTGGAAACCGCTAAATTACTCATTAACGGAAATTTTATCGAATCTGAAACACAGGAATGGCAAGACATTGTTAACCCTGCAACTCAGGAAGTGATTGGTCGTGTACCATTTGCAACGGTTAAAGAAGTTGACGCTGCTATTCAAGCTGCACAAGATGCTTTTGCTTCTTGGCGTCAGACCCCAATTCAGGCACGTATGCGCATCATGCTTAAGTTACAAGACTTGATCCGTGCCAACATGAAGGAAATTGCACAAGTACTAACGGCTGAACAAGGCAAAACTTTGGCCGATGCAGAAGGTGATATTCAACGTGGTTTAGAAGTGGTTGAACATGCTTGTTCGATCGGCACTTTGCAAATGGGTGAATATGTTGAAGGTGTAGCGCGTGGTGTAGACACTTATACCTTGCAGCAACCTTTGGGTGTCTGTGCGGGTATTACACCGTTTAACTTCCCTGCCATGATTCCACTTTGGATGTTCCCAATGGCAATCGTGTGTGGCAATACATTTGTTTTAAAACCATCAGAACAAGATCCGTTATCAACCATGATGCTGGTCGAGCTTGCGATTCAAGCAGGTATTCCAGCAGGTGTGCTCAACGTTGTGCATGGCGGTAAAGAAGTGGTTGACCGTTTGTGTACCCATAAAGATATTAAAGCGATTTCATTTGTAGGCTCAACTGCTGTTGGAACGCATGTTTATAACCTTGCTGGACAACATGGTAAACGCGTCCAGTCAATGATGGGTGCAAAAAACCATGTGGCTGTTATGCCTGATGCCAATAAAGAGCAAACCTTAAATGCCTTGGTCGGTGCAGCATTTGGTGCAGCGGGGCAACGCTGTATGGCATTGTCGGTTGCAGTCATGGTGGGTGAAAGTAAACAGTGGATTCAAGAATTAGTTGAAAAAGCGAAGACTTTAAAAGTAAACGCAGGCCATGAGCCAAATACTGATATTGGTCCAGTCATTTCAAAACGTGCTAAAGCGCGTGTGCTTGATTTAATTAATAGCGGTGTTGAGCAAGGGGCGGAGTTGCTACTTGATGGCCGTGATGTTCAAGTCCAAGGCTATGAATCGGGCAACTTTGTAGGTGCAACGATTTTTAGCGGCGTAAATACCGACATGCGTATTTATAAAGAAGAAGTCTTTGGCCCTGTACTTTCCATTATTTGTGTAGACACCCTTGAGGAAGCGATTGCTCTAATCAATGCCAACCCATTTGGTAATGGTGTAGGTCTATTCACACAAAGTGGCGCGATTGCACGTACTTTCCAAAACTTAATTGATGTTGGTCAAGTTGGTATCAACATTCCAATTCCTGTGCCAGTGCCTTTCTTTAGTTTTACCGGTTCAAGAGGTTCAAAACTTGGTGATTTGGGGCCATACGGCAAACAAGCTGTACAGTTCTATACCCAAACTAAAACCATTACCAGTCGTTGGTTTGAAGATAGCCATGAAGTTGGCGGTGTAAATACAACCATTAGTTTACGTTAAGGGGATCACGGATGAATATCGCCTTTATCGGTCTAGGGAATATGGGCGGCAGAATGGCCCATAACCTACTTAAAGCCGGACTCAATGTTTACGGTTATGACCTCAGTGAAGTTGCTATTCAGCACTTCGCCGAGGCAGGTGGCATAGTATGCGACAGCCCACAGGCAGCAGCAAAACAAGCTGATGTGGTCATTAGCATGCTACCTGCGGCCAAGCACGTTAAAGAAGTTTACTTGGGTGAAAATGGTGTATTGGAAGTGCTAAAAGCAGGTAGCTTATGCATTGATAGCAGTACCATTGACCCACAAACCATTAAAGACATTGCCGCTGTTGCACAGAGTAAAAATATTAAAATCTGTGATGCGCCAGTTTCAGGTGGAACCATTGGAGCTCAAGCAGGAACCTTAACCTTTATGGTGGGTGCCGATGATCAAACCTTTAACGACGTGAAGCCTGTACTTAGTTACATGGGCAAAAATATTGTTCACTGTGGTGATGTGGGTGCAGGTCAAATTGCCAAAATCTGCAACAACCTGATTTTAGGTATTTCAATGGCCGCTGTTGCTGAAGGTATGGCACTCGGTGTAAAGCTGGGCATCGACCCACAAGCATTGGCAGGCGTCATTAACACCTCAAGCGGTCGTTGTTGGAGTTCGGATGTGTGTAACCCATGGCCGCATATTAATGAAAATGCGCCAGCATCTCGAGGCTACCAAGACGGCTTTGCGACTCAACTGATGCTGAAAGATTTAGGACTTGCTGTAGAGGCCGCGGGCCAAGTCAAACAGCCAGTTGTATTAGGTGGGATAGTGCAGCAGCTCTATCAGCAAATGTGCATGCGCGGGAATGCCAATCTCGATTTTTCGAGCATTATTCAGCAATACCTGCCACAAGAAGCATAACGGTAAAGCCAAAGGATGGCTTTAAACACATTAAACCCTGTCGTGAATAACAACAAATCCGGACTGAGGGAAAAGATATGATGGATTATCAAAATGCTGCACAGGCTTTCGATTTGGAAAGTACTGCAAAACACATGTTATCAGGTTCACTTGATGCCTTAAATGCTTGTTATGAATGCTGTGATCGACATGCCGATGGCGACAAAATTGCGCTGTATTGGCAAGGAAAAGATGGACGAAAAGAGCAATATACCTTCCGTGAATTAAAAGAATGGTCGAGTCAGTTTGCTAACTTTTTAAAATCACAAGGTGTGAAAGCGGGTGACCGTATTTCAGGTCTATTACCAAGAACACCTGAACTGATCGTGACCATTTTTGCAGCTTGGCGAATTGGTGCCGTTTATCAACCGCTCTTTACTGCGTTTGGTCCAAAAGCGATTGAGCACCGTATTCAGCTTGCACAAAGTAAGCTGGTGGTGACTGATATGGGCAACCGTAGCAAGCTTGATGAAATTGAAAATTGCCCTGCAATTGTGACGGTGGCCGACGCACAAGGTACTCCGCTTAAAGCAGGCGATTTTAACTTTTGGAATGAAGTGAAACAGCAGTCCGATCAATGTGATTTGGTGATGCGGAGTATCCAAGATCCTTTCTTGCTCATGTTTACTTCAGGTACTACAGGTCCTGCTAAACCCTTGGAAGTGCCATTAAAAGCACTGATTGCCTTTGGTCGATATATGCAAGATGCCATTGGTTTAACCGAAGAAGATTCATTCTGGAATATTGCCGATCCGGGTTGGGCGTATGGTCTGTACTATGCGATTACTGGGCCGTTATTCTTGGGCCACGCTACTTTGTTCTATGAAGGTGGCTTTAGCACAGATAGCCTATGTCAAATTGTGAAAGATTATAAAATTAACAACTTGGCAGGGGCTCCGACTGCCTACCGCATGATGATGGCGGCTGATCCAGCACAAATGGCGCCGTTAAAAGGGCAGTTCCGTGTCGTGAGCAGTGCAGGTGAACCGCTGAATCCAGAAGTAATTCGCTGGTTTAAACAAGTGCTTGATGCTCCGATTTATGATCACTATGGGCAAACTGAAGTAGGCATGGTGGTGTGTAATCACCATGGTTTAAAACATGAAATTCATGCCGGTTCAGCAGGTTTCCCAAGTCCGGGCTATCGTGTTGCGATTGTCAATGAACAAGGTGAAGAGCTGCCAGCGGACACCCCAGGAATTTTAGCAGTCGACATTAGCCAGTCTCCAATGATGTGGTTCGGCGGCTATAAAGAAAGCCGTAAATCACCTTTTGTTGGTCATTACTATTTAACTGGTGACACTGCCGAATTACATGCTGATGGCAGCATGAGCTTTGTAGGGCGCAGTGATGATGTAATCACCACATCGGGCTATCGTATTGGGCCTTTCGATGTAGAAAGCGCACTACTCGAACACGATGCTGTGATTGAAGCAGCAGTGATTGGCGTGCCTGATCCGGACCGTACCGAAGTGGTTAAGGCATTTGTAATTTTAGCTACGGATGCTCAACCTTCAGATGCACTTGCTGAACAACTCAGCCAATTTGTTAAAAGACGACTTTCTGCACATGCGTACCCACGTTTAGTTGAATTTGTGAGTGAATTACCTAAAACTCCAAGTGGTAAAATTCAGCGCTTTTTATTGCGTAATCAAGAAATTGCTAAACAACAAGCTAAAGCAGGGTAAAGGAAATAACAATGCAATTTACCGAAGAACAATTACTCATTCGTGATATGGCGAAAAGTTTCGCCCAAGAACAAATTAAGCCTCATGCCAGCGATTGGGATCGAGACGGGACATTCCCGAAAGAAACCTTGGCTCAAATGGGGCAACTCGGTTTTATGGGTATGCTTGTTTCAGAGCAATGGGGCGGTTCAGACACGGGTAACTTAGCCTATGTACTAGCCCTCGAAGAAGTTGCGGCAGCAGATGGCGCAACTTCAACCATCATGAGCGTACATAACTCGGTTGGCTGTGTACCTATTTTAAAATTTGGTACTGATGAGCAAAAAGAGCGTTTTTTAAAACCTTTGGCGCAAGGTGAAATGATCGGCGCTTTTGCTTTAACCGAACCACATACGGGCTCAGATGCGGCAGCTCTTAAAACCCGAGCGGTGAAAGATGGCGACGATTATATTTTAAATGGTGCCAAGCAGTTTATTACCTCTGGTGATAATGCAGGGGTCATTATTGTGTTTGCAGTGACTGATCCGAGCGCGGGAAAAAAGGGTATTAGTGCATTTTTAGTCCCACGTGAAACGCCGGGTTATGAAGTGATTCGTGTTGAAGAAAAACTCGGTCTACATGCTTCAGATACGTGTCAGATTGCACTAACCGATGTGCGCATTCATAAAAGCCTCATGCTTGGCAAAGAAGGTGAGGGTTTGAAAATTGCTCTCGCCAATTTAGAAGGTGGACGTATTGGTATTGCTGCACAAGCAGTCGGTCTAGCACGTGCGGCGCTCGAAGAAGCGACCCGTTATGCCAAAGAGCGTATTACCTTTGGGAAACCAATTTTTGAGCATCAAACCATCGCGTTTCGCCTTGCCAGCATGGCAACTGAAATTGAAGCAGCGAGACAACTGGTTCACTACGCTGCGCGTTTAAAAGAAGCAGGTCAACCGTGTCTCAACGAAGCTTCAATGGCCAAGTTATTTGCTTCAGAAATGACTGAGCGTGTGTGCTCGAGTGCGCTACAAGTGTTTGGTGGCTATGGCTATCTCAGAGATTTCCCAATTGAACGCATTTATCGTGATGCGCGTATTTGTCAAATTTACGAAGGCACAAGCGATATCCAACGTTTAGTGATTGCACGTAGTCTATAAAATCAGAACAAGGAATAAATAATGCAGTGGCAAAGTATTTTATTAGAAAAGCGTAATGGGGTTGGACTGATTACATTAAATCGCCCTCAAGCGCTCAATGCTTTAAACAGCGAATTAATTAGTGAAATTAATCAGGCATTAGATCAGCTCGAAAAAGACCGCGAAATTGGCTGCATGGTATTGGCAGGTTCTGAAAAAGCTTTTGCCGCAGGTGCAGACATTAAAGAAATGGCTGATTTAGCATTTCCTGATATTTATTTTGATGACTTTTTCCATCTTGCAGACCGTATTGCACAGCGCCGTAAACCTCTAATTGCAGCGGTGAGTGGCTATGCGTTAGGTGGTGGCTGTGAATTGGCGCTGATGTGTGACTTTATTTATTGTGCTGACAACGCCAAGTTTGGCTTACCTGAAGTCACCTTAGGGGTAATTCCGGGTATTGGTGGCACACAACGCTTAACCCATGCCATTGGTAAAGCTAAAGCAATGGAAATGTGCTTTACCGCTCGTCAAATGGGCGCTGTAGAAGCAGAACAAAGTGGTTTAGTCGCACGTGTGTTTAGCAAAGAAGAATTACTTGAACAAACCTTGCAAGCAGCTGAAAAAATTGCGGCACGCTCTTTAACTGCAAACATGATGCTTAAAGAAACCATCAACCGAGCTTTTGAAGTAAACCTTACGGAAGGCTTGCGTTTTGAAAGACGTATGTTCCATTCAATATTTGCAACATGTGACCAAAAAGAAGGAATGCAGGCATTCGTTGAAAAACGAAAGCCAAATTTTAAAAATCAATAAGAGATCAATAAAATGAATACAGAAAATCACTTAATGATTGAGCGACAAGGTAAGCTTGGCGTGATTACCTTAGACCGTGTGACTCATCTCAATGCATTGTCGCTAGATATGATCAAAAGTATTGGTGCCCAATTGGAACTGTGGCGAAATGATGCTGCTATTCAGGCAGTTTTAATCAAATCAAATAGTCCAAAAGCCTTCTGTGCAGGTGGAGATATTCGCTATCTCTATGACAGTTATAAAAATGGCACGGCCGACTACAAAGGCTACTTTAGTGCCGAATATAAAATGCTGAATGTACTGCGTGAATATGCAAAGCCAGTCATTGTTATGCTTGATGGCTATGTATTAGGTGGCGGTTTTGGCTTGGCTCAGGCTTGTCACATTGTGGTAAGCAGCGAAAAGTCTAGATTTGCCATGCCTGAAACAGCGATTGGTTTCTTCCCAGACGTTGGTGCAACACACTTCCTGTCTCGCCTTGATGATATCGGTGTTTATATGGCCATTACGGGTGAGCAGATCAGCAGTAGCGATGCGCTTTACCTCGATTTAATTGACTATCATGTGCCAAGCGAGCAGTTACAAGCGTTGCAAGATGCTCTCGTTGAAGCGCCAAGTTTAAGCAAAGAGGGAATTGAACGCATCATTACCCGATTTATTACTCGCCCTGCCGAAAGCGAATTAAAACAATTGGCTGAAGGTATTCGTAAACACTTTGGATATCAGCATTTAGATGAAATTGAACAAAGTCTTGAAAATGAACAAGATGAAAGCTTAAAAACTTGGGCAAGTAAGATGCTCAGCATTTTGCAGCAGCGCTCATTTATTGCCAAACAAACCAGTTTAAAACTGCAACATTTAGGTCGAGGTCTCTCCTTACCTCAGTGCATGCAGCTTGAACGTGATTTACAGGATATCTGGTTTGAGCATGGCGACTTTATTGAAGGTGTTCGTGCACTCATTGTCGATAAAGATAAACAACCACAGTGGCAAGAACGTAATTCGAAATTTGAGCCAATTTTAGAAAAATTGAGCTAAACCGCATTACAAAAACATAAAAAGCTTAAGGAGATAAAGCGAGACCTGAAAATGCTTATGGTCAGGGCTGGTCATAAGCATAAAAAAGATAAAACAAGAAAATCTAAAAAGGATATTACGATGCAATCAATACATGGAAACGGTTCAACTACTAAAAAGTCGTCACATCGATTAGCAGGCATCTCTAGCATGGTCGGCACCACCATTGAGTGGTATGACTTTTTTATTTACGGTGCGGCAGCGGCGCTGATTTTTAATAAATTATTTTTCCCAAATCTGGATGCCCTTACAGGTGTGCTTGCTGCATTTGCCACTTATGCCGTTGGGTTTATTGGGCGACCATTAGGCGGCTTAGTCTTTGGTCACTTTGGTGACAAGATTGGCCGTAAATCGATGTTGCTACTGACCTTGATGCTCATGGGGATCCCAACCGTACTGATTGGCTTATTACCGACTTACGAATCAATTGGTTACTGGGCTGCAATTTGTTTGGTTATCTTACGATTCATTCAAGGGATGGCAATGGGTGGTGAATGGGGTGGTGCTGTGCTTATGGCCGTTGAACACGCACCCGAAGGTGGTAAAGGGTTCTGGGGAAGTTTACCTCAAGCCAGTACAGGTGGCGGTTTAATGCTAGCCTCAATTGCATTAGGGCTGGTGTCGTTATTACCTGAACAAGCACTGTTTAGCTGGGGGTGGCGTTTACCATTTCTTGCCAGCATTATTTTACTCGCAGTAGGTTGGTACATTCGGGTGAAAGTACCTGAATCACCCGATTTTGAAAAAGTAAAACAGCAGTCCGAAGAAGTCAAAGTTCCTGCCTTACAAGTTTTTAAAAACCATCCAAAGCAACTCATCACCATTATTTTGGCGCGTGCTGCCGAAAACGCATGGTTCTATATTGCTTCAACTTTTACCTTGGCTTATACCACTGCACAACTTGGGATCGCACGCCAAGACATTTTGTTTGCTACCATTTGTGGTGCAATAGTCATCCTATTTATGACACCGTTATGTGGACATTTGTCAGATAAAGTGGGTCAACGCAATATGTTCATGTTTGGTTTATGCATATTGGCACTTTACTGCTATCCATTTTTCACCATGCTCAATACAAAAGACCCAGTATTAGTCTGGACAGCAATTGTTTTAGCAATTGGCGTGGTCTTTCCAATTATGTACGCACCACAAGCTCAACTTTTTGCCCGTCAATTTCCGGCAGAAATTCGATATAGTGGAATCTCAATTTCCGTACAGTTGGCTGGGGTACTTGGTGGTGGTTTAGCACCGTTAATTGCGACCAAACTTTTAAGTATCGGGCAGGGTAATCCTTATTTAATTATGATTTATATTGGATCTATGGCTATCGTTGCGATCATATCGACTTCATTTATGCCACGTGATTGGCAGACTAAAACTGATGAGGCTTACCATAAGAAATCAGAATTAAATTTGAAAACCAAAATTACTGAGCAGTCTTAATATTCAGTTTAAATCTTCAAATAAAGAAAAGCCCTAATCTTTTGACTAGGGCTTTTCAAATTGAGCGAGCGAAACGAGATTCGGGCTTAAGACCTTCATCTTTGCTATGTCACCAATATTCTTTAACCAACTACACTTCAATCAAGCATGCAAACATGGCATATCCATCGATAACCATTGGCGGTCCTGCACGATGGGCGCGAAAACCCGCGGCACGTAATAACCGCTCTACCCCAAGAGGAGAGGTCGTAATGAGTTGTTTTGCACCTTGTTTTCTTGCAAAGTTGATTGCTTCTTGCAGAATTGCAATAGAGACTGGAGATGACACTGCTTGATTAGCAGAGGTCGGCGGATTCGAGAAATCTACGGCTGAAAATCTTGATAATTCCCAAATTTCTGGTGAGCAAGGAATAGGCATTCCATTCATTAATTGAGGAAATATCTCACCCAGTAAATAGGGCTGAGTCGTGGGTAGTAGTCTGGCACAGCCAATAATATTGGATTCTCTATCTTGAGCGACGACGTAAGCTGTATCGATTTTATCAAATTGATCTAGTTCTTCATTATTTGGACAGTTCAACTCCCAACCCAAATGTTCAACAAATACCTTGTAGCGGTAACTTTTAAATTTGGTATATAGGACTTCTGAAAAATTGTTTTGGAATCCAGCAATAACATTCATTACAAGTGCTTCCACTTATTTTTCAGGCGACTTTACTCGACAGCTGAAAAGGTGGTAACTGTAAGAATTTACAGGTTTCTAAGAGAAATTTGGACTTAATTTAGTCTTTGTTTGCGTTGTATTGATTTGAGCATAAATGAACTGTTCCCAAAACAAAGAATCTATTTTTTTTTCGATTAATGTTTCAGTAACATCAAATCCAATATCTGTACCAGATAAATCAACAATCATGATATTGCTTCGAGGTAGCCCAATTCGTTTTAAGCTAGCAATTCCATTGTTCTCAATAAATTCCCAGTCCCATCCGGTACTTAAAGCTGGGCTCCGTAATGTTGCCCATTCAGTAAACCCACAATATAGAATTCGAGAGTCTTCAATTTGTGTAGTTTCAACAATAGATATGAGGTGTTGGAGGGGGTAATTCATAAGCTGGATTTCATTCATCCGAATAAAACCATCTGTTGAGATTGAAAAATCAGGGGGGATTGTGACCATGCTACCTATTCAAGTGACTTGAATTACAGTTCTATAGATAAATAACATAAATTATTGCCAACAAAATACTGTTAAGTTTTACAGGTTAGCCATAATCTGGTGGTACACAACGTTAAGCTGTTCTTTAGAAAGTACTTCGGGCAGGGAGTTTTACTTACGCAGAAATTGACCCATCTATAGCTTCAATATGAGAGTTGCTTGTTTCAAGATTATCAACAGTTTAAGTTTTTTATATGTATTGTAGATAATATCTATCCTATTGTTAAAATAATATTTTAGAAATCATTATCATTATTCTTTGTTTCATTAAATAATAAATAAAAATTTATACTTCTAGTGTCACTAGTAGACGTTATTCTTTAGTTAAATTAATAGAAATATACAAATAAGAAGAAATAATAGGCTCCTTTTAAAAATAAAAAATACTCATTTTTGGAATAAAATGCATCCTGTAAATTTGAGGCTTTCAAGCATAATTCGCATGTGCAATATAACAACCTTAAAAAGCTTTCTGAAACCAGTTTATCCGAAAAATTTACCACCCTCTCAGGCTCAAAATGTTGTTAATTGGATTATGAATTCACTATATGCAACTAAATAAAAATGATTTATGCATGAGGTTTAATGAGAGTAAATGGAAAATTGGCAAGAAGATCTACTATCAGCATCTCTGGTAGTAAAAAATGAATATCAGCTATTTGAAGTAGTCAAATCTACAGCTTCAAAGCTTGGATTTGATTATTGTGCTTATGGTATGCGGTCGCCATTATCTATTGCTGAACCAAAAACAATTATGTTGAATAATTATCCCGAAGCATGGCAGAAGCGTTATATTAAACAGCAATATGTCAGGGTAGATCCAACCGTACAGCATTGTATGCTATCACTTCAACCTCTTGTCTGGTCGAGCCAATCTGCGAACACACAATCTCAAAAAGATTTTTGGGAGGAGGCGCGTTCTTATGGTTTAAACGTCGGTTGGGCACAGTCAAGCCGTGACTTTATTGGTACACGAGGAATGCTAACACTAGCAAGATCCACTGACCAATTATCAGAAAAAGAGCAGAAAGCTCAATATACCAATATGTTTTGGTTGTCTCAGACAGTACATTCCAGTATTGCTAAAATTGTGAATGAAACTGAATTTGCTCAGTTTAATCTTTATTTAACGAATCGGGAAAAAGAGGTTCTACGTTGGACTGCGGAAGGAAAAACATCAGCAGAGATTGCTCAGATTCTCGGGGTAACTGAAAGAACAGTAAATTTTCATCTCTGTAATTCAATGCAGAAGTTAAATGTGAATAATAAAATTTCAGCAGCGATTAGAGCTGTCATGTTAGGAATTTTATAAAGTTAGATATATAGAAATATAATAATTAATTTTGGTAAAATAAATTATTGTTAGATGTTTATGTAAAATGGGATTAATTGAAAGTTTTTAATTTAAGAAATTTTAATTAAAGTTGAGTTTATATAGGAAATCTTATTTATAGAAGTTTTATTTTAAAAATTGATTTTATATAATAATTTAATTTCATAATATTTTTTACTTAATGATAAAGTAACGAATAATGAGCTTTATAAGTAAAATATTTTAATTGATATTATTATTTTAAAATTTAGTGTTCGCGTTTTATCGATTCTCAGAAGACAAAATTTATTAATTTATAGGTTTATATATCAGTCAAGGTGCTATACATAGTTTTAAGCTATTCAAGTACAAATTAAAGCAGATTTCTTTAGTAGCTTTATCCTTATAAATAAAGGCTGTGAGGGGGTCTTACCTGAATCATTTATTGCCCTTAAGAAAAGCAAATAAACAATACATTAGATTGTAAATACAAGATATCCAATCAAGAGACTCACAAAGTAAGAATACGAACAGGCCATATAGCTGGCATGCTAAGAAACCTTGCGAAACACTATTAAATATTAACGAAATAAGGGCAAAAATTGAGTTAGAGGTTTAATTTAATTGCCCGCCTTCACAATATTGAAGTGAATAAAAATAATTTATGAAAGATATCCAATTTCTTAATTCTTAATAAAAACAGGCCAACCTGTAAAACCTTACAGGTGTAATAAAAAACACTCGCACATAAAATATAATGTGAATTTATATTTTAAACAAAAAGTATATTCATTTTTTATTAAAAGCCCCAGCTAGAAGTCTCATTTCTGAATTAGCGAGTTTAAAGGGTGAATTATAATTAATCGGAGTAAGTTATGGCTGTAATGGGTACGGATAATATCATTGCAACTTTGGAATCCCACGCAAATTCAAATGGAGCTAGGGTTGCTTTCGAGTATTTAGGGCGCCAATCCGGTGGGATTCAATCTCTGACGTATGCAGAGCTGAACGAGCAAGTTCAACGTCAGGCCCAAATCTTAATGAATCTTGTAGATAGTGGTGATCGCGCCGTGTTGCTGTTTGAGCCTGGATTGGACTTTATCGTATCGTTCTTTGCCTGTTTAAAAGCTAAAATTATCGCAGTACCTGTCAGCTTGCCTTTTAACCGCAACGGTTTTTCTAATATTTTGAATATTATGAATGACTGTGAGCCAAAGATAGTACTCACAACCAAAAAGATTCTTGAGCTATCGGGTCTTATCACATTAAAAGCCCAAAACGAAAGTTTAATATTGCATGCTGTTGATGCCCAATTACAGCGTGACTTAGTGGAAAAGGATTTTTCACATATTGCTGAAGACGATATCTGCTTCCTTCAATACACTTCAGGGTCAACTGGTTGGCCTAAAGGGGTAATTGTCACTCATAAAAACATCATGGCAAATGAAGTCATGATTGCTGAAGCTTTTGGTACACAAGCCGATGATATCGGTCTTACATGGCTACCTGTTTATCATGACATGGGATTGATCGGATCAGTTTTGCAGACTGTGTATGTAGGACTGACCTGCTATGTAATGTCACCGCTGGATTTTATTCGTAAACCACTTAAGTGGCTGCAATTTATTAGCGAAAAAGGTGTCACGATTAGTGGCGGACCAAACTTTGCCTATGAGTTGTGTCTGCATCGCATTTCGGATGAGGACGCAGCAGCGCTTGATCTGAGCCGTGTGCGTGTGATGTTTAACGGTGCCGAGCCAATCAAAGCTCATGTTATGCAAAGCTTCATGGAGAAGTTCAATACTCAGTCGAAATTGAGAATGGATACTTTCTTGCCGTGCTATGGCTTGGCAGAAGTTACGCTCTTAGTCAGTGGTGTGACTGGTCCTCTTAATGCTATTTCAATCGATCGTGAAAAGTTGAATGCCAATTTGGTACAGACCAGTCAAGATCAGACAGCCGTACAAATAGTAAGCTGTGGCAAGATTTCCGCACACATTGATTGCCGTATTGTCAATCCACATACCCGCAAAGAGGTAGGGGCTGATGAAGTCGGTGAAATCTGGCTAGCAGGTGAGAGTGTCACTGCGGGTTACTGGCAGAAGCCTGAGGTCAATCAGGAAACCTTTGCTGCAACCATCCTCGATAAGGCAGATAAGCCTAGTCAAGTGCACTACTTGAGAACTGGTGATATGGGCTTTGTTAAAAACGGAGACCTGTATGTGACTGGTCGCCTTAAGGATGTGATCATCATCCGTGGCAAAAACTATTACCCACAAGATATCGAGTGTTCTGTTGAAACAGCACATCCTGCTGTCCGTAAAGGCTGTGTGGCAGCAGTGAATTTCGGTAATTCTGATGGTGTCACGGTTGTGCTTGAGATCAAAAAGAAGTCGATAGACAAGACACTTAATTTTGAAACCATCAGAACTCAGGTTAAAGAACAAGTCGCGGCTGATATCGGTTTGCCTGTAGAAGGTGTTTATTTGCTGCATCAAGGTCGGATCAACAAGACCACTAGCGGAAAAATTAGAAGAAGAAAAATTAAAGAGCAGATCGAGCGCGGTCAACTGATCTGTTTAACCCATCCAAACCGTAGAACAGTGATGGCTCGAAACTATGTCAAAAATGGCTTAGAAATCATCCGTGATCGTGAGCAGCGGGGGCAACTGATTCGTTATAGCTCCAATCTACTCAACTCAATGATCAAGGAACGAGAAGTGCGCGCGCTCATTTTTAATCGATTGAAAAGTGCTTTGTTTTAATCCTTACCCTTTAATCATTTGAGCAAAAACTCATGTCACTTACATCTAATTTGCGGCAGTTTCAATCTGCTGCTCGTCTGGAGCAAATTTTAGGCTCCGTACATGATACTAACAACGATTTTTCTTGGTCCGCTGCCATTGAGCGCGATGAGAAGGAACAATACCCTCAGCGTGCTGTTGATTTTCTGAATGCCGTGGGCATGAACCGTTTTTATGTACCTTCAGAGCTTGGAGGTCGCATGGAAATTGGTGAAGAGTTGCTATATCTGCATCGTGTGCTGGCACGACGTGATCTAACCATCAACTCGACCTATAGCACGAATGCTTGGTCTGTGATCGTATGGATCGGCGGTAATGCGAACCAATGCCAAAACATTGCTAGTCGAATTTTGAGTGGTGCTGCACCAGCGCTGGCTTATAGTGAGAAAGCGCACGGAGCTGACCTGCTATCCAGTGAAGTAACTGCACAAGCTACTGAAAGCAAGTACGTCTTGAATGGCGAAAAATGGTCAATCAATCGCGCTACTCTAGGTGACTCTTTAAGTCTGATTGCTAAAACGTCGGATGACCGTGGCCCACGTAGTCTGAGTGCATTCTGGCTTGATAAGCGTCATATGGTTTCTAAGGGAACTTATAGCCTGAACCGCCTGCCAACAGTGGGTATGCGTGGGTTAGATATCAGTGGTATCGGCTTTAATAATGCTGAAATTCACAAAGATGCTCTGATCGGTGAAGAAGGTCAGGGCTTAGAGCTTGGACTCAAGACGCTACAGGTGACGCGTGCATATTGCAGCAGCTTCTCTTTAGGTGCGGGCGATACGATGCTGCGCATCGCGACTGAGTTTGCTATTGAGCGTGAGTTATATAACAAAAAAGTAATAAGCATTCCGCTGGTGCGTGAGCAACTGGCTACAGCCTATGCCTATCTATTGGCGGCTGAGGTGTTGTCACTCGTTGGTGCGCGTGGGTTACATGTTTGTATCAATCAGTTCAGCACATGGTCACCGATCATTAAGGTACTGGTGCCTGAGTATGTAGAGTCACTCGCTAAGATCACTTCCTCAGTGCTTGGGTCACGTTTTTTCTTAAGAAATGCATATGCTGATGGAATGTACCAGAAAGCTTTCAGAGATCATCTGATTGTTAGTGTGTTTGACGGCAGTAGCACCGTCTGTCTAGACAGCCTGAGTTTTCAGCTCAAGTCTGCCAATAAAGGGCGTAGCAAAAAAGTAAACCATCTCGACCAAGCCGAAGCTAAAGCACGCTATCACCAGTTATATGACTTACAGGTGAAGACGGATGCTATTGATTTTCGTGAGCTTGAGATTTTCAACCGCGATGGTGACTTGGTGATGGAGTCACTGGGAACGATCATCGAGATGCTCAACGATGCGGACGTTACAGAGGGACTGACTGCTGACATTCTGTCCCCGCTACGTGAACGTGCTGATCAGCTTCTTATCGAGCAGCGCACGCTAGATCAAAAAATTCAGGATTATTTCTCAAATTCAGAAGCGGCCAAAGTGTTTGAAACATTACGTTTCAGCTTGGCCCGTGAATATGCCGAGTTATTTGCTCGCATTGCTGTGCTGGGTTTTTGGATATTTAACCGTCATGGCTTAAGACCTGCTTTGCAGGATGGTGCATGGCTGATCATTTTCCTAAATGCTGCTGAAGGGCAGACATCCCCTCCAATGACATCACTACGTGAAAGCACATTGGCAGATCTGCTAGACCGAATTTCAACCAACCATATGTTATCTGTCATCGATTTTGCACTGGCATCACGTGATGCCAAACCGGTTAAAGAGGAAATTACCCCATGAATAAAGATAAAGCTTACTGGAGCGCAATCATTCGTACGCTAGTAGCGAAAGAAATGCGCGTAGAGCCTGAGACGATTAATCCAGATCAAAAATTTACCAGTTACGGTCTTGATTCGATCGTTGCTTTGTCTGTGTCTGGGGATTTAGAAGATCTGACAAAACTAGAGCTTGAACCGACATTACTATGGGATTACCCGACAATTAATGCGTTGGCTGAATATCTTGTTTCTGAGTTGCAACAGGGAGTTGCTTCGTGAATAACCTTGTACGACTAGAACCAGAAGTTCTGTCACGTCATGCGATTTCTGCAGAACAGCTCGGCATCTGGTATATCCAGCGCCTTGAGTCGACCTGCAGTGCCTACAATATGGTGGTGGCTTTTGATGTGAAGGTCAACCAACCATTAGGCAATAAGCCGATGGAGATTCTAGAAGCGGTAATGCATGATTATCCGCTGCTACGTGTAAGTATGCCTGCCAATGATCAGGGTATTGAGCAACTTATCTGGGATCGAATCTATCCTAATATCGTCTTCTCTGATGCTCGCCATGTCGATGCATCTGATTTGACACAATTGGTCGAGCAGGATTCTAAACAGCCGTTTGATCTGACTCAGCCACCGCTGTGGCGTATTCATTGTTATGAACGTGGTGAAAATCACTATGTGATTGCAGTCGTGATTCATCATGCCCTCATGGATTTCTGGTCGATTGGTCTCTTACTGCGTGATGTCGGCAAACGTTTTGGACTAGTTACAGAGTCAGACGTAGTGAACGGAATCGAGTTCGCACAGTATGCTGATAAGCAGCAGAGTACTGCGATTGACGATGCTGATGAGAGTCTACTGTTCTGGAAAAATGCGTTACAACATGCACCACACGTGCATAGCATTCCGCTTGATTATCCTCGTCCGGCTGTGCAGCAACACAAAGGTAGCTCACTGGTGTTCCGTGTGCCTGAGTCAGTGTCGTCTGGTCTTGTGAACTTAGCGAAAGATTATGAGATCACGCTGTTTGGACTCGTACTATCTGGCTTCTATATCCTGCTACACAAGCTATCAAATGAAAATGAACTCGTTATTGCTACACCCGTAGCTGGTCGACTTGAGCGCTCGTTGCGCAATGCGCTGGGGCAGTTTGTCAATACGATTGCTATTCACATGGACATTGATACTGACCAGACTTTACGTCAATTTACACAGCAGGTGCAGGAACAATTAAGACAGAGCCTCAAGCATCAAAAAGTTGCCTTTTCCAGAGTAGTTGAAGCTGTTTCACCAAAGCGTGATGGCAGTATTAACCCATTAGCTCAGGTGGGAATGTTCTGGGAACGTCTAGGTGGCATGGATGAGTTTAAAGAACTACTCTTGCCAATCCAGACCCCAGCGACTTTGGTCGGCCAAGACCTGACCTTAGGTAGTTTTCCAGTTCGCCAGCAAGAAGGTCAATTAGATCTTACGCTGGAAATGGGCGGTGAATATCAAGGCGAACTAGTTGGTGTACTGAAATATAACTCCGAGTTATTTTATGCACAGTCTGCCGAGAATATGGTGCAACTGCTGCAATCTGTACTATCAGAGATGGTGGCTCATCCTGAACGTAAGATCGTTGAGTTAGATATTGCGCCTGATTATGTGGATGGCATTCAGTTCGACACCCTACGTGGAAAGGCGACTGATTATCCTCAACATGATCTACTGGCAATGATTCTAAAGCAGATTGATGAGCGTGGTGACAATCATGCTTTGACCTCGAAGGATCATGCGGTTAGCTATCGTGAGTTAGGTCAACATATCGCTGGTATTGCTGAATATTTGCGTGAGCATGGCGTTATCCGTGGCGATCGTGTAGGTCTGATGTTAGATCGTACAGCTTTATTGCCAGCAGCAATCCTTGGGATCTGGGCGGCAGGAGCAGCTTATGTCCCGCTAGATCCTAATTTCCCAAGTGAACGTCTACATAACATCATCGAAGATGCTGAACCTAAAGTCATCTTAACTCAAACCGAGTTGATGGATGCTCTTAACGTTTCTGTGCCGCGTTTAGATATTAATCAAGCTGGCGTTGTGCCACTGGAGCAAGTGCGCGAGACGCTGGCCTTTGGTGAAACCGCTTATGTGATGTACACCTCAGGCTCGACAGGTAAGCCTAAAGGTGTGCGTATTGGGCATCCTTCAATCATCAATTTCTTGCTATCTATGAATGATAGGTTGCAAGTAACGACTGAGACCCAGTTGTTAGCAATCACCACTTATGCATTTGATATCTCGATTCTTGAGTTGCTCATTCCGCTGATGTACGGCGGTGTAGTACATGTTTGCCCACGCGAGGTATCACAAGACGGCAATCAATTGGTGGATTATCTAAATAATAAATCTATCAATGTTTTACAGGCAACACCGGCTTCTTGGAAAATGCTCTTAGATAGCGAGTGGAGCGGCAATACAGGGTTGACTGCACTCTGTGGAGGCGAAGCACTAGATACTATTCTTGCAGAAAAACTGCTGGGTAAAGTCGGCTGTCTTTGGAATGTCTATGGACCAACCGAAACTACAGTGTGGTCTAGTGCAGCTCGTATCACCGATGCAAAGTGTATTGATTTAGGCGAACCACTGGCGAACACCCAACTTTATGTTCTTGATGAACAGCAACGTTTAGTCCCACCGGGCGTCATGGGAGAGCTTTGGATTGGGGGTGATGGTCTAGCAGTTGATTACTGGCATCGACCTGAACTGACAGATGCTCAATTTAGAACTTTGCCATCTCTACCAAATGCTGGTCGACTCTATCGTACCGGAGATAAAGTCTGTCTGCGTACGGATGGAAGTTTGACTCATCATGGACGTCTAGATTTCCAAGTCAAGATTCGTGGATTCCGTATTGAACTAGGTGAAATCGAGAATGTTATCAAGCAGATCGATGGTATCACCGATGCAGTTGTACTGGTTAAGAGTACAGTCAGCAACGATCAAAAACTGGTGGCTTATTTAACTGGACATGAGATTGATATTGCTAGTTTGAAAAAGACGATGCAAATCCATCTACCAGCTTACATGGTACCAAATACGTTTATGACGTTGGATGAATTTCCAATGACAGCCAACAATAAGTTGGATCGTAAAGCGTTTCCTGAGCCTGTGTTTGAACAAAGTAACGATTATGTTGCACCACGTGATCCGATTGAAATTGAACTCTGTACTACTTTTGAGCAGATTTTATCGGTTAAACGGGTTGGTATACATGATGACTTCTTTGACTTGGGTGGACATTCGTTACTTGCTGTGAAGCTTGTTAATCACCTCAAAAAAGCATTTGGTACCGAACTATCAGTTGCTTTGCTGGCCCAATATTCCACTGTAGAGAGTTTGGGTGAAATCATTCGTGAAAATAAAGAAATTAAGCCTTCTATTGTAATTGAACTACGCCGTGGAACTTACGAGCAACCACTGTGGTTGTTCCATCCAATTGGTGGTAGCACCTTCTGTTATATGGAGCTTTCGCGCCATCTCAATCCGAAACGTACCTTGCGTGCTATTCAGTCTCCTGGACTGATTGAGGCAGATGCTGCGGAAGTGGCAATTGAAGATATGGCAACGCTCTATATTGCTGAAATGCAAAAGATGCAGCCTGAAGGACCTTATTTCCTCGGTGGATGGTGCTTTGGCGGTGCGATCGCATACGAGATCAGTCATCAGTTACGTCAAATGGGGCAGCAGGTCACAGGTATTGTCATGATCGATACCCGTGCTCCAATTCCAGAGAATGTGCCTGAAGATGCTGATGATGCGATGCTTTTGTCTTGGTTTGCCCGTGATTTGGCTGCGCCTTACGGCAAGAAGTTGACGATCCCAGCGCAATACTTGCGTGAATTGAGTCCAGATCACATGTTTGATCATGTGCTTAAAGAAGCCAAGGCCATTAATGTCTTACCTCTAGATGCAGACCCATCAGATTTCCGACTTTACTTTGATACCTATTTGGCGAATGGCATCGCACTCCAGACCTATTTCCCAGAGCCTGAAGAGTTTCCGATTCTTTTTGTGAAGGCCAAAGATGAACCAGAAGATTTTGGGGAAAGCCTAGGTTGGGATCAATTGGTTAAAGACACCTTTAAACAGGTGGATCTTCCTGGTGATCATTCATCAATTATGTACGCTGAGAATGTCGTGGCTGTTGCCCAGACAATTGATCAGATGTATCCAATTCCCGCATAAGAAATACAAGAAGGTAGAACCACTATGGTGACCATAGAACATGCTTTCCTCATACCGGCCGAGATTGACAAGGTTTTTAACTATCTTGCAAACCCGGCCAATGATGCAGGTTGGCAATTGTCGTGTAAGCATTCTGAACTGCTAGACAATACTCCACGTGTGGGCAGCAAGTATGAAATCGGTTTTAGCTTTATTGGGCGTGAGATGTCCTTTAAAGGTGAAATTACACATCTAGTACCGAATGAATTGTATGCGTTTAAAGTAGTGGAAGGACCCTTTCACTACACTGGGACTTACCGTTTCAAACCACATGCAGAAGGTACCTGGATTGAATGGGTGTTTGAGGCAGAGCCAGGCAGCTTTTTTGGTGTATTGCCCCCCGCACTGCTAAAAAAGATGGTTCTTGCTCAGTTTAAAAAAGATGTTGCTAATCTTGAAGCATTGGCTCAGAAGGGTGAAGCCTATGAGTCGGTTGGCAACGATGGTAAGCAAACGCATGAGACCAATAGTAAACCACTTCGTAAAACTCATCAGATGATGGAACAATACGCGCGTTGGATTCTCAGACATCGCCGTATTGTACTGACTGTGGTGATGCTTTTAACGCTTGTCTTGGCATATCTCGCATCTGGCGTAAAAATTATTATTGATCCAGATGCGCTTGCCCCCAAAGGTCATCCTTATATCACCTCGACCAAGCTGATTGAAAAGAAATTCGGCTCCAAGTACATGGTCGTGATCGGTATTACACCGAAGCAGGGTGATATTTATCAGCCGCAAGTGTTAGAAAAAGTTAAACGTATTACTGAAGAAGTTGATAATGCTCCGGGCGTGGTTCGATCTACTCTAATGAGTCTGGCTGCACGTCAGGCCAAAGGGATCACTGCTAATTCGGATGGATTTGATGCTAAGAAACTACTGCCGAATAGTTCTGTGACCGAGAGTGATGTCGATCACCTGAAAAAACTGTTGGCACTGAATCCAATCTATATGAATTCGGTAGTATCTAAAGATCAGAAAACGGCTGCTATTTTGCTTGAACTTGAGGAAAGTCCAGAAGGCTTCCAAAAGATGATGGGCCCGATCAACAAAATCGTAGCGGCTGAACAGTCTAAGGATATGACCATCAGTGTTGGTGGTAATCCAGTCTATTTAGATAAAGCTGAAGATTACTCTAAGCGTATCAACATCTTGTTCCCAATTGCCGTGTTGGTTATTGGATTATTGCACTTCGAAGCATTCCGCAGTAAACAAGGTCTGATTTTGCCATTAGTTACAGCTTTGCTGTCTGTAGCATGGGGTATGGGCATGATGGGGCTGTTCAAACAGCCGATGGATATTTTTAACTCTCCTACACCAATTCTGATTCTGGCCATCGCGGCAGGGCACGCCGTGCAGTTGCTCAAGCGATACTATGAAGATTTTGATCGTCTGATTGCCCAAGGGATGGAGCCTAAAGCTGCAAATAGCGAAGCCGTGGTGCAGTCTATGGTTCGTGTTGGTCCAGTTATGATACTGGCTGGCGGAATTGCAGCGGCTGGATTCTTCTCTCTGTTGACCTTTAATATTCCGACTATCCGTTCATTCGGTATTTTTACGGGAATCGGGATCATCAGTACGCTGATCATTGAGATGACTTTTATTCCTGTACTTCGCTCAATGTTACCACCACCTTCGGTTACCAAGGTTGCACGCAAAGGTTTGCCGATCTGGGACTGGATTCCAAAACGCATTGGTGATGTCATTTTGTCAGTTCGTCCGCGAATGATGCTAATGACTGTGATTGCAGTACTGGGCGTTTTTCTTGCTCTCGGCACGAGTCGTATTGTGGTGGATAACGATAGTCGCAACTTCTTCTCGCGCGATCTACCAATGCAGCAAGACGACAGATTCTTGAATCAGTCTCTTGGTGGCACAAACAGTCTCTACATCATGGTCGATACCAAAGTTCGTGATGGTATCGAAAACCCAGAAATCCTAAAAGCGATTGATAATACAGAGAAGTTCGCGAATTCAATTCCAGAAGTTGGTAAAACCATCTCTATCGTGGACTATATCAAAAGAATGAATCAGGCAATGAATGCCGATCAGCCACAGGCATTTCAGGTTCCAGCAACTAAAGATGTGGTTGCTCAGTATCTGCTGTTGTATTCAATGTCTGGTGAGCCGACTGATTTTGAATCTTACATTGATACAACTCAGCGCTATGCCAAGATCACGATTCTGCTAAAAACAGGTAGTAATCACCGTATCAAAGAAATCCTTGAGTCGCTAAAAACATATATGGCGGGTCAATTGGGTGATAAAGCTGTTGTGAGTTTCGGTGGTGATGTGACTCAGACCATTGCTTTAACTGAAACTATGGTTCACGGCAAACTCATGAATATTCTACAGATTTCATTTGCCGTATTCTTTATCTCTGCCTTAGTTTTCCGTTCGTTCTCTGCTGGACTCATTGTCCTAACACCACTTCTATTCTCGATTCTTGCCATCTTTGGTGTGATGGGCTGGCTCGACATTCCGCTCAATATTCCAAACTCTCTGATCTCAGCCATGGCGGTTGGTATTGGTGCAGATTATGCCATTTACTTCCTCTATCGCTTGCGAGAAATCTTGAGTGAAGAGGGTGGTGATATCAAAGATGCTATTCGTAAAACTTTAAGTACTGCTGGTAAGGCTTCGCTTTTTGTTGCGACTGCTGTTGCTGGTGGGTATGGCGTATTGTCCTTATCGCAAGGCTTTCATGTGCATCAATGGCTAGCGATGTTTATTGTGATTGCGATGCTTTTCAGTGTATTTGCAACCTTAATTATGGTACCTACAATGATTCTAATGTTGAAACCTCGTTTTATCTTTCCCTCAAATAAGAAGAACATTACCGTTGCACAAACTGTTGTGACAAGTCTCTTGTTGGGTACGGCGCTCACAATGTCGATGCCTAAAACATCTCATGCAGATGAGGTTCAAGACATTGTTAGCCGTAGTGATGATGCCTCTAAGTTCTTGTCTTCAAGTGCTAGTGCTAAATTTGTGCTGACATCTAAAAGCGGCGAGCAACGCGTACGTTTGACTAAAAATATGACTAAGCTTGCTGGAAATACTCAAAACAATATGCGTTTGACTGAATTCATCTCACCAGCAGATGTACAGGGAACCACAACGCTGTTGATTGAGAATGCAAAAGGCAGTGATAGCATGTTTGTCTATTTGCCTGCATTGAAAAAAGTACGTCGTTTGGCATCAGCGAATAAGGGGGATGCTTTTATTGGTACGGACTTTAGTTATGGTGATGTACTTGGCTATAAGCTAAGTGACTGGAAGTATACTAAACTGGCAGATGGCAAATTTAATGGCAAAGATTGCTACACGATTGAAGCAACGCCAATCAATAATACTGTGAAGAGTGACTTTGGTTATAGCAAACGTCGTATGTGCATCCTCAAAGACAACTTTGTTACGGCGACCATCGACATTTGGGATACAGCAGGCAAGCCATTAAAACACATTGAGTTCACGGATATCCGTCCTTACGGCAAAGTGAAACCAAGATGGCAGGCCATGAAATCTATGGCGAAAAATCTGCAAACTCAGCATATGACACAAGTGATCGTCAATGATTTTGTCGCAGAGAAAACCTTATCCGATAAGCTTTTCTCACCGCAGAGTCTTGAAAAATGACGCAAGGTACCTATTGGGTATTTGTATGCTGCAGTAGCTTTATGCTACTGCAGCATGCTCATGCAGATGACAGCGAAATTAGTTTTGTGAGCCAGAACTCAGCCAGACTCGATGTGTGGTCATCAGATCGTGATTTAAGTTCGTTAAAAAACATTGGACAAGCAAGTTTCTGGTCCAATGGTACGCTCAAGTTTAATCCAGAGTTTAAGATCCATTACGACATAAATATTGGAGACGAAACGGACCATACTGTAAACCCAGATCAGGTGAGTAAGGTAAATCGCAACTTACGTGAGTTGTATGCCTCTTATAACTGGGATCAGACAGTCTATGTCGATGTTGGTCGCCAGATTGTAGTCTGGGGGAGAGCTGATGGGATTAATCCAACGGATAATCTATCACCCCGTGACTATACGCGCCTAGTACCAGATGAGACAGATCAACGTCTTGGAAATGATGCAATCAAATTGACATATATTCCTGAATCAGGAACCAATAAATGGACAGCATTGTGGTATCCGCGTAGTCGTTCAGATGTGATTCCATTGCGTCAGATTTCTGGTGTTCAGTATGAAATAGATAAGAAGAGCCGACCTGCATTTGCAATGCGCTGGGATTATTCTGTAGATGGTCTCGATGTTGGTGCATCGTATTTCTCAGGTTTGGATCACATGCCCGATCTGTCAATTCTTTCTGCATCTCCAACAGGGGAGGCAACATTGCAGCTGAAAAATAATCCTATGTCCGTCTATGGATTTGATTTCAGTTATAACCATAACGATATCGTATGGCGCGGTGAAGCGGCATATACCCACACTGACTCGAATGGTAGTGAAGATCTTACTCACAAAAAAAATAATCTGACCGTGGTCATGGGTCCAGAATTAGCATTGAAGAATTCCACACTAAGTTTAGTTGGCGTATACAAACATACGGAGGACTTTAGATCTGCCGACAGCTTAACAAATCCAGTATTGAGTGCAGTCTACCGTTATCAGCAAACAATCAGTAACCAGTATCAGCAAAATCAGTATGGAGCTATGCTGCGCTATGCACTTAACTTACTGAATGATAATCTGAAATTAGAAGTAACAGGATTCTACTTTGCACCAGAGCCTAATGAATTGTTGAGAGTACGTATTAATTACAGCCTTGATGATCACTGGCAATTGAATGTAGGTGGAGATCGCTTCTGGGGTAGAAATGATACGGTGTTAGGACAATTTAGAGATAACAGTCTGGTGTATGCCCAGGTTCGATATAATTTTTAAGATAATTCGCTCCAAAACAATGCTGGGAGTGCCCAGTCCCTAATAAGGTGATTTATGGATAATTTAAATAACGCAAAAAAAGATAATTTTTCACGGAAGACCATATTAGTAACAGGTGCAGCAGGTTTTATTGGTAGCAGACTGATCGTTGATCTTCTGCGTGAAGGTCATCAGGTGATTGCTGCGCTGCGTAATGCCGCAACCAAGAAAGATAAGCTGTTAGGTTTCATTGCAACAGAAGGGCTGGTCGATCCGTCTATTTCGTTTGTCGAATATGATTTAAGTCGCGATTTTAAGCTGGACTCTCTGCTAGCGGATGCTCAGGCAAAGATCCATGTGATTTATCATCTTGCCGCATCATTTAATTGGGGCATTAGTAAAGCTGAAGCTGAGCGTACCAATATTAAGTCAGGACTTGCCTTAATTGAATGGGCTGCAACATTGAAGCAGCTTGAGCGATTTATCTGGATTGGTGGATATCGTGTGGCTGCTCCGCCGCAAGAGTCAGCTGATGAGTTGTATTGCAAACATGGTGGCTATGAAGCTTCAAAAATTTTGGGTTATCAAGCTTTCATTGAAGCGTGTAAGCGTTTAAATGTGCCATGGACTGCAATAAATCCAGCGACAGTCATTGATGGTTTTTATAACTATGGCGATATGCAATATATCGGTATTGCTGACATGATTGATAAGCTCTATCAGGGACGTCTGCTGGCATTGCCAGGTGGTCGTGACACATTCCTGCCACTATGCAATATGCAGTATATCGTGAGCTTTTTGATCCGAACGATGTCTTATCCTGAGACTATTGCTCAGGAGTATATGTTGCTTGATCCTTCGACGCCGAAATTTCATCGTCTCGTTCACCTCGCTGCCGAGCATTTGGGAGTCAGCACACCACATTTGCAAGTACCCAAAGGCCTATTAAAGAAATTACCTGAGGTACTGCTTGACGGTTCCAAAGAGCAACTCTCTTTCATTTCTACCGAGCACTACAATGTCGCTGGGGCAGAGGTGATGGCAGCGAAAATGGGTATCGCTGACCTGATCAATATCAGTCCTTATTTCTCTCGCTGGATTGATCGCTTGGTTCTTACACGGTTTGGTCGCATGCAAGTACCTACGCCTAGTGGTTTTGGCTATCAGAATCGATATTGGACAGAAATTTATACTAAACAGCCAGTTAAATCAGAAAAATCAGCTGCCTTATTTTTACATGGGATTCCATTCGATAGCGCCTGTTGGTCTCCAATCATCAATAAAATCACATACGATCAAGTCGCTATGGTGGACTTGCCGGGACTTGGGCGTTCAGGCAGTTATGAGGTGGTGGAGGATAACAACCGTCAGTTTATCGACACTGCTGCAAAGCTTTTAGCGCCAAATAGTGTTGTTATTGCACACTCGCTAGGGTGTCTCTTTGCATTGAATCTTGCAAAGAAATATCCAGATAAAGTTGCACGCCTTATCCTCATATCGCCTTATTTTGTTCAGGCGCAGGCCGCTAAAATGTTTCAGATACAAGCTATATCTAATCTGATTTTCCGTTTTGTGCCAAAAGATATGATTGCTAAAGATCTACATCCAGATGGACAACAAAATCCGTCTGTTGGTTATGCGATGGATTCATTACGTCGAGTGTCGGTAGCCAAGCATATTAGTGAATATATGCACCGTATTAGTTTGCCGCAGCAGCGAGCAACTCAGACAGCTTTGTTAAATGAGCTTAGCTCTAAAGTTGAAATCGTTGTGGGAGATAAAGACCCAATTGTTACTACAATAAGCTCAGATATCCCTGTACATATCATAGCTGATGCAGGTCATAATCCACACGTCACACATGTAGATGCGGTATATGACTACCTCGCGCCAGTTCTGACGAAATACATCAGCACTACAGCTTCCTAATGTCTGATAGTGCCCAAGTACAGGTTTATGTCTGCCCAGTTTCACGGGTACCACAAGACCATTTGGTATTGAGTCATTATCTCGGCTTTCTCAACGAGGCAGAGAAGCTGAGATATGATCAATATCATCCTAAGGCGGCTCGCCTTTTCTTGATCTCTCGCGCATTAGTGAAGTCTGTCTTGGCGGATAAGCTAGGCATCTCACCCCATGAAGTTAATATTCAATTACATCCCAACGGCAAGCCTTTTGTACAAGGCAGCAAGGCTGTGTATTTTAATCTTACTCACTCAGCGGACGTTATTATCCTTGCTGTGACTGAAGAGGGGGAAATAGGAGTTGATATTGAACGAGTGGATCGTGAGTTCGATTGGATGCGTGTTGATAGTGTATTAGCAGCGAGTGAAATTGAATGGATTAAGGGGAATGAACTGATTGATCCATCTAGTGTATATCAGCGGTTTTTTCAAATATGGACATTAAAAGAGGCTTATATTAAATGTACTGGTGATGGAATGAGTCGTCATTTAAAGATGCTCAACTTTCATGTGTTGTCCGAACGTATACAGTTTCTCGACTCAACCAATAATGCTCAAAAGACAGAAAAGTATTATTTTGAAAGCTATATCTATGATTCCGACTTTATCTTTTCTATATGTTTACAACAAAGTCGTAGCCTAGAAAAATTTAATCTGGATTGTTTTCAATTATTACCATTTATATCTATGCATCGGATAACCCCAACACCTTGCAAATATAACTAGATTAAATCACTCCAATAGGTGATTTTAAAAGTATAGATATAAAGAAATCAAAAGAAAAAAGCCCCAGTCTTTCGACTAGGGCCTTTTAAATTTGGAGCGGGAAACGAGACTCGAACTCGCGACCCCAACCTTGGCAAGGTTATGCTCTACCAACTGAGCTATTCC
>NZ_JBWZIF010000023.1:0-124826 GCF_056735735.1 Acinetobacter sp. V116_7
TGGACCGTCTGTTAATACAGGCAGTGTATTGTCTGCAAGGGTCCAGGTACCGTCACCATTGTTGGTCGCTGGATAGTCTGTGCCATCAACATTCACCACCACAGTCGCAGTCGGATCGTTCACTGTACCGGTTAACTCAGGTGTACTGTCATTGGTCAATACATCGTTAAGTGCTACTGTCGGCGCAACCGCATCAACCACAGCTGTTGCTGGGCCTGATGTATTGCCAGCAGGATCTTGTGTTACTGCTGTTACCGTATCGCCATCATTTAAGCCTGGGTTTGGCACAGTCCAAGTACCATCCGGTCCTGCTACAACACTTGCTGTACTACCGTCAGGATAAGTCACTGTTACTGTTGAACCAGGTTCTGCTGTACCTGTAATTGGGTCTGTCCCGTTAACCGGGTCGATCACTGGTGCTGCTGGAGCAGCTGTATCAACTGTCACGACAGCTGTATCACTACCCACATTGCCTGCTGCATCTGTTGCAGTCACGGTAATGGTATGTGGGCCATCGGTTAATGCAGGCAGTGTATTGTCTGCAAGCGTCCAGGTGCCGTCACCATTGTTGACTGCCGGATAGTCTGTGCCATCAACATTCACCACCACAGTCGCAGTCGGATCGTTCACTGTACCGGTTAACTCAGGTGTACTGTCATTGGTCAATACATCGTTAAGTGCTACTGTCGGCGCAACCGCATCAACCACAGCTGTTGCTGGGCCTGATGTATTGCCAGCAGGATCTTCTGTTACTGCTGTTACCGTATCGCCATCATTTAAGCCTGGGTTTGGCACAGTCCAAGTACCATCCGGTCCTGCTACAACACTTGCTGTACTACCATCAGGATAAGTCACTGTTACTGTTGAACCAGGCTCTGCTGTACCCGTAATCGGGTCTGTCCCATTCACCGGGTCAATCACTGGCACATTCGGTGCAGTGGTATCTACTGTATAAATTTGTGTATCGTTAACTGTGCTGCTATTACCTGCTGCATCAGTGAAGGTTACTTTGGCATCAATGGTTTTATCTGCATCAGCAACTAAACCACTACCTGGTACACTTACAGTCCATGTACCTGCTGCACTGTCTACAGTTGCAGTATAGGTTTGACCATTAATAACAACAGTAACGACTGTATTCGTCGCATCTGCCGGAACATTTTTCAAGACACCTGTAATGGTGACATTACCGGATGCCTCTGAGGCATTAATCACGTTGTCAGATGTTACCGAATCAATCGCAAAATTTACTGATCCTGTATTTGGTGCTGCAGTATCCACTGTCACGACAGCAGTATCGCTACCCACGTTGCCTGCTGCATCTGTCGCAGTCACGGTAATGGTATGTGGACCGTCTGTTAATACAGGCAGTGTATTGTCTGCAAGGGTCCAGGTGCCGTCACCATTGTTGGTCGCTGGATAGTTCACACCATCTACTGTCACCACCACAGTCGCAGTCGGATCGTTCACTGTACCAGTGAGGGCTGGTGTACTGTCATTGGTTAATAGATCATTAAGAGCGACTGTCGGTGCAAGCGCATCCACAACACCTGTTGCAGGTCCTGATGTATTGCCTGCAGGATCTGTTGTAACTGCCGTTACCGTGTCACCATTATTTAAGCCTGGGTTCGGCACAGTCCAACTACCATCCGGTCCTGCTACAACGCTTGCTGTACTACCGTCAGGATAAGTCACTGTTACTGTTGAACCAGGTTCTGCTGTACCTGTAATCGGGTCTGTCCCGTTAACCGGGTCAATCACTGGCACATTCGGTGCAGTGGTATCCACTGTCACGACAGCAGTATCGCTACCCACGTTGCCTGCTGCATCTGTCGCAGTCACGGTAATGGTATGTGGACCGTCAGTTAATACAGGCAAGGTATTGTCTGCAAGCGTCCAGGTACCGTCACCATTGTTGGTCGCTGGATAGTTCACACCATCCACTGTCACCACAACGGTTGCAGTTGGGTCACTTACCGTACCTGTTAAAGGCGGTGTACTGTCATTAGTTAATAGATCATTAAGAGCGACTGTCGGTGCAACTGTATCAACAATAGCAGTCCCTGGTCCGGAAGTATTGCCAGCAGGATCTGTTGCTACTGCTGTTACCGTGTCTCCATCTTTAAGATCACCTGGATTATCTACTGACCATGTACCATCTGGTCCCGCAACCACAGTTGTACTCGTTCCATCAGGATAAGTCACCGTTACTGTTGAACCAGGTTCTGCTGTACCCGTAATTGGGTCTGTCCCATTCACAGGGTCAATTACTGGTGCATTTGGCGCTGTGGTATCTACTGTATAAGTTTGCGTATCTTTAACAGTGCTGCTATTACCTGCTGCATCTGTAAACGTTACAGTAGCATCAATAGTTTGATCTGGATCTGCTTTTAAACCACTACCCGGTACACTTACACTCCATGTACCCGCATCCTTATTTACTATCGCATTATAAGTCACACCATTGATTACAACGGTCACAACAGTATTTGCTGCATCTGCTGGAATGTTTTTCAAAATACCAGTAATCGTGACATTACCTGCTGCTTCTGAGGCATTAAGTACATTATCAGATGTAACTGAATTAACAGAGAAAGTTACCCCATCTGTATTTGGTGGAGTAGTATCGGTAGGTGTTGAAGAGTCATTATTACTATCATGGTTCGATGCTGCTGCGATAATACCACCCGCAACTAATGGGATAGCCCACAGCCATGGGTTTATGCCGCCATCGTGATAAAGCAATGGTTCAATTGAAGAAATAGGCTGATAAATGACATCAGACACCAACTCTTGTGGTGCCTCTGCTGGTAAAGCAGCTGGTAAATCTTCAGCTACGAGTGCTTGTGGCTCAACATCACTGTCGGCATCCGCGTCTGCGTCCGCGTCCGCGTCTGCATCATTTTCAGCATCTTTGAATTTTGCCCAGATTAACTGTCCATTTTCGTCTTGAAAAACAAGGCTGTTATCTTTAGGCTCAGCTGTTCCACTAAAAAAACCTTCAATAACAATTGTCTCGCCATTTTTAAGGCGAATGACTGCATTGGTTCCCTCCCTATTCACTACCAATACATCACTGGCAGCCACTTTTACCAATACAACCGATGCTTCTGTAAGCGATGCGGAAGTTCCCTTGATGGTTGACAAGGTGTCGTGACTATCCTTGGCAATAATTTGTATTTCAGGCATATCTGTATTCCTTTTATATTATTGATTTAAATGATTTTTTGTATAATTCTTTTTACTTAATGTTTTCAAGTTTTTGACCTACAACTTAAAAACATTAAGTAATGTGATCATTTTTACATTAACCACTTTAAAATAAAAAAAACAAATACTAAAGTACCTAAAGAAAAAATTTTAATTAATAGAAATTATATATAAGTCTTCTTTGAGTTTATCTTGTGTTAATTTAATGGAAAATTTCTTTAAATGTTTTATATATAAAACAAATTTCTTTTTTTATATTTACCATTTGTTGAAATGTCATTTAATTAAAATATTCATATAACAATTATTAATATCTTAATAAAATAAAATATATTATTAATGATATATATAGAAAAAAAAGGCTTTAGGTAATATTTCACTATTACACTAAAACCTAATTTATAAATCTTTTATAAAATTTAAAACCGCAAATATTTAGAAATTATCCGGGCTCTCAAATCGTTTTACTTCTTGTAACTTATTTGGGTCATGCATCGTTGCAATTCCATCTTCAGTTTTTTGATCAACCAGAATATCCGGGTTAAAAACGGTAATTGTTTCTCTACCTAGAGCATCCTCACCAACAATATATTGAAAGCCTCTTCGATTCATCTTATGACACAATCGTTGATAGAGACCTTTTAAGCCTTCGGTTTCTTCATTCGGATTGTAATAGAAAGCATTCATCACAGCTGGTAAACCCAGACCACATACAATGCCTGATAACAACACACTAATAAAAGTATAGCCAATCAGGATACTGCTATAAGGACTTAATGCAGGAATATTGGCAACCGCCAAAATCAATGCAAGTGAAATCCCCCCTCGCACCCCACCCCAAGATAAAATGGTTAAACTACCATTATAACTTTTCATTTTCCGCATATTCGGGAAAAAGGCGAAAGCCATGAAGTTGGCTGCAAAGCGAGAGATATGTAGGATAAAGAACGCAACAATACCGCCTAAAATTAGGCTAAAGTTTAAATCTAGAATAAATAACTCTAGACCAATTAAAGTAAACAGAAATGAGTTGATGATTCCTTCTACGGTATGCCAAAAATGATTAACTTCTTGAATCTCTCGCTCTTCTCGTATTTCTTTCCATTTGTTCCCAACAATTAAACCACCTATTACACAGGCAATCGGTGCTGATGCATGGGCAAACAAAGCCACTAAATATGCTCCACTCGCAAGCAAAGCTGTTGTCAAAATCAGGGACTCCATTTCGTGTTTACCACGTAATAGACGCAACACCCCTACCCCAAATGCCCAACCAATCCCGACTGCAACAACAATTTCATAGAGTAGAGCTTCTAGTGTCGCCATCAACGAGAAATGTTCACCCTGTAAAACATTAAGCAAAGTCATAAACAATGCAATACACATTGCATCATTAAAGAGTGACTCACCTTCCAGCTTAACGATCAAATGATGCGGTGCACGAATCGAACTAAGTACACCTTTAATACCAATAGGGTCTGTTGCCCCTAAAGCTGCACCTAAAAGTAAAAGCACCAGAATTGGCACATGATATCCAACCAGTAATTGGAACCCGTAGAGCAATCCACCAAATAAAACGGCGCAAATGACTAATGCAATGGTGGCCAAAATACTAATTTGCTTCCAGTAACTTTTTAAATCAGAAATTTTAAATTTAAGTGCTGAAGAAGTTAAAATAAAACAAATGACACCATTAATTAAAAAATCATAAAAATCGATATGGCGCACGGCTTCTTCAATATTATGAATATTAATGGTAATAAACTGGTTACCGTTTAGTAGGCTTGCGCCCCATTGCAAAATAAAGACAAAAATTGCTGAGACCAGCGGCACACCAATAGCCTGAGGAAAACCTAAAATGCGCTTATTGAAGATCGTGGTTGCGATTGATAGCGCAAAAACCACTGTGAATGCTTGTAGTAGAAAAAAATTACCCATGAATACCCTTCTTCTGGGTCAACGACCAAATAAGAGAAACTTTGTTAGATCGACCAAACTTAATAAAAAACTGGCATGAAGAATGCCACAATCATAAAAACAGAAATTAGGACACAAGTTTAACGAATTGATTGAACAATCTATCACTCTGTTAAATTTCTTAACATTATTTATAGTTATGATCTAAAAAAACGGATGAGCTTCTTAAATATGTTTAACAAGACTCATCCTAGAAAAGATTAAACTGGATTGTTAAAAGTATCGCATTGGTTAATATCGCCAGTTTTTAAACCAACCTGAAACCAGTGCATTCGCTGTTCACTACTACCATGCGTAAAGCTATCTGGAACAACCTGACCAGTTGAGCGTTTCTGTAAATAATCATCTCCAATTTTTTGAGCAGCATCCATCGCTTCTTCAATATCACCTTGCTCTAAAAATTGAGTACGTTGCTGATTATGACTCGCCCAAATACCCGCTAAACAATCAGCTTGCAATTCTTGGCGAACGGATAATTGATTACCTTCTCTTTGACTCGCTTGTGCACGGGCTTGTTGAACTTGTGAGGAAATACCAAGCAAGGTTTGAACATGGTGCCCTACCTCATGTGCAACCACATAAGCTTGAGCAAAATCGCCTGCCTGATCTTGTCTTGAAAGTTCAGTTTGGTTTTGCTCACCAGAAATTCCCATTTGCTGACGCATATCTTTAAAGAATTCTGTATCGATATAAACCTTTTGGTCTGCTGGACAATAAAATGGTCCCATTGCAGATTGAGCAGTACCGCATCCAGATTGAATCATTCCACTAAATAGCACCAATCTTGGTGGCGTATATGTTTTACCTAACTGTTTAAATATAGGAGTCCACGTATCCTCTGTATCAGCCAAAACAGTTCCAACAAAATCAGAGGCTTCTTTTTGCTCGGGTGTTAAACTTTCTGGTGCAGTTGCATTTGACTGCTGTGATGCAGTGACTTGCTGAGTTGCCTGATAAGCTTGTTGTGGATCAACCCCAAAAAACTTCCACGCAACAAATGCAACAACCAAACCAATAATGCTGATACCACCTGCTCTAACACCGCCACCACCTCGACGGTCTTCCACATTGGTACTAATTCGACGACCTTTCCAGCGCATAATTTCCCTCTTATTTTAGAATGGCATCATGAACCCGATGCTTTTTTTGGCCACATTTTTTGTATTAAACTCACAATTAATAGAACAATTGCACCTGCAACCAGTCCTATTCCAAAATTAATCAGTGTCGGTGTTAAAGCACCAATAATATTGCCTACTGCTGGTATCGTTTCTACATGGTCCACTGTGTTTTCAGTTAAGTGATGAAGTAGTGGAATCGTATGATTAATAATTCCGCCACCAACTAAGAACATTGCAATGGTGCCTACGATTGAAAGTAGTTTCATTAAAATAGGTGCAAAAGCTAATAAACCTCGACCTATAGTTTGCTTGAATGAGGTAGTTTGCTTAGTTAAATATAATCCCAAATCATCAATCTTAACAATCATGCCAACTAAGCCATAAACACCAATTGTCATAACAATAGCAATAATACTAAGTACGCTTACCTTAGTCATTAAACTGGCTGTAGCTACGGTACCTAAAGAAATAACAACAATTTCAGCTGATAAAATAAAATCTGTTCGAACAGCTCCTTTTACTTTTTCTTTTTCAAAATTTGCTAAATCTAATTCTTCACTATCAAATTCTGCTTTTGCTTCTTCTGATGTAGATGGTTTTTTATGCATAATGGTATGAAGAACTTTCTCCACCCCCTCATAACACAAAAATAAACCTCCCAACATTAATAGCGGATTAATCAGCCAAGGCGCAACCACACTAATCAACAAAGCCAAAGGAACTAAAATAAGTTTATTAACAAATGAGCCTTTAGCCACTTTCCAAACAATAGGTATTTCACGATCTGCACGCACACCTGTAACTTGTTGCGCATTTAAAGCCAAATCATCGCCTAAAACACCAGCAGTTTTCTTTGCTGCCATTTTGCTCATTAAAGCAACATCATCTAAAATTGTTGCAATATCATCTAGTAATAAAAGTAAGCCACTTGCCATTTCTTATCCAAGTTTGTATTTATTAGGCTATTGTAAGATGATTTTTTTCAATTTCTGTAATTTTACTGAATAAATTCACAATATTATTTTAAGAAAAGTTTAACCAATCGCTGACGAATTTTTTTTATTTCCCGTACAATAATGCCAATCTTTTATATTGCAGGGCTTACTACCCCTGATTAAGCCAATAAGACAGTGGAATAAATAATGAGTAATGTTGATCAGCGTCCAATTATTTTGACAGGCGACCGCCCAACCGGACAACTTCATCTTGGGCATTTTGTCGGTTCTTTGCGTTCTCGTGTAGGTTTACAGGATAGCCATCATCAACATCTCTTGTTAGCAGATGCACAAGCCCTAACAGACAATGCAGATAACCCAGATAAAGTCCGTCGCAATATTTTGGAAGTTGCTCTAGATTATTTAGCTGTAGGCATTGATCCAACAAAAACCACGATTTGCGTACAATCATGCTTACCAGCATTGAATGAGCTTACTATGCTCTATCTTAACTTCGTGACGGTTGCACGCTTAGAGCGTAACCCGACCATTAAGTCTGAGATTCAAATGCGCGGTTTTGAGCGTGACATTCCGGCTGGTTTCCTCTGCTACCCTGTTGCACAAGCGGCAGACATTACTGCTTTTAAAGCGACTGTGGTTCCAGTGGGTGAAGATCAAATTCCAATGATTGAACAAACCAATGAAATCGTACGTCGAGTAAACCGTCAGATTGGCCAAGACCTTTTACCTGAATGTAAAGCTTTGCTTTCAAATATGGCACGCTTACCTGGTTTTGATGGCAAGGCAAAAATGTCTAAATCATTAGGTAATACCATTGTTTTAAATGCGTCTGATAAAGACATTAAAAAAGCTGTAAATGCGATGTATACCGACCCAAATCATCTTCGCATTGAAGATCCAGGTCAGGTTGAAGGAAATATTGTATTTACTTACTTAGATGCATTTGATCCAAATAAAGAAGAAGTTGAAGAGTTAAAAGCACACTATCGTCGCGGTGGTTTAGGTGATGGAACTGTTAAGAAACGCCTTGAAGGTGTTTTGAAGGAATTAATCAGCCCTATCCGTGAACGTCGTGAAGAACTAGCTAAAGATCCTGACTACATTATGGATGTTTTACGTCAAGGTACAGATAAGTGTCGTCTTATTACTCAACAAACCTTAGATGAAGTTAAAGATGGTTTAGGATTATTTAAATTCTAATTCCTTTGAAATCTAAAAGCCCTTAGGGGCTTTTTTTATGCTTATTTTATTCATAGCATAATTTTTTAGAATTACTAATGTATTGACGACTATTCACATGCTTTTACCCTATTAACTTGAAGTAACACTTATTAACGCTAATAGCGATGAAGAATTTCTTAACTATCTCTATTATTCATCATGTAGGTTACATGATATGAACCTCACGACATTTCTCCTTAAACCGAAACTGTTTTTACAGATTCGTTGTTCTACGCAATGATCACCCCAATCATTGCGTATTTTTTTGCCTATAATAATGTTGGCAATTTAGGTTGAAATTCAACCGAATTATAATAATGCTTCTGTTGAAAATTCTCAAACTTCTTTGTCTGATCAAGTGGTGAATAGCGCGCTACGCTATCGCTCACAAGCGCCTTTGATTGATAACTTAATGAATGGATTGGGCTTACAAGGTAGTGATGGCAATGGTTTGACTCAAGGGTTGAAACCAAAAGCTAAGTAAGGGTGATACACTCTGTTTAGTACTCCTATTTCAATGTAGACCGAAATGCTAAATGTCCGATCTACAATTTTCATCTTCCGTTTCACCCATTCCTATGGTGAAAATGAGTAATTAGATACCAAGTTCAGTATAAAGTTAGTAAAATATCAAATAGGGCATCTCTACCCTTGAATTAAATCACGCATTGAAAAAGTATAACGAAACAGATGCCCAACGTTTAATAAGAGAGGTGCTGACTACTAGCGACCTCTCTTATTAAACGTAAGGGAATAAGCTTTATGGACTAGAAGCTGGTAGTAAAGAAATTTGTTTAAGAGACTCGCGTTTTGCCCCAAGTTCGCGAAGCTTTTCCATAAAACTAGATTCTTTTATTGGTAGACCATCAATGATTTTCCCTACTTCAGCGTTGATGATAGCAGCAACAATCAATCCACCGATTGCTCCCCCTGCAGCGCCAGCTCCTGCGGCTTGACCGTAGCTCACATTTCCTGAGGAAAAGTTCTTATCAATTATGGCGCCAGTAGCACCTCCTACTGCGCCAGCTGTGGTAAAGGATACTAGACTAACCTTATGGGATGCAGATTCTTTAGTATAAGCTAGAGTATTACACGTCACATTGTCAGATGGAACTTCAACAGGTACTGCCTTTGTTGTGAAGTAGCGATAAATTTTGACTGGCTCCTTAGGGTCTTTTGGTAAGTAAAAGCCACCGTCAGTTGCTGCAGGTTGTCCTGGTATTGATGGATAGCCTGGGCTTCGAATTGAAATACTACCAGGTGCCCCTCGAAAGAATGTGCCCTTTTCATCTATCTTTTCTGACCAATATGGCCCTCTTTCTAGACGGGTGGTCCACTCCACATTGAGTGGACCATAGAGCCCTGTAGTTGAAAGAGGCTCTTTGAGGAAAATACAAGTAAGTTCAACTGGTGTCTGTAACTTTTCTGGATTTGTGGCACACCCCGAAATTAAAGTGCAAAAGAGAATCACACTAGATATTTTCACATACATGACGATTGCCTTTGTCATTGATATTTTTTGTAAGGATACAACTAGTCTACTAGATTTTTTTTAGTAGACTAAGTCCATGAATACTCCAATTATATTTCCCAGTAAAAAACCAATATCTCCATTGGGGTTTTAAGATTAAAATCTAATGAATGAGGCTAAACATTTCTCTTTAAAAGGGAATATTTATAAGCAATTGAATATTAAATTATTCATGAAAATTAGTATTAGTCATAAGGCTCTTCTTTTTCATCTTAAAGAATAAAAATAGACAATATATGGAATTTAAATATCATTCAGAAAAATTAATATCATTTCATTTTAATAAAAAACCCCAATGTCTCCATTGGGGTTTTTTTTAAAGATCAAAATCTAACGAATTAAGCTAAACCTTTCTCTTTTAAAACTTGCAACATGGTTGAACCAAGTTCAGCTGGGCTACGAGTGTAAGCCATTCCCGCGCGTTCAAATGCAGCGAATTTCTCTTCAGCAGTACCTTGACCACCAGAAATGATCGCACCAGCGTGACCCATACGCTTACCTTTAGGTGCAGTTACACCAGCAATGTAACCTACTACAGGCTTAGTCACGTTAGATTTGATGAATTCAGCAGCTTCTTCTTCCGCTGTACCACCGATCTCACCGATCATGATGATTGCATCAGTATCTGGATCGTCTTGGAACAATTGAAGAGCTTCGATTTGGTTCATACCTGGGATTGGGTCACCACCAATACCGATACAAGTAGACTGACCTAAACCAAGCTTAGTTGTTTGAGCAACAGCTTCATAAGTCAATGTACCTGAACGCGAGATGATACCAATACGACCTGGTTGGTGAATGTGACCAGGCATAATACCAATCTTACATTCACCTGGAGTGATCACGCCTGGGCAGTTAGGACCAACTAAACGAGTACCGTTACCGTTAGTTTCTAAGTAGCGTTTTGCTTTAAGCATGTCGATTGTTGGAACACCTTCAGTGATCACAACGATTAGGCCAACACCTGAATCAACCGCTTCAACGATAGAATCTAAAACGAATGGAGCTGGTACATAAATTACAGATGCATCTGCATTTGTTTCACGTACAGCTTCTTTCATTGTGTTGAATACTGGTAGGTCAAGGTGAGTAGTACCACCTTTACCTGGAGTAACACCACCAACAACTTTTGTACCGTAGTCTAAAGCTTGTGCAGAGTGGAAAGTACCGTTTTTACCAGTAAAACCTTGTACCAATACTTTAGTGTCTTTATTAATTAATACGCTCATGATTGATACTCCCCTTACGCTTTAACTGCAGCTACAACTTTTTCTGCGGCATCAGACAAGCCGTTCGCAGAAATTAATTTCAAACCAGATTCATCAAGTAATTTAGCACCTAACTCAGCGTTGTTACCTTCTAAACGAACAACAACTGGAACAGTTACGTTTACTTCTTGAACCGCTGCAATAATCGCTTCAGCAATCATGTCACAACGTACGATACCACCGAAGATGTTAATTAAAACACCTTGTACAGATGTATCAGCAAGGATAATTTTGAACGCTTCGATTACGCGCTCTTTAGTTGCACCGCCACCAACGTCAAGGAAGTTTGCAGGCTGGCCACCATAAAGTTTAATGATGTCCATAGTTGCCATTGCAAGACCAGCACCGTTAACCATACAACCGATGTTACCTTCTAAAGCAACATAGTTAAGATCAAATTCAGATGCTTTTAATTCACGCTCATTCTCTTGAGATTTGTCACGTAAAGCAGCAACTTTAGGTAAACGGTAAAGCGCATTAGAGTCGATACCAACTTTTGCATCTACACATAAAATATCGCCATTTTCACGAACTGAAAGTGGGTTAATTTCGAATAATGCAAAGTCATTTTCTACAAATGCTTGGTAAGCAGCAGCCATAATTTTAACAAATTGGCTGATTTGCTTGTCTTTCAAACCTAAAGCAAACGCAACTTCGCGCGCTTGGAATGGTTGTAAGCCAACTAATGGATCAACTTCAACTTTGATAATTTTTTCTGGAGTTTCTTCTGCAACTTTCTCGATTTCTACACCACCTTCTGTAGAAGCCATGAAAGTAATACGACGGCTAGAACGGTCTACAACCGCGCCCAAGTAAAGCTCACGCTCAACTGGGTATACGTCTTCAGCAACAATAATGCTGTTTACTGGTTGACCATTTGCATCTGTTTGATACGTTACAAGACGAGTACCAATAATGTTATTTGCAAACTCGATAACATCTTCTTTAGATTTTGCAACTTTAACGCCACCAGCCTTACCACGACCACCAGCATGAACTTGCGCTTTCATTACAGCGAATTTACCACCAAGCTGTTCGAATGCAGCAACTGCTTCGTCTGCATTGGTTGCCAAGATACCTTCTTGTACCGGCATACCATATTCTTTCAATAACGCTTTAGCTTGATACTCATGTAAGTTCATTTAGTTACCTACTTAACTTTGTTTGTTGTCTTCAATTTGCGCAACATTCTCATGTTGTATATGCAAATTGCTGTCTACCTCTATCACCTTGATGTTTTTTTAATCACACCATCAAATGTGAAAAAGAGCGGAGAACCGCTCTTTATTTTATTTACGCTTACGTTGAATCGCGTGAATTGCACGACCATCTACAGCAAGTGCAGCTTCATGAACAACTTCAGAGAATGTTGGATGACCAAATGTCATTAACTGAAGATCTTCAACAGAAGATACAAATTCAAGAGCGATCATACCTTGGTGTACGATATCAGATGCAGCAGGTCCAATGACATGCATACCTAATAAACGGTCAGTTTTTGCATCAGCAACAAACTTAACAAAACCAGCACCTTCACCCGCTGCTAAAGCACGACCATTTACAGCAAAACCGAATTGACCAGTTTTAACTTCATGACCTTTTTCTTTAGCTTGTTCTTCAGTTAAACCAACCCATGCCGCTTCCGGATGTGTATAGATAACAGAAATGATCGTGTCGTAGTTCACTTGAGCTGCATGACCGTGGATACGTTCAACAGCCATTACACCTTCTTCCATTGCTTTATGAGCAAGCATTGGACCGCGAACCAAGTCACCAATCGCATATACACCTTCTACAGAAGTTGCACAGTAATCGTTTACTTCAACTAGACCACGTTCAGTCAATTTAATGCCTGAATCATCAGCTAATAAACCTTCTGCATAAGCTTTACGGCCTACACAAACGATTAATTTGTCAAAAGTCTGAGTTTTTTCTTCGCCACCTTGAGTGTATTTAACAGTCACTTCACGACCATTAACTTCAGTACCAGCAACTTTAGCGCCAATACGAATATCAAGACCTTGCTTAGTTAAAAGTTTTTGGTAGTCTTTTGCCAAAGCTTTATCAGCCATTGGTAAAAATGCATCCATTGCTTCAAATACAACAACTTCAGCACCAAGACGACGCCAAACTGAACCAAGTTCTAAACCGATTACACCAGCACCAATAACACCTAAACGTTTAGGTACTTCTGGGAAGTTTAATGCGCCAGTTGAATCAACAATAATATCTTGATCTACAGGAGCTACTGGAATATTTACAGGTACAGAACCAGACGCAAGAATTACATATTTAGGTTCTAAAACTTGAGTCTCACCTTCGTGTGAAACAAACTCAACTTTTTTACCAGCAAGTAATTTACCAGTACCTTTTAACCACTCAATACCATTGCCTTTAAGCAATTGATCGATACCACCAGTTAATTGGTCAACAATTTTGTCTTTACGAGCAAGAAGCTTAGCAAGATCAAAATTCACTTCACCTGTAGTAATACCGTGATCAGCTAAATGATGCACTGTATCTTCATAACGATGTGAAGAGTCAAGTAATGCTTTAGAAGGGATACAACCTACGTTTAAGCATGTACCACCTAAAGATGGCTTACCGTTGTGAATACGTTTTTCGATACAAGCGACTTTAAAACCTAGTTGAGCAGCACGAATTGCAGCTTCATAACCACCAGGACCACCGCCAATAACAACAAGATCAAATTGTTGAGACATTGTTTATCTCCATGGTCCGAGATAGAGGATCACTCTATCTCGGTAATATTATTCGAAGAAATTAAAGATCAAGGATGAGTTTAGCTGGCTCTTCTAACAATTCTTTGATTGCTACCAAGAAACCTACTGCTTCTTTACCATCGATCATACGGTGGTCATAAGAAAGTGCTAAATACATCATTGGCAAGATTTCAACTTGACCATTTACAGCCATAGGACGCTCTTGGATTTTGTGCATACCCAAGATACCAGTTTGGGGCTGATTCAAAATTGGAGTTGAAAGTAATGAACCGAAAGTACCACCGTTAGTAATAGTGAAAGTACCGCCAGTCATTTCTTCGATAGATAATTTACCGTCACGTGCTTTAGCAGCATAAGCACCAATACCAGCTTCAACTTCTGCGTAGCTCATACGATCAGTATCACGTAATACTGGTACAACAAGACCACGATCAGAAGATACTGCAACACCGATGTCATAGTAACCGTGATAAACAATATCGTCGCCATCAATTGACGCATTTACCGCAGGATAGCGTTTAAGTGCTTCAGTTACAGCTTTAACAAAGAATGACATGAAGCCCAAACGAGCGCCATGGCGTTTTTCAAACGCATCTTTATATTGCTTACGCAATTCCATGATTGGCTTCATGTTAACTTCGTTAAATGTAGTTAACATTGCAGTTTCTTGAGTTGCAGAAAGAAGACGCTCAGCTACACGCTTACGTAAACGAGTCATTGGAACGCGTTTTTCGATGCGCTCACCAACAGCTACGCTTAACGGAGTAACGTTAGCAGCTGGTTTAGCTTGATGGTTTGCTACATCTTCTTTAGTGATACGACCACCGCGACCAGTACCTTGTACGTCAGCAGCAGCAATACCTGTTTCAGACAAAGCTTTACGAACTGCAGGAGCTTGACCAGATACAGCTTCAGTGCGCTCAACAACAGGAGCTGCACCAGCTTGAGTTTGAGCAACTTCTTGCTCTACTGCAGGAGCAGCTGCCGCACCAGCACCAGCTTCAAACTGAGCAATCACTTCGTCAGAAAGAACTGTATCGCCTTCACCTTTAATGATTGCAACTAAGCTACCATCTGCAGGAGCAACCACTTCTAAAACAACTTTGTCGGTTTCAATATCACAGATCACTTCGTCACGTGATACAGGTTCACCCACCTTTTTGTGCCAAGTTGCGATGGTTCCATCTGCAACAGACTCTGGGAATACCGGTGCTTTAATTTCGGTTGCCATTATTGAGAATCTCCTGATTGTTCAGCTTCGATTGCCAATGCATCATTAATTAGCTGAGCTTGTTGTTTTGCATGCAAGTACGGTGAGCCACAAGCTGGTGCAGCAGAAGCTTCACGACCTGCAAAACTGATACGGATTTGTTTGCCAGATTTTAAGATATCGTCGTATAAACGCGGTGCGATAAATAACCAAGCGCCTTGGTTCTTCGGCTCTTCTTGTGCCCAAACAAGTTCTTTCACGTTTGGATATGCAGCTAAGATTTCCGCAAGACGTTGTTCTGGGTATGGATATAACTGTTCAATACGTACAATTGCGACGTTAGTTAAGTTTTGTTCACGACGTTTTTCGAGTAAGTCGTAATAAACTTTACCACCACAAAGTACAAGACGAGTTACATCTGACTTGTTAATTTGGTCGATTTCGTCAATTACAGTTTGGAATGAACCATTTGCAAGCTCTTCTAAAGTAGAAGTAGCAAGTTTATGACGAAGTAAAGATTTCGGTGACATTACGATCAATGGCTTACGAATTGGGCGTACAGCTTGACGACGTAATGCATGGAAAATCTGTGCAGGTGTCGTTGGAGTGATCACTTGCATGTTATCTTCAGCACATAACTGTAAGAAACGTTCTAAACGAGCTGATGAATGCTCTGGACCTTGACCTTCGAAACCGTGTGGTAACAACATTGTTAAACCACAAACTCGTTCCCACTTAGTCTCGCCAGAAGCAATGAACTGGTCAATTACAACCTGAGCACAGTTTACGAAGTCACCAAATTGTGCTTCCCAAATAATTAAGCTCTTAGGAATTGTAGTTGCATAACCATATTCAAATGCAAGAACCGCTTCTTCAGATAATAAAGAATCGTAAATTGCAAAACGAGGCTGGTTTTCTTTAACGTGACAAAGTGGAATATACGTTGAACCATCTACCTGATTATGCAATTTTGCATGACGGTGCGAGAATGTACCACGCCCAACGTCTTCACCAGTAATACGAACAAGGTAATCTTCATCGATCAAGGTTGCGTAAGCTAAAGTTTCAGCAGCACCCCAGTTCAATGCAGTTTCACCAGTTTGCATTTTCACACGGTCTTCAATTACTTTTTGCACTTGACGCTGCATAACAAATCCTTCCGGAAGTTTGCTCATGCCCTCGCCTAATTCTTTTAAGCGATTTAAGTCAAATGAAGTATCCCAATCGTCTGTATAGTCATGGCCTAAATAAGGTGTCCAATCAACAAACATTTTTGTATTTGGTTCAAGCACTAAAGCGTTTGCCACATGGTTTCCGGCTTCTAAATCTGCACGGTAATCTTCAACCATTTGGTCTGCTTCAGCACGATCAATTATTTTGTTTTGAACAAGTTGATCTGCATAGAGTGTACGAGTTGTTGCTTTTTTAGCAATCACTTGATACATCAATGGTTGTGTACCAGACGGCTCATCTGCTTCGTTATGACCACGACGACGGTAACAGAACAAGTCAAGTACTACGTCTTTACGGAATTCGTGACGGAAATCATGTGCTAATTGAGTAGCAAAGATTACTGCTTCAGGATCATCGCCATTTACATGGAAAATTGGCGTCTGAATCATTTTTGCAACGTCAGTACAATATTCAGTAGAACGCGCATCACGTGGATCAGAAGTTGTAAAACCAACTTGGTTGTTCACGATAATGTGTACAGTACCACCAACCGTATAGCCACGAGTTTGTGACATCTGGAAGGTTTCCATGTTCACACCTTGACCTGCAAATGCAGCATCACCGTGAACAATCACTGGTAATACATCATCACCGCCGATGTCTCTACGACGCACTTGACGTGCACGCACAGAACCTTCAACTACAGGACCAACGATTTCCAAGTGAGATGGGTTAAATGCTAATGCCAAGTGAACTTCGCCACCAGGAGTCATTACATTACTTGAGAAACCTTGATGGTATTTAACGTCGCCAGAACCTTTCTTATGAATAGCTTTACCTTCAAACTCGCCAAACAAGTCTGCAGGGTTTTTACCCATAATATTAACAAGAAGGTTTAAACGGCCACGGTGTGGCATACCAATAACAACTTCTTTACAACCAACAGCACCAGCACGTTGAATGATTTCATTCACCATAGGAATAAAAGATTCACCACCTTCTACACCAAAGCGCTTAGCACCAACGTATTTATTGCCTAGGTATTTTTCAAGTCCTTCTGCAGCCGTTAAACGCTCCAGGAACCCTTTCTTTTGATCATTTGTAAAATTAAGCTGACCACGAACACTTTCAAGACGTTGTTGAATCCAACGCTTTTCTTTTGTGTCCACGATATGCATATATTCAACACCGATTGAACCACAATAGATTGCTTCCATTGCTTCAATCATTTCAGCAAGCGTCGCTTCGCTCTTACCGATCTCAAGATTACCGGTATTGAATACTGTGTCTAGATCTGATTTGGTTAAACCGTGAGCTGAAAGCTCTAAATCTGGAATCTCTTCACGCTTAGCAAGACCTAATGGATCTAACTTAGCTTTTTGATGTCCGCGATTACGATAAGCAGCAATAAGTTGTAAAACGCCAATTTGACGACGTTCATGCTCAGTACTTACCGTACTTTGTACAACAGGTTGAACACGATTAGCATTACGTCCTAGTAATAGGAATTGCTCACGCACAGCGCCGTGTGGTTGGTCACCCTTTGGATATTTATCGAAATATTGGCGCCAGTCCTCAGCTACAGAGGTTGGGGAAGACAGGTACTGCTCGTAAAGTTCTTCAATATACGCTGCACTATCAGCGGAAAGTTCAGTGTCAAGACGCAATGCGTCAGCAACTTCTTGCATTTGTGGACCCATTTCCTATTGCAAAAAATATTACAGGCTGCCTTTTAAGCACACCCATGATGCATAATGCCAAATTGGTAAAAAAGGCATTACTTACCCAACAGGTCTTTACGACCATGGGGCGTCATACTACCTAGAGAGGAAACTCCATAGGTAATTAATGAATCACAACACCCTCAATGGCATCATCACTCACCTTATACTCGATTAAAACCGAGCAATTTTTTGCAAATCTTTTTAGAAAAATTAACTTTAAAATTAACTTTTCTAAAATGACTTTAACCATAAAAATTAAGCACAGATCTAAGATTGTGCTACTTAAATTAATTTCACTAGTATACGCTTTTTTCACCTATAACTTTGTGGCAAATCGTATCATGTTCTTAACGAACGATTGATTTTTTTGACACATACCACCTATAAATTGGCGAAATACATATGCGATTTTATCTTTTAATATATGGTGCAATATATAAAAACCTCATCTTTTTCGACCAAAGTCTAAAGTTTACATTATAAAGTTAAAAAAAAACGCACATCAAGGATGTGCGTTCTCTATTTGTGCAGAATTAACCCGCTTGATCTAATAGCATATTACGGATGTGACCGATTGCTTTTGTAGGGTTTAGACCTTTAGGACATACTGACACACAGTTCATGATACCTTTACAACGGAACAAACTGAATGGATCGTCAAGACGAGCCAAACGGTCTGCAGTTGCAGTATCACGAGAATCGATAATAAAACGGTATGCATTCAACAAAGCTGAAGGACCCAAGAACTTGTCAGGGTTCCACCAGAATGATGGACATGAAGTTGAACAACATGCACAAAGAATACATTCATACAAACCGTTTAAGTGTTCACGCTCTTCAGGAGATTGTAAACGCTCTTTAGGTGGAGCTGGCTGGTTATTGATCAAGAATGGCTGAATCTTGTCATATTGATCATAGAATTGGTTCATATCAACAACCAAATCTTTAACTACCGGCAAACCTGGTAATGGACGAATTACGATTTTCTCTGGTAAATCATTTAGGTTTTCTAGACAAGCCAAACCATTTTTACCATTGATATTCACACCATCCGAACCACAAATACCTTCACGGCAAGAGCGACGGAATGTTAACGTTTCGTCTTGAACTTTCAATGCAAGCAATGCATCAAGCAACATACGGTGCTTATCAGTCAATTCAAGCTTGAAAGTTTGCATGTACGGCGCTTTATCCTTATCAGGATCATAGCGGTAGATTTCGAATGTACGAGTACCTCTACTCATCTTTATACTCCCGATTAGAATGTACGTGGTGCTGGCGGAATTGCATCAACAGTCAACGGTTTGAAGCGCACTGGCTTATATTCCAAACGGTTATCTGATGAATACCATAACGTATGTTTCATCCACTCATCATCACGGCGACCGTATGAATAAGTTGGGTGATCAGCTGGTAATTCATAATCAACTACAGTATGTGCACCACGACACTCTTTACGCGCAGCAGCTGAAATTAGAGTTGCTTTTGCAACTTCATACAAGTTTTCAACCTCAAGCGCTTCAACACGTGCAGTGTTAAATACTCTAGATTTATCTTTTAAGTGGATATTACGCACACGTGGCTCAAGAGCAAGGATCTCTTTTACACCCTTATCAAGCAATGCTTGAGTACGGAATACACCAGCGTGATCTTGAACGATATCACGAATTGCATCAGCAACTTCTTGAGCATTTTCACCAGAAGTTGACTCATCCAACTTACGTACGCGAGCGAGTGTTTGCCCTAATACATCTGTTGGAAGAGGTGCATATTCATCACCATGATGCTTAGTTACGTAATCGATAATGTGCTCACCAGCAGCCTTACCAAATACAACCAAGTCAAGAAGTGAGTTAGTACCTAAACGGTTTGCACCATGTACTGATACACAAGAACATTCGCCAATTGCATAGAAACCTTTTACAGGTTTAGTGTAGTTGTCTGTACCCGCTTCAGGTAAGCACACTTGACCATGCATATTCGTAGGAATACCACCCATTTGATAATGGATTGTTGGTACTACAGGAATCGCTTCTTTTGTAATGTCAACGTTCGCGAATTTTTTACCAATCTCAAATACAGATGGTAAACGCTTCATGATTGTATCAGCGCCCAAGTGAGTCATATCAAGTAAGATATAATCACCTTTTGGACCACAACCACGACCTTCTTTAATTTCTTGGTCCATAGAGCGTGAAACGAAGTCACGTGGAGCCAAGTCTTTTAAAGTCGGTGCATAACGTTCCATGAACGGTTCGCCGTCTTTATTACGAAGGATTGCACCTTCACCACGACAACCTTCAGTCAACAATACACCAGCGCCCGCAACACCCGTTGGGTGGAATTGCCAGAATTCCATATCTTGCAATGGAATACCAGCACGAGCAGCCATACCAAGACCGTCACCAGTGTTGATATAAGCATTTGTTGATGCACGGTAAACACGACCAGCACCACCAGTAGCAAATAATGTCGCTTTTGCTTGGAATACTGAAATGTTACCAGTTTCTTGGTCAATTGCTGTTACACCAAGAACATCACCAGCTTCGTTACGAATCAAATCAAGAGCGATCCACTCAACGAAGAATTGAGTACCCATTTTCACGTTGCTTTGATAAAGCGTGTGCAATAATGCATGACCTGTACGGTCCGCAGCAGCACAAGCACGTGGAACTGGTTTATCACCATAGTTAGCAGAGTGACCACCGAACGGACGTTGGTAAATTGTACCATCAGCGTTACGGTCAAACGGCATACCCATGTGTTCAAGTTCATATACAACTTTTGGTGCTTCACGACACATAAATTCAATTGCGTCTTGGTCACCTAACCAGTCAGAACCTTTTACTGTATCGTAAAAATGGAAATGCCAGTTATCTTCTTGCATATTACCTAACGACGCACCGATACCACCTTGAGCAGCTACAGTGTGCGAACGTGTTGGGAAAACTTTAGTGAGTACTGCAACTTTCAAACCTGCTTGAGCAAGTTGGTAAGATGCACGCATACCAGAACCACCACCACCAACGATAACTGCATCGAAAGTGAGGTTTTGAATATTTGAATAATCTTCTTTAGGGGTTATCGCGCCCATGATGTCTTCCTATCAATTCGCCCAGAAAATCTGGATACCCCAGATTGCGTACACAAACACTGCAATAATGACAGCCGTCGTCAGTACAAGGCGTAAACCTTTCGCTGAAGGACCCATTTGACGAGTAGTGACATAGTCAGTAAAAACTTGCCACATACCAATCCATGCGTGTGCGATAAGCGATAAAATTGCCAATAAAGAGAAAATCTTCATTGGTAATGTCATCATGAAACCAGCCCATTGTTGATAGTCAAATCCACCTTTGCAGAGAATCCAACCCAAAAGAACAACAGTATAGGCTGCAAGCACAACCGCACTTACACGCTGGATAAACCAATCACGAGAACCTGAACCAGTTAAACCTGTAGCACTTTTCATTAGAACATAATCCATATAAAGGCTGCGATAATAGCTACCACAGATAAGATCAATGAAATTGTCGCTGCTATACGACCACTTTGCAGTTCTTCAGCAAAACCTAAATCTGCAAGTAAGTGCTTTACTCCAGCAATAAAGTGGAATAACAAGCCGGCTACAAATACCCAAACGATAAAACGTACAAGGATATTTCCAAACACGACATTTTTAACGTAGTCAAATCCTTCTGGTGAAGATAATGATTTATCTAAAATCCATAATAGAACTGGTACTAATAAGAAAACGATGACACCTGATAAACGGTGTAAAATTGATGCAATAGCCACGGGTGAGCGTAAATTTACCGCTAACACCTGACCCATGGACAAATTGACAGGTCTGTTGCTTTTCACAGCGGGCATCCTGTAGGTAGAAACTCCGACCGGAGTTTGTTGAATTAATTCCAAGGAAAGCTGGCATTGTTAGGCAAGCACAGCTCATGCCTAACCTATAAACGACACTGAATTATAAAACGCGAAGTATCAAAATACAAACAATCCACTTTACCATTTAAGCAAAAAACAATTAAATAAGAATCATTAACAATGATATCACCCTGTTAACCCTATTAAAATCGCATGTAGAGTTCCATCATGTTATTGTTTAAAATAACTTTTTATTTAATTTTATTTTTTCTGCAATTTCTTTTAAATAAGCAAATTTTAGACTAAAGATAAAGTCATAAATTCATCATATAAATAGAAAAATGTTAGTAACTGCTCATATTTTCAATAAAAGCTACAATTCAACTAAGTGAAGTTAGTTGGATTCAATACAAATCAGTCAATCTAAAATACATTTGAGAAAGCAATTTTTATTGAAAATAAAATTTTTAATTATTTTAAAGCTGTTCAATTAGCTATTTTTTATACAATTAAACTTAAAAAAACATCAACATTCTTTGTTACAACTAAATAAAAATAGAGTTTTTTTTGATTAGCAATTTTAAATTAGGCCATGAGTTTTATGATTTTTTTAATTGGATTGGCATTTTCTACCGACTTACCATTCCTAATCTTAATTTAAAAATTTGCTTACAATTGTACTCATACTTCATTTTTTTTCTGCACGTTCTTGTTGAATTGACTTATTATACCATCCCGATGCAGTGATTTTACTGACTTTTTTGCTCGGGTCTTGATGACTAACTCTCTGTGAGAACGTTATTTTTTATCCATAAGTATAATTGACAAAATTTCAGTACTCACTAATCTTATAGCAAATTTTGACACCGTCTGATTCGCACATGAGAACATTAGGATTTCGAGTCAGATCAACATTCACCAGGACAGGAGATCTATTGAATGTCTGAAGCAAATGGCAAAAAAGCCGTATTACATCTTGATGGCAAAGAAATTGGTTTACCAATCTACAGTGGCACTTTAGGTCCAGATGTAATTGATGTCAGCAGCATATTGAAAGAAGGTCATTTTACTTTCGATCCTGGTTTTATGGCGACAGCTGCATGCGAGTCTAAAATTACGTTCATTGATGGTGACAAAGGTATTTTATTACACCGCGGTTACCCAATCGACCAGTTAGCAACTCAAGCAGACTATCTTGAAACTTGTTATTTATTATTAAATGGCGAGCTCCCAACTGCTGAACAAAAAACAGAATTTGATGCCAAAGTTCGTGCTCATACTATGGTTCACGACCAAGTTAGCCGTTTCTTCAATGGTTTCCGTCGTGATGCTCACCCTATGGCGATCATGGTTGGTGTTGTTGGCGCATTATCTGCGTTTTATCACAACAACCTCGACATTGAAGACATCAATCACCGTGAAATCACTGCGATTCGTCTAATTGCAAAAATTCCAACGCTTGCTGCTTGGAGTTACAAATACACAGTAGGTCAACCATTCATCTATCCACGTAATGACTTAAATTACGCGGAAAACTTCTTACACATGATGTTTGCTACTCCTGCTGACCGTGATTACAAAGTAAATCCTGTTCTTGCTCGTGCAATGGATCGTATCTTCACGCTTCACGCTGATCACGAACAAAATGCTTCGACATCTACAGTACGTCTTGCTGGTTCTACTGGTGCAAACCCATACGCATGTATCTCTTCAGGTATTTCTGCGCTTTGGGGACCTGCTCACGGTGGTGCAAACGAAGCTGTTCTTAAGATGCTTGATGAAATCGGCAGTGTAGAAAACGTTGCTGAGTTCATGGAAAAAGTAAAACGTAAAGAAGTTAAACTCATGGGCTTCGGTCACCGTGTGTACAAAAACTTCGACCCACGTGCTAAAGTCATGAAACAAACTTGTGACGAAGTTCTTGAAGCATTAAATATCAATGATCCTCAATTAGCGCTTGCTATGGAACTTGAACGTATTGCATTGAACGACCCGTACTTTGTTGAACGTAAACTTTACCCTAACGTAGACTTCTACTCAGGTATCATCCTTAAAGCGATTGGTATCCCAACAGAAATGTTTACAGTAATCTTTGCTCTTGCACGTACAGTAGGTTGGATCAGCCACTGGTTAGAAATGCACAGCGCACCATACAAAATCGGTCGTCCTCGTCAGCTTTACACTGGCCCGACTCAGCGCGACATCAAACGTTAATATTCGAAAGAAAATTAATGATAAAAAAGCTGCCTTCTGGCAGCTTTTTTATTGTGGTATTTTCAATTCAATTTAAAAACTTATTCTTCATCAAACACACTTAATAAATGATGACTAATTCCATCAGCTCTTAACCAAGCCAACTCATAACTCGCTTTAGCCAAAGCTAGAACACGTCTTTCAAATTCAACCCATATTGTTTTGACTTGAGGTTCTAAAATACCCAAACCACTTTCTGTTGCTAGATGCTTATTTTTTTCACATATTTTCAAAGCATGATAAAGCTTGCGACCTTTACTCGCCCCTTCCATCAACCGAACACGCTTACTTAAAATAAATCCCTCTACATGCTGTAAGTTCGCATGAGGCAACATAGGTACTAGAATTTGATTCAACTGATCATCTAAGCGCTTCCACACAGCCAAGCGTTGCTCTGCTGTATATGTATTCCATTGAATCACTTCATGGTTAAAACGGCGACAACCACGGCAAACCTGATCACCAAAAACTGTTGAACAACGCCCTGCACATGGGGTGAGAGAGAGCATTCGATGATCATTACTCAAAACAAACTCCTTAAATAAACCATATACTTTTTATGGTTTTCTCGCTTATTACACATTTTCGCGCTAAAATATGCGCCTTAAATTTATATCTTAATACATTTGGAGTTTTCCATGAACGCTACTGTAGAACAGCTTGCACCTGTAGAACAGCAAGCGACCGCGGGTTGGGTTGTTGCAGCACTATATCAATTTAAAGAAGTTCAAGATCCTGCAGATCTTCAGCAACGTCTATTAGACTTAGTGAAAACAATTAACCTTTGTGGAACTCTGATTGTAGCAGGTGAAGGAATTAATGGTACTGTTGCGGGCGATCGTGTAGCAATTGATAGTCTCTATCAATTTTTGCTTAATGAAGGTTTTGCTTCTATGGAATACAAAGAATCCCATAGCTCTGACAAACCTTTCCGTAAAATGAAAATTAAACTTAAAGAAGAGATTGTGACTTTAGGTGTTGAAGTTAAACCCCGCGACTTAGTGGGCCACTACCTCGATCCAAAAGAGTGGAATGATTTAATTGCACGTGATGATGTAATTTTAATCGACACACGTAATGACTATGAATATAAGGCGGGCACTTTTAAAGGTGCAATCGACCCTAAAACTGAGACATTCCGCGAGTTCCCAGAATATGTCAAAAAAGAGCTAGAGCAACATAAAGATAAAAAAATTGCGATGTTCTGTACAGGCGGTATTCGCTGTGAAAAATCAACATCTTTACTTCTTCAAGAAGGCTTCCAAGAGGTTTATCACCTCAAAGGCGGTATCCTTAAATACTTAGAAGAAACCCCTGCCGATGAAAGTTTATGGGAAGGCGAATGTTTCGTATTTGACGGACGTACTGCTGTAACTCATGGCGTTGAGGAAGGCGTAAATATTAAATGTCATGCTTGTGGTTGGCCATTAACTCCAGAAGAGTCAGCTTTAACAAGTTATGAACATGGTGTTTCATGCGTGTATTGCATCGATAAGACAACTGAAAAACAAAAAGCTGGTTTCCGTATGCGCCAGTCTCAAATTGCAGCTGCAAAGCGTAAACGTTTATAATTTTTAATGAAAAGGCATTTAGTTTTCTAAATGCCTTTTTTATAGAAATACTAAATAATAAAAATATTTTGTCTACATAGCCCTTCAAAAACCGATTCATTCACTAAAAGCTAGTTTTAGAACTTTCAACATCAAGCTCCACCAGATTATGAAAACAACTCATTCAACATCCTGATTAAAGCTCCAAATTTAAGATAAACCTTAAAAAAAGACTGCTTCATTCTTTAAACAATTAAAAAAGCCAAATAATAAAAAACGCCCTAGAAAGGACGTTATTTATTATTTCTTCTAATAAATTAATTTGGAGTATGATACATCAAGTATAATTCATTCAAATTATCTGGAATTTCTTCTGCCAGTTCATCCATTAACTGTCCATTACGACGGAAAGATTCCATCTGCGGATCTTCTTCATCAATTCCACTAAATACCATCATTGGTAAAGTTAAATCAATTAATTGTTCTTCATGTTCAGGGGCAAACCATGCCTCTTCATTTAAGAACATTGCATCAACAAATCCCACACTCCAGTCGCCTAAGCTAGATTCAACATCAGCTTCTTCAATTTCAAATGGAAATACAATTCCATTCTCATTTGCTAAGTCTTGTCGAATTGACTCTAACCACGCCTTGATTTGCTGAATAATTTCAGCAGGAACCTTTTTATGGTTATTATCAAACAGCTCATCTAACCAACGGTCAAACTGAGGGCCTACTGCAATTGCACACAGAAAACCATGAGTTGCAGCGAAATCTAGACCATACTCATTGTGGTCTCCATCTAGATATTCACTTAATTGGTCTAAATCTAACGCACTCATTGTGTTACCTGACTATAAAAAAGAAATCTACGATAGCATAGCATTTAAGCTGACGATGCCCTATTCAGATTTGATTAGTCTTCATCATCAAGATCATCATCGTCTAAATCATAATCAAAATCTTTCAACTCACGCTCTAAACGGCGTTGAGCCAATAGATCATCAATTAATCTACGTTTTTCTAATGATTCTTTCGCAGTGATTTTGCCTGATGACTCATCAAAACCGACATCATCATCATCACCGTAGTTATCATCTAGTTCAAAATCTGTAGAAGACACTAAAACTACCTCTAATGAAAAAATGTGAATGGGTCTAGGCGCTATTTATCTCTCTTACAGAATCATGTCAAGTTTTATTTATATTTTTTTCATTAAACTGCATATTTGTACTTTTTTTCACCCGAAAAATTGTGTATTTATAAAACTCAACTATTTTTTTGATCAAGAAAAAATTCTATGATCTTTTCGATGATTTAAGCTTGAAAAAAATGATTTTAGCCCAATATTCAAAAAACAGACGTGAATTCAAAGATATTTTTTATTTAACGGTTACCGATCAAACCCAAAACATTTCAAGCAAATTGTGCTATCATGCACGGTTTTTCACTGCCACAGATTCAACGAAGAGTAAGCAAAGATGAGCGATATGCATTCCCCTACTTCTCAAGTAGCGGCTCTGATTAGCCGAGGCAAAGAACAAGGTTACTTAACTTACGCTGAGGTTAACGATCATCTGCCGGACTCGATTACTGAAAGCGAACAGATTGAAGACATTATTCAAATGCTTCAAGACGTTGGTATTCCTGTACACGAGCGTGCACCTGAATCTGACGATACCATGTTCGGTGAGTCAACTGACACAGCCGATGAAGTTGCTGAAGAAGAAGCTGCTGCCGTACTTGCATCGGTTGAAAATGAGCCTGGACGTACGACAGATCCTGTACGTATGTACATGCGTGAAATGGGTACAGTTGAACTGTTAACCCGTGAAGGTGAAATCAGCATTGCAAAACGTATTGAAGAAGGGATCCGTGATGTCCTTAACTCAATTGCGTACTGGCCAAATGCTGTTGAAGTTGTATTAAAAGAATATAATGATTTCTTGACTGGCGAACGTCGCCTTGCCGATATTTTATCTGGCTATCTTGATCCGGAAACTGACGAAGATATTCCTGAAGTTCTAGAAGAAGAAACTGAACTTGAAGAAGATGATGCGCCAGCTACACCAGCAAAAGAAGTTAAGCTTGACGATGACGAAGAAGATGAAGAGTCAGAAAGCGACGATGATTCTGAAGGTGAGTCTGGTCCAGACCCTGAAGTTGCAAAGATTCGTTTTAATGAACTTGAATCTGCATGGACTAAAACAAAAGGTATTATTGAGAAACATGGCCGTAACAGCCCTGAAGCAGACGAAGCTTTAGAAGCGTTAGCTACTGTGTTCATGATGTTTAAATTTACACCACGTTTATTCGATATCATTTCTGAAATGATTCGTGGCACACACGAACAAATTCGTGCCAATGAACGTGAAATCATGCGTTATGCAGTACGTCGTGGCCGTATGGACCGTACTCAATTCCGTACATCTTTCCCTAAGCAAGAATCTAATCCAGCTTGGTTAGATGAACAGATTGCTAAAGCTCCTGCTGAAATCAAGGCGCATTTAGAAAAAGTTCGTCCGGATGTTTTAGCATTCCAGCAAAAAATTGCAGATATTGAGAAAGAACTTAGTTTAAGCGTTGCTGAAATTAAAGATATTTCTAAGCGTATGGCGATTGGTGAAGCGAAAGCACGCCGTGCTAAGAAAGAAATGGTAGAAGCCAACCTTCGTTTGGTAATTTCGATTGCGAAGAAATATACCAACCGTGGTTTACAGTTCCTTGACTTGATTCAAGAAGGGAACATTGGTTTGATGAAAGCGGTAGACAAGTTTGAATATCGTCGTGGTTATAAATTCTCGACTTATGCAACTTGGTGGATTCGTCAGGCGATTACCCGTTCGATTGCCGATCAGGCTCGTACAATTCGTATTCCTGTACATATGATTGAAACGATTAACAAGATCAACCGCGTATCTCGTCAATTGTTACAAGAAATGGGCCGTGAACCAACACCTGAAGAATTAGGTGAACGTTTAGAAATGGACGAAGTTAAGGTTCGTAAGGTACTTAAGATTGCCAAAGAACCGATTTCAATGGAAACACCTATTGGTGATGATGAAGATTCGCATCTTGGTGATTTCATTGAAGATCAAAACATCACTTCTCCAATTGATGCTGCGACTTCAGAAGGCTTAAAAGAAGCAACACGCGAAGTATTGGAAAACTTAACTGAACGTGAAGCAAAAGTATTGAAGATGCGTTTTGGTATTGATATGCCAACCGATCACACACTAGAAGAAGTGGGCAAGCAGTTTGACGTAACACGTGAACGTATTCGTCAGATTGAAGCGAAAGCATTGCGTAAATTACGCCACCCTTCCCGTTCTGAACACTTACGTTCTTTCTTGGAAAATGACTAAGTTTTGAAGGCTTGAAATTTCAAAACCAAGCCCCATTTAATAGAAAGAGCTATAAACGCCTGCGATAATGCAGGCGTTTCAAATCATGAGGTAACTTATGTTAGACCGCACTCCATCTCGCGAACTACAAGAACATCTTTGGGTATTTCCGATGGATTATCCAATTAAACTTATTGGCGATGCGGGTGAAGAATTACGTGTTGCTGTAGTCGACATTTTGGTGAAACATTTCCCAGACTTCGACCACTCAACATTAAAAGTTCAAGAATCTCGCACCGGCAAGTATCATTCTTTAACAGCACAATTGCGCTTTGAAGAATTAGAACAAGTTCATGCACTTTATGCTGACTTAGCTGCTTGCCCGCAGATTAGAACTGCGCTTTAATTTTAAGTTCTTCAATCAATACCACAGTCAGACACTCTTACTGTGGTATTTTTTTGAGAAATTTTTAAGCTATCAAACAGTGAAAAAACAATACAAATATTTAGAAACCCTATTATAAAATCCTTTAAAATTACAGGGTTTTCGGCTTCTATCTTACAGATATTAACTGGGTGCCGCAGAAACCAACTTATAGGAAAATATTGTGATGAGCCTTGATAAACCTAACTTGATCATTCGCCAATGGAACGATTTACAAGATTATCAAAGCAAGTTTGAAACCATGAAACTCTTAACAAACGAGCGTGATCAAGATACGCCTGATGAGTTATGGTTACTTCAACATCATAATGTCTTAACACAAGGTCAAGCTGGTAAACCAGAACACATCCTAATTTCATCAAATATTCCAGTCGTACAAACTGATCGTGGCGGGCAAGTGACTTGGCATGGGCCAGGTCAACTGGTTGCTTACTTTATGTTTGACCTTAATCGTCTAAAATGGAACGTACGTACATTGGTTAGTTTTGCTGAACAATTCATGATAGATGTTTTAAAAAAATATGGAATTGAAGCTTATGCCAAGCCCGATGCACCTGGAGTATATGTAGATGGTCGTAAGATTGGTTCTTTAGGTTTTAAAATTCGTCGTGGTCGTAGTTATCATGGATTAGCATTAAACTTGGACTGTGCCTTAGATGGATTCCAGACCATCAACCCTTGCGGCTATGCAGGCTTAGAAATGGTACGTATACAAGATTTAGTGACTCCTTATCCATCATTTGGTCAACTTTGTCAGGACTTTATTGAGTATATTAATGGTACTGGGTACTTTAATGACCCTAAAGTCAAATATGAATAAATCGCTTTGCGATGAAATAAAAATGGATTAGAGTAATTACTCTAAATTTGCTTTCGCATAATTTTAACAAGGGATACGCGAGTGATTTCGACAAAAGCGGTAAAGCCGACTCTGCAACTTGCCTACGTTAAGCTCATGATGGATGTTATTGGTCGTGGCTTGGTCATGGCAAGTCAAGTGGACACTGAAATACAAGAGGAAGTATCTAAATTTCCTGTTCACTTTGTACTTTCAATGAATGTTTTCCCGAATGGACCAGCATTTTTTGCTCGAGTTACAGAAGACAAACAGTTAGAACTACTTCAAAGAGCTGAAAGAAAACCAGACTTAACGATTACATTCAAACACGTGACTCATGCCTTTTTGGTATTTTCTTTTCAAGAAAGTACTGCTCAAGCATTTGCCAATGACCGCATGATTGCCGATGGTGATGTATCTGCTGCTATCCGCTTAGTACGTTGCCTAAATAAAATGGAAGCTCTTATTTTACCTAAATTGGTTGCTTCACTAGCAGTCAAAGAATACCCAACCGAACTTAGTCTAAAAGAAAAATTCAACGAGGCTGCAAATATTTACCTAAAAGTAGCCAAGTCCTATTTCAAGCGGAGCGCATAACATGGCCAAACCATATTACGAATTCTTTTGTCCTGTAAAAGTCATTGCTGGTAATGCTGCGCTAGAACATATTCCGTTTGAGCTTGCAACTTTGGGTGCAAAACGCCCTCTTATCATTACAGATAAGGGTGTACGAGCAAATGGCTTATTAAATCCGATTGAAGCTGCATTTAGTACAACTGATGCTGTCATTGGTCATGTTTTTGATGATGTTCCACCCGACTCAAGTTTAGAGGTCGTTCGTCTTGCAGCAGAAGCTTATCGAGCAAACAAATGTGATGCGATTATTGCTGTTGGTGGTGGCTCAGTCATAGACACGTCTAAAGCAACTAATATTTTAGTTTCTGAAGGTGGAAATGACTTATTGCAATATGCAGGTGCTCACAACCTACCGAAGCCATTAAAACCATTTTTTGTGATTCCAACAACTTCTGGCACTGGTTCTGAAGTAACAATGGTTGCCGTGGTTTCAGATACTCAAAAGAATGTTAAGTTAGCATTTGCTTCTTATTATTTAATGCCACATGCAGCGATTTTGGATCCGCGCATGACGCTTACATTACCGCCTCATTTAACTGCAATGACTGGTATGGATGCATTAACGCATTGTGTTGAAGCCTATACATGTATGGCTGCTAATCCATTGAGCGATGCTTATGCAAGTGCCGGAATTAAAAAGATTAGTGAAAATCTCTTTAATGTCTTAGAAAACCCAAATGACTCACAAGGCCGCTTAGAGTTAGCTCAAGCTTCCACAATGGCCGGTATTGCATTTTCTAATTCAATGGTCGGCTTAGTTCACTCTTTAGGGCATGCTTTAGGTGCTGTTGCTCACCTACCCCACGGTCTATGCATGAATTTATTCTTACCTTATGTACTTGAATATAATAAACAAGTAAATGGTCAGAAAATTGGTGAGTTACTATTACCGCTTGCTGGTGCAGATATTTATGCACAAACTCCAGCAAGCCAGCGCGCAGATAGAGCAATTACGACTATCTTAGCAATGCGTGATCGCCTATTTACTTTAACAAAGTTACCACGCACTTTACGTGAAACAGGCAAAGTAACTGAGGCACAGCTTGATGAAGTTGCAGAAAAAGCACTAAATGATGGCTCAATTATTTATAACCCGAAAGAAGCAAGCTTAAAAGATATCCGAGATATCTTAGAAAAAGCTTGGTAATTCGATAAGTTAAACTCCAAGAAACTACATAAAGGTCTGATTTATATATTGAATCAGACCTTTTTTATCACTAAGCATTTTTATTGATTATTTTATTTGAAACATATGGCAAAAAAATTGCTAAAAAATAGATGAAAGTACTGACAATTTATATCAATTTAGGATAGATTGGCGCACTTTATCTTTTTCTGTAGGGGGGATCGTTCGTCTCAAACGATCCTTAACACCAAGCTGATCCTTGATCAACGATTATGAGGATAACGCCGTTGACAAATTTATCTGGGACTAAACCAACAGGCAAGCTTCAAAAGAATCTTGTACTTTGGCATATTGTTATTATTGGTTTAGCTTACATTCAACCATTAACGTTATTTGATACTTTTGGTTTAGTGTCAGAACGAAGTGGTGGTCATGTACCAACTTCCTACATTTTTGCATTAGTCGCAATCTTATTAACATCGATCAGTTATGGACATATGATTAAGCGCTACCCTTCTTCTGGGTCGGCTTATACGTATGCTCAAAAATCAATTCACCCTAATGTTGGCTTTATGGTGGGTTGGTCTTCTTGGTTAGACTATCTATTGTCACCGCTTGTTAATATTATCTTGGCAGATATTTATCTAAGAGCTCTTTTTCCAGAAGTAAATAACTGGTTATGGGTGATTGGTTTAACAACGCTCATGACTGTTATTAATTTATTTGGTGCACGGTTCGTTGCACGTTTTAACAGTACGATTGTTGTTATTCAGCTTGGCGTAATTTTTTATTTTGTTTATCAAGTATATATCTTACTTACTCAAGGTGTATATGCAGATGGAACTTTAAATCCAGATAAAGCGGCATTGTGGTCATTAACTCCGTTTTGGAACGATATGACATCTGTCAGTTCTTTAATTGCTGGCGCGACTGTACTCTGCTTCTCTTTTACCGGATTTGATGCTTTATCTTCTCTTGCTGAAGAAACAAAAGATGCAGAAAAAACGCTACCAAAAGCTATTTTTTCTACAGCATTACTTGCAGGTATTATTTTCATTGTAAGTACTTACTTTATCCAATTATATTTCCCAAGCAACCCAAACACTTACTTCAATCCGTTAGATGAATCACAACCTGTGATGGTCGCTGCGATTGGTAGTTTGATGTTTAAAACTTTGGTTTTATATTTTGCTGTAGTCGCTGTGATGGCATCAGGTATTTCTGCACATGCGGGTGTATCACGCTTAATGTATGTGATGGGACGAGATGGAGTTATCAACAAGAAATTATTTGGTCATATCAGTCCAAAATTGCACACTCCAACTTACAATATTCTTATTGTTGGCGTGGTTGCTTTATCTGCTGGTTTTCTAGATCTTGAACATATTGTTAACTTGATTAGTTTTGGTGCTTTAACTGCTTTTAGTTTTGTTAACTTCTCTGTAGTTTCTCGCTATGCATTAAGAGATGGCAAGAATAAAACGCTTAAAGACATCATTAATTATATTGCTATACCAACGCTTGGTTTTGCCAGTGTGTTTATGATGTGGTTAGAGATTGATAAGCTTGCCTTACAAATTGGCTTAGCTTGGGCCGTTATTGGTGTAGGTTATCTTGCCTATAAAACCAAAGGCTTTAAATATAATGCTCCACAGCATAATGAACATGAGTAATAAAAAAGGCGCTTAAAGCGCCTTTTTTATGGTCAAATTAACCAAAAATTTTATTTACAATGCTTTGTACACGTTGAGCATAAAGTTTTGCTGTTTCAAGATCACCTGTTGGAACCTCTTCCACACTTGCATCAGAAGGCGATTGAACTAAAAGCCCAACTGAGCCGCCTAAGTTGTTTACATCTTCACGTGTTGCATCTTTCGTATTTGCTGGCAATAAACCAAGACTCACCCAAATGCCACCATGCTGTGATGCTAAAGTTTGCAGTTGAATAAGAGTTACTTGCTTATCACCATTTAAGCTCGCACTGTTTGTAAAACCTGCAAATACTTTATCTTGCCAACCACGTGTAAACCACACTTTTGAAGTTGCATCAGCAAACTTTTTAAACTGCCATGGCGCTGTACCCATATAAGTAGGCGCACCAAAAACAATCCCCTTCGCATCATTTAATGTCTGCCAATCTTGATCAGTAATATTTCCCTCTTGATCAATTTGGATGAGCTGAGCATTAATTTCGTTTGCAAACGTTTCAGCCACGACTTTAGTGTGGCCATAACCAGAGAAATATACAACCGCGATATTAGAGTTAGACATGGGAGCAAACCTTTGTTTTATTAAATTCCACTTTATGATATATTTTAGAAACTAGGTGTCAATTAGTTACTAGTTGGTAACTAGGGTAATTTTTCAAGAAATTATAGGTAAATGGTATGAATGAATGTCTAAAATATAATATTTTTCAACAACATTGCCCTGCTCGTTTATTTTTTGAAAAAATTGCAGATAAATGGGTTTTATTGATTTTAAATGTTCTTGAGGAAGAAACTCAGCACTTCAATTTGCTCAAAAAGAATATTCAAGGTATCTCCCCTAAAGTCTTATCACAGAAGTTAAAAATGCTGGAGAGAGACGGTTTTATTGAGCGTAAAATTCAGAATACATCCCCAATTCGTGTTGATTACTCACTTACCGCTTTAGGGCAAAATGTAGCTTCAATGGCATTCCAATTAAAGGAATGGGCCGAAACCAATATTGAGCAAGTTTTAGCAGCTCAAATGACTTATGATGAAAAAGTGCTAGAGCAAGCTTAACCCAAGAATCCTTTAAAATTTTATTGAACTTGATCGATTAGGCTTTTTTCTTAGCTTAAAAGCCGCTCAACTTAATTAATTTTAATCGGTTCAGGTGGCACACTTATTTTAAATTGAATAGTTAAAGGTTCGCATTGTTTTAACTCCTGCTCATTTTTCAAATAGATGCTTTCTAGACCATATTTCCAAGTACCATTCATGACTTCAAATGCAGGATAATTGACAATGAAAGTTTTGGTTTCATTAGGCTGATATTCGTAAGTTTGAGTCTCTTTACACTCATTTTCTGGATAAGAACGTTTAGTATTTCCAAATAAATAGAGTTCTAAAGGCACATAACATGCAGGTTGTCGTTCTTGTATTTTCTCTAATCCCTTATTAGTTTGAGTAATCTGCAATGCAATTGTGCCATTTAAAGTTAACTGCTGTGCATATTTAAAAACTGTTTCTTTTTCGATGGGTTCACGCGTTACATTATTCAGGAACTGTAATTTACGATGCAAGCCATTACAGTCATCTTCAACAGGCGCAGGTAACCAGATTTCATTATCTTTTGAGTCACCTTTCTCACCATCGGCAGGTGTTTCATAATCACCTGGTTTACCGGGTTTAGTCGGATTTCCCGATCCACCTAAACTGGCACCACCCGCGAATAAATCCTCTCCACAAGCAGTCAAAAGACCACCCATCAAAATGAAACTCATGGATATTATTAATTTTTTATAAGTTATTTTCATCATATTGATAAGCTCCGAAACGGAAAATTTTGGTTGCACCCTCTTTTCCTTCATCGAGTGCACAACGTTCAATGGCTAACTTGAGTACTTGTAATGATAGATCTTCCCACAAGCGTAAACTTGCTTCTTTAAGTAAAGTGATCGATTCATCTGTTAGTTCATCAGCAAAAATTGCTTGTTCTAAATAGGGTTCTTTTTCTGGTTGAAATAAATTATGAACTCCAGCAGCTAAATGTGCCTCTAAGTTATTCGTTAATAATTTTCGAACTTCGAATTGCTCAACATCAGGCATAAAACTACGCTGCTGCAACACCACAAGGCCATCTTGTTCTTTCACAATGTTCAGACGCTCAAGTTCATTCAAAATAGATCTTGGGTGTTTTTCAGTTGAAACTTTCTTTACCAAACTTTCAAAGCTAATCTGATCTTCGCTAATAAAAGGAATTTTTTCTGCCAATCCCTCTGCAAGCCACAAGCCAATCACCCGAGCAGGAACACTTACGGGCTCTGCTACTTTTGCTTCTGTTAAAGGCTGCCCAGCCTGCATCGCCTTTTTAAAGGCATTCACATCTTTGCGATGTAACCCTGAAAGTAAACTGACCGCTGAATCAGTTGGCTTTTGTTCTATACGCTCTAGCTCAGTTAAAGCCTGTTGATAGAAAACAGGTTTCAAAGCAGTCACAAAGTCGTTATATCCCACTCCTGAACGAATTAACCATTGCGTCAGGTATTCCATTAACATTAATACCTGCTTCTGATTAAGTTCTGCATTGTTCGTTTGGAGTGTGGTCATAGGGTAACAATTTTCCTTCATATTTGAAAAACAGTATGGGCCGAGCAATTGTCACACTGAACGGTTTAAGATGCAATTTTCATTCTTAGACCTCTTTTGGAAACCGATCAACATAATGATTTGGCGCATTAAAATGGGTAAAAGAAATACTGATTGAGACATCTAAACTTTCTACACTATGCCACCAACCAATTGGTATAAACAAAGCTTCCCCAGCATTCAAAATACATTCCACTGGAGTGATTGATCTTGCCAAAGGATATTTTTCAAAATCAATTTTTTTTGCATTACTTAATTCGCTAAACACCCAATGATCGTTATATAGATGAGGAACTTGCAAGGCAGGAATTAAAGTTACTTTTTTGCGTCCATAAATTTGAACTAACATATTATTCGTTAAATCATGATGTAATGGCGTAAATGTTCCTTTAGGTCCAAACCATAAAAAACTACGCTCATCTTTTAAAGCCAAGTCACAATAACCTTCTGCAAAATCACCTATATCTAAAAATAGTTCTTGAAGCATCTGATGGCTGTTGGTCGCATTATTTGCAGTCATATAAAAATCATTACTGGCATCAACTGACATAACTTTTGATACAAACTCTGACATCTTCATTTTCTGTTTGAGTAATGGAGAATGTCTTTCAAACTGTTCATCTAAATTTCTATTCATCTGAACTTCAACTGAATGATGGCCAATTTTAGAAGCAAAATATTGCGGAGACCATTTATGCAAAGCTGGCCAATGTTCTATTCCTTCTTTTAAAATCACAGGGCGATGTTGACTATAGTAATCTTTTATAAAGCTAGAGAACTGTGGAGCAGTAATTGAAGGAATTTCTTCACTATAGCCAGAGTTTAGCTGTGCCAATTGATCTACAGTTTCTATTAACCATTCACGTTTTTTAAGTTGATGATGCTTTTTCTTCAAAATCTTATATAACTGATTATTTTCTAAATTATTTAAATACTCTTTTACTTTTAAACCATCATGCCCCTGCTCTATTAATATTTTTATAATTTCCGCAGACGTGACCTTATTTAAAACTTGTTCAATTATCCACTCTTGATCATGATCCGATAAAATCTGAAATTTCAAATCATTCATTTCAAATCTTGGCTCAAATCCATTTGCTTTTAATACATCGACTAATTGTTCAATTCCACACCCTTTTTCTAAATTTTCTTCAAGCCAGTTTTTCCATTCTAATGGCAACTGGTCAAACCATTTTTGGCTTTGTTCGAATATTTCAATTTGATTATAAGCTGCCATGTTGAACCTTTTTTCAAATTTGATCTTTACAACTGCATTATAATTGATCTATTTTAAAAATGTTAAATTTTCACATTTTTAATAAAAAAAGGGTTCATGTGATGAATAACATAGTAAAAGGAAGCAGCATTGCTTTGATTTTTATAGCTTTAAGTGGGTGCGGGTCTGACGATAATGATTCGACACCGACACCGACACCGACACCGACACCAACACCAACACCAACACCAACACCAACACCAACACCAACACCAACACCAACACCAACACCAACAAGTGTAGCGGATCGCTTTGTTGGAAGTTGGTTAGCGGGCAAAGGAGGTTGTATTAACGGTTCTGCTCTAAAAATGAACATTATTAAGGTTTCTGATAACAGTGTTCGATTTGCCAGTGAAACAGTACGTTATGAGAATGAATCAAACTGCACAGGTAACATCGTTGCAAGTTACCGCCAAGCTGAAGATTTTAGTCTGGTTTCAAATATTGGAGCACCTCAGACAATACAAACCTCAAGCTATAATAAAGTAGATTGGCAGCTTGTTGTAGCTGGAGAATTGGAGCAAAAACAATCTGCTATTTTAGGTTTTAAAAATGCAAATCAATTCTGCCTAGTCCCTACGAATGAACCAAATGCGATACATAATTATTTGCAGCAAGCAAACTTTGATCTCATGAATACTTGCTTCACAAAAACAACTCCACCAGCAAGCATGCAAAAGCCGACACAAGTATTGGCAACAGCAAGTTATAGACTAGCGGACAATAAAGAATCTTGGGCAGATCTATTAACCCAACTTAATGATCAAGGACGCCAAGGCTACGCCCTTCTCACACCATCAGTCAGTTTGGATAATCCTAATAGTAGCTTTGCCCTATATAAAAATTTATATGTCAAAAACAATAAAACCACTGATACATACACCTATAAAACAGTTGATGTTAAAACTAATTCAGTGGCAAACCGTTATTTACTATGGGTAAATGAGTTAAATAAACAAGGTAGCTTAGGCTATATATATAAACTTTCATTTGGAGAAGTAACTTCGAATACAGATAAATATTTATTTGTTAAAAATGATAAGAAACCAGCAACATATTCTTATTCTAATCGCTTCTTAACCAACACTTCTCGCACGAGTATTTTGAATGCCTTCAATGAACTTGGTGCACAAGGTTGTAAGCTAATTTACGCAAACTCAGAATTCACCAATAACGGCACAACGAATGGAACCTTCTATGTACCTACTTGTGTAAATAGCAGTACACATAACGGAACCTATGCGTATCGTTATTTTGAAGTTCCACAACATATTCCGTTTAACAAGGAAGATGCAATAAAACTTGAAAAACTTCTTAAAGAGCAGGCAGCTGAAGGTTATAGATTGGTGGATGCGAACAATAATCTAGGCTTCTTTAATATTGATGGTTATCTATTTGAGCGTGATAGTGAAAATACAGGGCCTATTGAATATAAAGTATTTATTGAAGATGCTGCATCCGAAACAGATGAGCCATATCTCGTTGAAAATCGAATTCAAGACCAAGGTAAATTAGGTTGGTTCTTTGCAGTTCGACTTGGATCGGTCTATACCAACTCACCAACAAATTATGATTTAGCAAGTGGTGTAATTTTCCCTAAATAAGACATCTAAAACAAATAAGGCCACAACTGTGGCCTTATTCTTACTTAAAATTAGATAACTTATCCTAAGTTTTTAAAGCCCTGCTGACGCCATGCTTCATAAACAATCACGGCGGTTGCATTAGATAAATTTAAACTTCTTGAGTTTTCGGCCATTGGCAAACGGATCCACTGTTCTTGTGGAAACATTAAGCGGACATGCTCAGGCAAACCACGTGTTTCTGGCCCCATCAGTAAAGCCACAGGTCGATTCAAATCGACTGTATGTGGAGTCGCTGAGCCTTTAGTGGTGAGTGGAAAAACATGCTCAACACCTTTAGCTTTTAAGTCTGCAAGGCATAGTTCAATGTTGTCCCAAATCTGCATACGCGCCCATTCATGATAATCAAGACCTGCTCGTTTGAGCTTTTTATCATCTAATTCAAAACCTAGTGGCTTGACTAAATGTAGCTGTGCGCCCGTATTAGCACATAAACGAATGATATTGCCTGTATTGGCAGGAATTTCAGGCTCGTATAGGACAACATGAATCACAAATTTTCTCGACTTTAATAACCAGCAATAAATTCAGATAAATTTATTGCCATTTTAACTGTTCACGTAAATTCACCACTTCACCAATAATGGTTAAAGTCGGTGCTACGATATGATGTTCAGACACTTTAGTTGCAATATCAGCTAATGTTCCAACAATAACTTTCTGTTCTGGTGTGGTTCCTTTAGATATTAAAGCTACAGGCATATCAGCACGTTGACCATGAGCAATAAGTTGCTCACAAATGCGTTCTAAACCAACTAACCCCATATAGAGGACTAAAGTTTGATTTTCATAAACTAGTTCATTCCAAGGGAGTTCAGGTGAACCTTCCTTTAAATGCCCAGTCAAGAAACGTACACTTTGTGCATAGTCACGATGAGTTAATGGAATTCCTGCATAAGCTGAACAACCAGATGCTGCTGTTATTCCTGGCACAACTTGGAAAGTGACATTTGCCTCAACTAGCTCTTGAATCTCTTCACCACCACGCCCAAAGATAAACGGATCACCACCTTTTAGACGACAAACACGCTTTCCTTTTTGAGCATATTCAACCAGTAAAGCATTGATACCATCTTGAGGAACAGAGTGATTTGAACGGGCTTTACCTACATAAACTTTGGTCGCATCGCGACGGCAAAGTTCTAAGATCGGTGCAGACACCAAACGATCATAAATCACGACATCTGCTTGCTGCATAAGACGCAATGCTTTTAATGTCAGTAGTTCAGGATCACCTGGCCCAGCCCCCACCAAATAAACTTCACCTTTAGGTGCAGTCCATTCTGTTAAGGCTTGCTGAATCAAATCATTTGCAACTTCTAAATTGTCATTAAAAACTTGTTCTTTTAATGGGCTAGCATATAAGTTTTCCCAAAAGATTCGACGCTCATCTGGGTTACTAATCTTTTCTTTTACTTGCTTACGCCATTGACCAGAAAACTCAGCAAGTTTCCCCATGCCATGTGGAACAATCGTTTCTATTTGAGTACGAAGTTGTCTAGATAAAACAGGTGATGCGCCATTTGAGGCAACAGAAATGATCAATGGAGAACGATCAATAATTGCTGGAACCATAAAACGGCAGTGTGGAATATCATCGACACTATTTACCAGTAAATTACGCACTTCACATTGCTCAAAAACAGCTTTGTTCACTTGCGCATCATTAGTCGCAGCAATGACTAATCTATAAGGTGTATTTAAAAAAATTTCGGCAAAGGTCTCAGCAAAATACTGTCCTCCACTCGCCTGAACCAACTCTAAAAGCTGATCTTCAATTGCTGGAGCAATAATATCAATTACGGCTCCAGCTTTGGCTAAAAGATTTGCTTTGCGCAAAGCAATATGCCCACCACCCACAATCAGACAACGTTGCTGTTGCAACTTTAAAGAGATTGGAAAAATATCCACCTTAAACCTCTACATTAATCATCTGATTTGGGTTAAGCAAAAACCGTGCACAATTTAGATGCAAAGCTTAGTCAATAAAGGTTAAACCACCCATATATGGGCGTAATACTTCTGGAATCTCGATAGAACCATCTTCACGCTGGTAATTTTCCATTACAGCAAGCAAAGTACGTCCAACTGCAAGACCTGAACCATTTAGTGTGTGCACTAATTCAGTCTTCTTTTGATCCATTCTGTAGCGTGCTTTCATGCGGCGTGCCTGAAAATCACCCATATTAGAGCAGCTTGAGATTTCACGGTAAGTATTTTGGCTTGGAACCCAAACTTCTAAGTCGTAAGTTTTAGTCGCACCGAAGCCCATATCTCCACCACAGAGCAAAATTTTGCGGTATGGCAAACCAAGTGCCTGCAAAATGCCCTCAGCATGTGCAGTAAGATCTTCAAGTGCCTGCATAGAAGTTTCAGGTTTAACGATTTGCACCATCTCAACTTTATCAAACTGATGCTGACGAATTAAACCACGGGTATCGCGACCATAAGAACCAGCTTCACTGCGGAAACACGGTGTATGCGCTGCATATTTTAATGGCAAGCGTTCGGTATCAATAATCTCATCACGAACAAAGTTAGTAACAGGAACTTCTGCTGTAGGGATGAGGTAATATTCTTTTTCACCTTGAAGTTTGAACAAATCTTCTTCAAATTTTGGTAACTGACCAGTACCACGAAGTGAATCAGCATTTACCAAATAAGGCACATAAGCTTCTGTATAACCATTCTTTAAAGTATGGGTATCAAGCATGAACTGTGTTAAAGCACGTTGTAGACGCGCTAAAGAACCTTTCAACACACTAAAACGTGAACCAGTCAATTTAGTCGCAGTTTCAAACTCTAAACCGCCCATCCACTCACCTAAGTCAGTATGATCTTTGATTTCAAAATCAAACTGACGAGGCGTACCCCATTTTGAAATTTCAACGTTATCATCTTCATCTTTACCAGCAGGAACAGACTCATCTGGTAAGTTAGGGATGCTAAGCGCTTTTTGTTCAATCTCGTTTTGGAGCTCTGATAAAGCTACTTCAGCAGCTTTGATTTCATCACCAATCGCTTGCATACGCGCCATGATTTCAGAAGCATCACCACCGGATTTTTTAATCTGACCCACTTGTTTTGCACCGGCATTACGTTCTGCCTGCAATTTTTCAGTTTTTGATTGCAAGTCTTTACGGCGAGTTTCTAAAGAAGCCCATTCTTGAACATCTAATTGAACACCACGTTTTGCCAAAGCTGCATTAACAGCTTCAATATTATTTCTGAGTAACTTAGGGTCGATCATAATCAATCATAATATGGGTAAAAAACTGGCTATAGTGTAAGGCCTTCACACTAAAAAATATAGTGATCATCTTCATAACGAATAGCTTTCACACAATTGTTAGAATAGATCACCTATTTTAGAACTTATACTTTGGCACACTCGGTAAATACTCAGGTTTAATGAATTTACTCGCTTCAAAATATGGTAGCGTTAATTCAGACATCCCTTCAGCATAAGAAGCCAACTCATAAATTGGATAGACAAAGACAATCCCATTTGCGCCATAGTAGAAATTATCACTTAATTGCAGCTTTTCACGGCTAATATTGTGCTCTTGAAGCCAATTTGTATTTGCATTAAAAAGTGCATCAACTAATTGTTTTTCGACATCTGGCTGAATGAGTTCGGCAACAGTAATATGTTTTTTATTTAATAAATCAAAAGTCACGAACTCTTGATGTGACATACCATGTGCTGCACCAACAGAATACGAATAGGTCTGTAATGCAAAGGTTGCAAGATTATAATTTTGTCCTAAATAGCGAACATAAATTGCACTTTGACTCGAACGAGGCTCGCCTTCAGGCACTTCAACTGGCTGATCAGCCAAATTTGCAAAAGCATTCGGATCTGCTTTCTTTATTCGATTAGTGAAGTAATCATTAATCCACTTCTGATTGGTTTGTACTGTTTGAAAGTCATACTCAGTACAACCATCTTCTAAACAAACTTTTGATTTTGGCAATTTTACTGGGATTACTTTTGCCTGAATTACAGGAACACCAGCCTCTTTAGTTTCTTTAACTTTTGCAGTCGAAGCAGCCTGCTCTTCTTTGGCTGTCGACTTTGGTTGGCAACCACTCACAATTGCCATTGCAGCCATTAATGGAAGAATACAAATAATTTTTTTATCGTAAAGTCGCATAATAACCCCCATGAATTTACCTCTATCACTATACAAAGCGTCCGATCGAGATGGGGTTAAAAAATGTATCTATCTCTCTTATATACAAAAAGCTACCGTGAAAGGTAGCTTTTTTGAAGAGGCTTTAATTATTGATCAATAATGTCTGTGCCTTTTGGTGGCGTAAAGTTAAAGACAGATGCTGGAATTGAAGCATTTACTTTCACGTTCTTAAAGCGCACATAGGTGGTCTGACCTAATGAGTCTTGTAACACCATAAGCGTAGGGGCTTTATTTGCTCCAAAACTAATTGTTAAGCTTTGGAAAGCACCATCTTCTTTTTTAGGGAATAATGTGAAATAAAGTTTTGATTTATCGGGTTGCGTTACACGATAAGATTTCATGATTTGATTGGTATTACCAGAAAGTAATAATGCTGGTGTATCTGCAACCTGATCATCTAAGCTTTGGCGGACCGCTTGTTGTAAATCTGGATCATAGATCCAAACTGTTTTTCCGCTCGTTACAATAGTTTGTTTAGCAGGACTTACTGTTTCCCAATAAAATTTCCCCGGACGCTCAACTTTCATTGAGCCTTTGAATGTCTGGTTCATATGCTGTGCACTTAAACTCTTTTTCTGTGCCACAGTTTTTGTATTGGCTTTAGTTGTTTGTTCAAAGTCGGCAGTCAAACGCTGTAAACCTGATAACTGATTAACCAGGTTCCCAATTGCCTGTTGCTCCGGTGCTGCTACAGGCGCAGCAAACACTGTAGTACTCATTACAGGAGCAAGCACTGACGCGCTGAGTGTAATAGCACACATAGTTTTACGAAGCATATTCATGTCATCACCTTTTTAGTTGCTGTAAGACAACTTGCCATCTTCCAAAGTTATGAAACTTAGCAAGCTCTTAATTCAAGACTCATATTAACCGACAAACTCTGTGCTAATCATTGAGAAAATAAGATATTTTGTTATGTTATTCATGTTGTTTGTAGAATTTCATTCATCATGATGAAGATACACCAGATTAAATTCCATAAAAAAAGCCCACAAAATGTGGGCTTTTTTTGAAGCTAAAACTTATACAGTTTCAACTTTTACGTAGCGACGGCCAAATTGACCTTTCACTTCGAATTTTACTACGCCGTCAGCAGTAGCAAATAAAGTATGGTCACGGCCCATACCAACATTTGCACCAGCGTGGAACTCAGTACCACGTTGACGAACGATGATGTTACCAGCAGTTACAGCTTGACCGCCGTAAACTTTAACACCTAACATTTTTGGGTTTGAATCACGACCGTTCTTCGTCGATCCACCGGCTTTTTTAGTTGCCATGTCTCTTACTCCTCGTGATTAGCCTGAAATACCAGTAATTTTCAACTCAGTGAACCATTGACGGTGACCTTGTTGTTTACGGTAGTGTTTACGACGACGCATTTTGATAATGCGGATTTTGTCGTGACGACCATGGCCAACCACTTCTGCAGTTACTTTAGCGCCAGCTACAACTGGAGCACCGATTTGAATGCTGTCACCGTTTACAACCATTAATACATCATCAAATGTAATAGTCGCACCAGATTCAGCTTTCAATAATTCAACTTTAAGGGTTTCACCCTCAACTACACGGTGCTGTTTACCACCGCTTTGGATTACTGCGTACATAATGTACTCCAATTAGCCCGTGTCGTCGTGCCGATAAGGGATATATCGATCTTAAAACGCTCGCCACTGGGGTTATATAAGGCGACAGATTTTAAGTGAAATTTGATCAAACGACAAGTATTTTCTATTTATCAGTGGCTCCTATTCCCCTCTTTTTACAAAATCAACAGACAGCTTCGATTGGAATTTAGCAGTTTTCATTGATTCTGAATGAAAATTAAAATACAGTTCCAGACACAAATTGCGACAAGAACAAGTTGTATTAATGCTGATGTCATTAAATTTATTGTTTTGCCGGAAATATCATGTTTTGCTTAAATAAAGAACAAAGAACGCATAAAGACAATAGAAATGATTAATATCAGCCACTTGTTTACCTGTGCAACACACCTTTAATTGTTACACTAACGCCACTTATCTACCAATACGGGGTTTTTCTTCATATGGTCATCGATTTCAAGCAAGACATTCTTGCGCCTGTTGCCTCAGACTTTGCTGCGATGGATCACTTGATTAATGAAGGAATTAGCTCAAAAGTCGGTTTAGTCATGTCTGTCAGCAAACATGTGGTTGAAGCTGGCGGAAAGCGTATGCGTCCGATTATGTGTTTACTGGCGGCTCGCGCTTGTGGTTTAGACAACATGCAAAATGCACAACGTCTGGCTGCAATCATTGAAATGTTGCATACCGCGACATTGGTTCATGATGATGTGGTAGATGAATCTGGGCTTCGTCGTGGTCGACCTACAGCAAATGCGACATGGAACAATCAAACAGCCGTATTAGTCGGTGACTTCCTGATTGCCCGTGCGTTTGATTTACTGGTCGATTTAAATAACATGACTTTATTGAAAGACTTTTCAACAGGTACATGTGAAATTGCTGAAGGTGAAGTATTACAACTTCAATCACAGCATCAACCAGATACAACCGAAGAAACATATTTAAAAATTATTCATGGTAAAACGTCTCGCCTGTTTGAGTTGGCTACAGAAGGCGCTGCTATTCTGGCTGGACAAGAAGCATATCGTGAACCATTAAGATTGTTTGCCGGTCATTTTGGTAATGCATTCCAAATTATTGATGATATTTTAGACTACACTTCAGATGCTGAAACATTAGGTAAAAATATTGGTGATGATTTAATGGAAGGTAAGCCAACTTTACCGTTAATTTCTGCATTAGCACACTCAACAGGTGAAGAGCATGCGATTATTCGTCGCAGCATTGCAACTGGTGGAGTGGACCAATTATCTCAGGTCATAGAAATTGTACAGAAGTCTGGTGCTTTAGATTATTGTCACCAACGTGCCCAAGAAGAAACAGAAGCAGCACTGCAAGCTTTATCAAACCTACCTGATACACCGTATCGTCAGGCTTTGATTAACTTAACTCAGCTTGCGTTACATCGAATACAATAGATATTATTTTGCCTATGCATATAAATTTTTCAGATCTTTTTTTAAAAATACAGAAACAGCTTGAGGATTCTCAAGCTGTCGTTGACGAAAATCTACTTATTGAGTTAGTCAATGCTATTCGTCCATCCGATCCTCAAAATACGGATGAGATAAAGCAAAAAATACAGGCTTTCATTGAAAGCCTATTACGCACACCTACAGCACCCTTCCTGCTACAAACTTTTTTATTACGTCTAATTAATCGCTATAAACAAGTCAGCTTATATGCCGATAGCGGAATTTTGTCTTTAGATGGTTTTTGGAACCAGCTAGGACAAAGGCTCGGAGCACATTTTTTACCGTTAATTGAAGATGCAAGCCAACTCAAAATATTAATTGGTAGAATTTTCTATTTAGAAAGTGACAAAATTTGGCTCAATAATATTGATGAGGAAGATTGGGCAAATCTATTTGGTCTTATTGGACAAAGCCAAAGTAATGTAGATGAAAAGCTTGTCATTCAAAGTGAAATGATTAAAGCAATTACCGTTTTATCTTATCGTATAAGTGGAATTGGTCTTTACCCCGAATTTATTAATGCTCAACCGGAATTAACTGAATATGAATCACCATTTTTAGTTCAAAACCGTGAAATTGTTGAATTTATCGAGAAGTACAAAAAACAAGAACTTTTTGAACATGAAATTGCGGTGACCTCCCCTCCAGATGCTTCACAAGCATTTGTTATGCTGGAACAGTGTCGGGATGTCGTTTTAAAAATTCGCCGTGCTACCAAAAGAATTGGGGTCAGCTTAAGTTTGACTTACTTATTGTCATTGCTTGAGCAGTGCCTTGATCGCATTGAATTACTGCTTTATTTGGTTGTAGATAACACTAAAGGAAAATATGTCTCTTTAGGACATCTGATTTCCGATTTAACCAAGGCGCACTATAGTGAAAAAAGTGTTCGCTCTTTATTAAGTACAACAAGTGAACTTATTGCCTTTCAAGTGACTGAAAATGCCAGTCGAACAGGTGAGCATTATGTAAGTACTGACACCAAAGGCTTTTGGGGCATGTATAAAGCTGCTGCTGGGGCGGGCGTCATTATTGCCTGTATGGCATCTTTAAAAATTCTTGCAGCAAGAATGACAATGGCTCCGCTCATGCAGGCCTTTACTTTCAGTATGAATTATTCTCTAGGATTCATTCTGATTCATGTATTGCATTTCACAGTTGCAACCAAACAACCTGCAATGACAGCTGCGGCCCTCGCAGCCACTGTGCAACAGCGTAAAGGCTCTAAAACAGCTCAAATTGCAGAGTTAGCAGCCCTGATTATTAATATTATTCGAACACAATTCATTGCTATTTTAGGCAATATTTCAATTGCGATTCCTACTGCCGCACTCATTACTTTTGCTTGGCAGTTCTATCTTGATGAGCCTTTATTAACTCATACTAAAGCAACGTATTTGTTGCACAGCTTAAACCCCTTCACTTCATTAGCAGTTCCACATGCAGCGATTGCCGGAGTGTGTTTATTTTTGTCGGGTCTCATTGCTGGATACTTCGATAACCTGGCTGTTTACCGAAAAGTCGGTCCACGCCTAAGAGCGCATCACCGCTTAGCAAACTGGTTTGGGCAAGATCGCCTCAACCGTTTTGCTGAATATATTGAGCGTAACTTAGGAGCTTTAGCGGGTAACTTCTTATTCGGGATTATGTTAGGAAGCATGGGTACCATAGGGTTTATTTTAGGTTTACCTTTAGATATCCGTCATATTGCCTTTGCTTCGGCTAACTTTATTCAAGGTTTAATGACCATTAACGGCAGTCCAGACATCGGATTGATTATCGTGTCCTTTCTAGGTGTGTTATGTATTGGTCTCACTAACTTATTCGTTAGTTTCACCTTAACGATTATTGTGGCTCTACGTGCACGTCGTGTTCGCTTCGAACAATGGAAACCTTTAGCCAAACTCGTTATGACCCATTTTCTGACTCGCCCAAGCGATTTTTTCTGGCCCCCAAAACAGCCGCTAGAACTTGAAGAAAATACGACTACAAATAATGGAAAAAAGATAGAACATTAAGAATTTTGCTTTGTACACAAAATGTGAATTCCGTCAATTTTGTTGTGATTGTTTTTCCAAATGTTAAAAATTTTTCAAAATGAATTTACGATGATCTATCAGGCTTGAAAAAAAGTGTACTGGCAAGTACACTTTTAACGGCTTTCAGTAGTGGACACTGCTTGAATAAGCAAAGGTATTTATATGCCCTATTTGTTGCTTTTTATTGGTTGTATTTTTTTAGGATTAGGTGTTCTTGGTCTTTTTGTACCAAGACTTCAGTCTTTGGATCTTCTCAGCGTTCAAATATTGAGTGAATATCGTTCAGATTATCTTAACTCTATTACGATCTTCCTAGCACGGATAGGCGGTATGCCTTTTGTACTTTTTTTATCCTTTCTGGTGTGTATATATCAGGCATGGTATAAAAAATATATTACTGTTATTTTCATTAGCGTGGGAGTTCTTGGCAGTATCACCATGGGTTGGCTGCTCAAGTGGTGTGTTGATCGCCCAAGACCCCCACAGGTATATCATATTGTCGAAAGTTACGGTGCATCGTTCCCAAGTGCACACAGTGTTTATGCATCAACACTGGCTTGTCTGGCAATGATAATGTTATGCCATAAGCCCAGCATTAACTCTCCTTATATCATTTTGATTTCTTGCCTTTGGTTTATCTGCATGGGGCTTTCAAGAATATATGCTGGAGTTCATTTTCCAACAGATGTACTCGCCGGTTGGGGCATAGGTTTTATTTGGATTGCACTGCTTTGGCTCTGGTTATTACAAACACAAAGTAGGTTAAGTAAAAAACAAATATATTTTTAGATTTTATCTAACGAGGTGGAACAATGATGTCGGCTAAGCTTTGGGCTCCTGCCCTTACTGCTTGCGCATTAGCAACAAGTATCGCACTTGTTGGTTGTGGCAAAGGCTCCGATGAGAAACAGCAAGCTGCTGCTGCTCAGAAAATGCCGCCTGCTGAGGTAGGTGTTATTGTTGCTCAACCACAAAGTGTTGAACAAAGCGTTGAGCTTTCTGGCCGTACTTCAGCATATCAAATTTCTGAAGTTCGTCCTCAAACAAGTGGTGTAATTTTAAAACGCTTGTTTGCTGAAGGAAGTTATGTACGTGAAGGTCAGGCTCTTTATGAACTGGACTCTCGAACAAACCGTGCAACGCTTGAAAATGCAAAAGCATCTCTTTTACAACAACAGGCAAATCTAGCTTCATTACGTACCAAGCTAAACCGTTATAAGCAACTTGTTTCGAGTAATGCTGTATCTAAACAAGAATATGACGACTTACTTGGTCAGGTTAATGTTGCTGAAGCACAAGTTTCTGCTGCAAAAGCTCAAGTAACGAATGCAAATGTAGATCTTGGTTATTCTACAATTCGCTCACCAATTTCTGGTCAGTCTGGACGTTCTTCTGTAACAGCTGGTGCTTTAGTTACGGCAAACCAAACTGATCCTTTAGTGACGATTCAACAGTTAGATCCAATCTATGTTGATATTAACCAGTCTAGTGCCGAGTTATTACGTTTACGCCAACAACTCAGCAAAGGCAGTTTAAACAACAGTAACAACACGAAAGTGAAGTTGAAGCTTGAAGATGGTTCGACTTATCCAATCGAAGGACAACTTGCTTTCTCTGATGCTTCTGTAAATCAGGATACAGGAACGATTACTTTACGTGCCGTATTCTCGAACCCGAACCATCTGTTACTTCCGGGTATGTATACAACTGCGCAGATTGTTCAAGGTGTAGTTCCAAATGCTTATCTGATCCCTCAAGCCGCAATTACGCGTTTACCAACAGGTCAAGCTGTAGCAATGCTTGTTAATGCTAAAGGCGCTGTTGAGAGTCGTCCTGTTGAAACCTCTGGTGTTCAAGGACAAAACTGGATTGTGACTAATGGTCTCAAAGCTGGTGAAAAAGTGATTGTTGATGGTGTTGCCAAAGTTAAAGAAGGGCAAGAAGTGTCAGCAAAACCTTACCAAGCTCAACCAGCGAATCCTCAAGGTGTAGCTCCAAATGCTACAAAACCGGCTCAATCAGGTAAACCTCAAGCAGAACAGAAAGCATCTAATGCATAAGGGGTAGATTGAATGGCACAATTTTTTATTCATCGCCCCATTTTTGCGTGGGTGATTGCATTAGTCATTATGTTGGCGGGTATTCTCACGCTAACTAAAATGCCTATTGCACAGTATCCGACGATTGCACCACCGACAGTTACAATTGCTGCAACTTATCCTGGTGCATCGGCTGAGACTGTTGAAAATACTGTAACCCAGATCATTGAACAACAAATGAATGGTCTAGATGGTTTACGTTATATTTCATCTAACAGTGCGGGTAACGGTCAAGCATCTATTCAATTAAACTTTGAACAAGGTATTGATCCTGATATTGCACAGGTTCAGGTTCAAAACAAACTGCAATCTGCAACTGCTCTTTTGCCTGAAGACGTTCAACGCCAAGGTGTGACGGTTACTAAATCTGGTGCAAGCTTCTTGCAAGTTATTGCATTCTATTCACCAGACAATACCTTGTCAGACTCAGACATTAAAGATTACGTAAACTCGTCAATTAAAGAACCACTTAGCCGTGTTGCTGGTGTTGGTGAGGTACAAGTCTTTGGTGGTTCGTACGCAATGCGTATCTGGCTCGACCCTGCAAAACTCACCAACTATCAGTTAACACCAAGTGATATTGCGACTGCTTTACAAGCGCAAAACTCACAAGTTGCTGTAGGTCAGTTAGGTGGTGCACCAGCGGTTCAAGGTCAAGTGCTTAACGCAACAGTAAATGCGCAAAGCTTGTTACAAACACCTGAACAATTTAAAAATATCTTCTTAAAGAACACAGCATCAGGTGCTGAGGTTCGTTTAAAAGATGTTGCTCGTGTAGAGTTAGGTTCTGATAACTACCAGTTCGATTCGAAGTTTAATGGTAAACCTGCTGGCGGTCTCGCAATTAAAATTGCAACTGGTGCTAACGCACTTGACACCGCTGACGCTGTTGAACACCGTTTAGCTGAATTACGTAAGAACTATCCAACAGGTCTAGCTGATAAACTGGCTTATGACACTACTCCATTTATTCGTCTTTCAATTGAAAGTGTTGTACACACATTAATTGAAGCGGTAATTTTAGTGTTCATTGTTATGTTCTTGTTCTTGCAGAACTGGCGTGCAACGATTATTCCAACACTTGCTGTACCTGTTGTTGTATTAGGTACATTTGCTGTTATTAATATCTTTGGTTTCTCAATTAACACCTTAACCATGTTCGCTATGGTATTGGCAATTGGTCTTCTGGTCGATGACGCCATTGTTGTAGTAGAAAACGTTGAACGTGTGATGAGTGAAGAGCATACCGATCCGGTCACGGCAACTTCACGATCGATGCAACAGATTTCTGGTGCGTTAATTGGTATCACAAGCGTATTGACAGCGGTATTCGTACCAATGGCATTCTTTGGTGGTACAACAGGTGTAATTTACCGTCAATTCTCGATTACCCTTGTAACAGCAATGGTTCTATCGTTAATTGTAGCGTTAACTTTCACCCCTGCACTTTGTGCAACCATTTTAAAACAGCATGATCCTAACAAAGAACCAAGCAATAATATTTTTGCTCGTTTCTTCAGAGGATTTAACAACGGTTTTGACCGCATGTCGCATAGCTACCAAAATGGTGTTAGCCGCATGCTTAAAGGCAAAATCTTCTCTGGCGTACTTTACGCTGTAGTGATTGGCCTACTAGTGTTCTTGTTCCAAAAACTCCCATCTTCATTCTTACCAGAAGAAGATCAGGGTGTGGTCATGACACTTGTTCAATTACCACCAAACGCAACGCTTGACCGTACAGGTAAAGTGATTGACACCATGACAAACTTCTTCATGAATGAAAAAGATACTGTGGAATCTATTTTCACCGTTTCGGGCTTCTCATTCACAGGTGTTGGTCAAAATGCTGGTATTGGCTTCGTTAAATTGAAAGACTGGAGTGAACGTACTTCACCAGAGTCTCAAATCGGTGCGTTAATTCAGCGCGGTATGGCATTAAATATGATCGTCAAAGACGCATCTTACATTATGCCATTACAGCTTCCTGCAATGCCTGAACTTGGTGTAACAGCTGGATTTAACTTGCAACTTAAAGATTCAAGTGGTCAAGGCCATGAGAAACTTATTGCAGCACGTAATACGATTTTAGGTTTGGCTTCACAAGATAAACGCCTTGTAGGGGTACGTCCTAATGGTCAAGAAGATACACCTCAGTATCAAATTGATGTAGATCAGGCTCAAGCTGGTGCTATGGGCGTTAGTATTGCTGACATTAACAACACTATGCGTATTGCATGGGGTGGCTCATACATTAACGACTTCGTTGACCGTGGTCGTGTGAAAAAAGTTTATGTTCAAGGTGATTCGGATAGCCGCATGATGCCTGAAGACTTAAACAAGTGGTATGTACGTAATAGCAAAGGCGAAATGGTACCGTTCTCTGCATTTGCTACAGGCAAATGGACATATGGTTCTCCTCGTCTTGAACGTTATAACGGCGTATCATCGGTTAACATTCAAGGTACACCTGCACCTGGCGTGAGCTCTGGTGACTCTATGAAAGCCATGGAAGAAATTATTGCTAAGTTACCATCTATGGGCTTACAAGGTTTCGACTATGAATGGACAGGTTTATCACTTGAAGAACGTGAGTCTGGTGCTCAAGCTCCATTCTTATATGCGCTTTCATTGTTAATCGTTTTCCTTTGCTTAGCTGCATTGTACGAAAGCTGGTCTATTCCGTTCTCGGTTTTACTTGTAGTACCACTTGGTATTATTGGTGCAATCGTATTGACTTACTTGGGTATGATTATTAAAGGAGATCCAAATCTCTCAAATAACATTTACTTCCAGGTAGCAATGATCGCGGTCATTGGTCTTTCTGCAAAAAATGCGATCTTGATTGTTGAGTTCGCAAAAGAGTTGCAGGAAAAAGGTGAAGACCTACTTGAGGCAACTTTACATGCTTCAAAAATGCGTTTACGTCCAATTATCATGACTACCCTTGCCTTCGGTTTCGGTGTACTTCCACTTGCCCTTTCAACAGGTGCTGGTGCAGGAAGTCAGCACTCAGTCGGTTTCGGTGTACTCGGTGGCGTACTCAGTGCAACGTTCTTAGGTATCTTCTTTATCCCTGTATTCTATGTGTGGATTCGTAGTATCTTTAAGTACAAACCAAAAACCATAAACACTCAGGAGCATAAATCGTGATGCAAAAAGTATGGTCTATTTCAGGTCGTAGCATTGCGGTATCTGCACTTGCGCTTGCTTTGTCAGCTTGTCAAAGCATGCGCGGCCCAGAACCAGTCGTGAAAACCGATATTCCAGAAAGCTATGCATATAACAGCGCTTCTGGTACGTCTATTGCTGAACAGGGTTACAAACAGTTCTTTGCTGACTCTCGTTTGCTCGGAGTGATTGATTTGGCGCTTGCCAACAACCGCGACTTACGTACAGCAACGCTCAATATTGAACGTGCCCAACAGCAATATCGAATTACGCAAAACAACCAGCTTCCAACAATCGGAGCAAGTGGTAGTGCAATTCGTCAGGTTTCTCAAAGCCGTGATCCGAATAACCCCTACTCTACTTATCAAGTAGGTTTGGGTGTAACTGCCTATGAACTCGATTTTTGGGGCCGTGTACGTAGCTTAAAAGATGCTGCACTAGATAGTTATCTTTCAACGCAAAGTGCACGTGATTCGACTCAAATCAGTCTGATCAGCCAAGTTGCTCAAGCATGGTTAAACTATTCTTTCGCGACAGCGAATTTAAGACTTGCAGAGCAAACGCTTAAAGCACAACAAGACTCTTACAATCTCAACAAAAAACGTTTTGATGTGGGCATCGACAGTGAAGTTCCACTACGTCAGGCACAGATTTCTGTAGAAACTGCGCGTAATGATGTAGCGAACTACAAAACACAGATTGCTCAAGCACAAAACTTGTTGAACTTGTTAGTGGGCCAATCAGTTCCACAAAACTTGTTGCCAAACCAACCTGTAAAACGCATTACTCAACAAAATGTATATACAGCTGGTTTACCGAGTGACTTGCTTAACAACCGTCCAGATGTAAAAGCTGCCGAATATAACTTAAGCGCTGCTGGTGCGAATATTGGTGCTGCAAAAGCACGTTTATTCCCAACAATTAGCTTAACGGGTTCTGCGGGTTATGCATCAACTGACTTAAGTGATCTATTTAAGTCTGGTGGTTTTGTTTGGTCAATTGGTCCAAGCTTAGACTTACCAATCTTTGACTGGGGTACACGTAAAGCCAATGTGAAAATTTCTGAAACCGATCAGAAAATTGCATTGTCTGATTATGAAAAATCAGTTCAGTCTGCGTTCCGCGAAGTTAATGATGCGCTTGCAACTCGTGCCAATATTGGTGAGCGTTTAACAGCTCAACAACGTCTAGTAGAAGCAACTAACCGCAACTACACTCTGTCAAATGCCCGCTTCCGTGCTGGTATTGACAGTTACTTGACAGTTCTTGATGCACAGCGTTCATCTTATTCAGCAGAACAAGGTTTATTGTTGCTTCAACAAGCTAACTTAAATAACCAAATCGAGTTATATAAAACTCTAGGCGGTGGTTTAAAAGCAAATACTTCAGATACAGTGGTTAATCAACCATCAAGTGCTGAACTTAAAAAGCAATAAGTTTTAAATAACTTAATTTATAAAAGCTCACTTCGGTGGGCTTTTTTATTGCATCTGATGTGAATATTTTTTATCTTGAAACCTTAAGAATTTAGATTGATAAAAAACAATGTTACTGAGTAATTTAGAAAGTGTTCCGGGCCACCAGATTGTAAAGCAACTTGATGTTGTTTATGGAAGTACCGTCCGTAGTAAGCATGTTGGCCGTGATTTGATGGCAAGTTTAAAAAATATTGTAGGTGGTGAACTTACAGGCTATACCGAATTATTAGAAGAATCCCGCCAAGAAGCCATGGATCGCATGATTGCCAAAGCTCAGCAACTTGGTGCGAATGCAATTGTTGGTATTCGGTTTTCAACTTCAAATATTGCCCAAGGTGCTTCTGAATTATTCGTATATGGTACGGCTGTGGTTGTTCAACCTCAAGCGCCCCATCTACCAGATCCATTTAGTGCATAGGTAGAAAATGGAAAATCTTATTTTTCAGCTTGTTATTTTTCTAATTCTTTTCAGTATTGGTTGGGGTTTTGGGCGCCATATTGAACGAAAACATTTGAATGAACTTCTAGAAAAAGAGCAACGACTGGCCCATATCCGAATTAATACCAATCGTTTTGCAACGAGTGATCAGCTAGGTCATTTTATTAGTAGTAATGTCGTAATTTCTCATGACTACTTTAAATACGTATTGGCATCCATTAAGAATGTTTTGGGTGGAAGACTTACCAGTTATGAAAGTGTAGTTGAGCGTGCTCGCCGTGAAGCCATTGTTCGCTTAAAACAACAAGCCCATACCGCAGGAGCTAACCATATTATGGGAGTTCGGCTGAGTACAACCGAACTTGGTATGCAAGGTGGCATGGTTGAAGTATTTGCTTATGGTACAGCAGTAAAAGACTAGCACTGCCCCATAGCAGAAAAATGAATGCGCGGATTGCCAATATTTTTAGTTAAGTGTTGGCAAATTCCGGTAATTTTCCAACTCTCTTGTTGTTTTGCCAAAGTAAAATAATAACGACCAAACGAATGAAAATAATCATTTTCCGAAAAACGATAAATTTGATAATTACATTCTAACCATGCTTGATCTTGTTCAATACGAATCAGAGGATTACTCAAATTGTGCTGTAGCCGTAAATGCGATAAAGCTTGTTGCCGAGAACCTTTATATTCATGACAAGACACGACACATAAAGGCTCTCCCCTAAACTGGAAATAGTCCACCTCAAGTTGATCTGCCAATAACTCATCAAAAGCGTCCCAATTTTTCTGGTCAAAGACCAATTGAAAACGCGTAATGACGTCTAAAATACGGTGATAATCTTGATCCATGGTGAACCTTCTATGCGGGTTTTTCCATCAATTTAGCACGGCAAAATCACTTTTTTATTTTACTTTTGTTTTCCGAATCATTTTATAAAGAAGTTTTGGTGACATCCGAGAAACCATCACACCCAGTTTTTCTTTTGCTCCACCAACAACAATATATTCTTGCCCCTGCATTAATGCTTTTACAGATTGCTCTGCAAATACATCTGCCTCTAAACCATTCTCGATAGCCTCATCTTGATGACCTTGAGGTTGCCCAGCACCATTTAGCGCATTGAAAGAAACGTTAGTTTTTACGAAGCCTGGGAAAATAACTGAAACTTCAACACCTTGATCGGAAACTTCAGCACGTAAACTATTTGCCCACATGTGAATTGCCGCCTTAGCAGCAGAGTAGCTTGCACGGTACTGAGTGCCTAATAAACCCGCTACACTCGACACAAATACAACTCGACCAGACTTTTGTTTTAGCATGGTCGGCAGCACAGTTTTGGTTAATGCCACTTGAGAGAAATAGTCGACTTCCATAATGGCCCGTTCAGTTGCCATTGTCGTGTCTTTAATTAAAGCACGTTGGCTTAAGCCAGCATTATTGATAAGCCAGTCAATTCGCCCTTTCGCTTTTAAAATCTGCTTATAAGCTTCGTTTACTTGTTTTTCATCAGTAATATCGGCAACCACGGACACATGACGGTCAGCGTTTAATAAGCCAACCCGAACTTCTTCTAATTCTTCAAAACGACGCGAGGTCAAAATCACTTCGGCCCCTTGCAAAGCCAACTCACCTGCTAAGGCCTTACCCAGACCAGAAGATGCTCCCGTAATCCATACCACTTTATTTTGCAAAGTATCAAGTTTGGCCATGCTTTATGTTCCTATTATCTTTTTAAATTATGCTGCTTGATGCATGAAGGCCAAAAAGTGGTTGATATAATGAGTTGCTGTGGTCTGATCGACCTGTGTACCTAACTTTTCCAAACGTTTATAGCCCAAATGCGTCGTCATGTTGATTACTCCGTTAAGAGTTTTATCGACAACTAAATTAAATTTTAAACGCTTTTTAGGCTCACGTACTAGGCTTGTTACGCCTAAATCTACAATTTGTATTAATGTTTCAAAAGCAGCTGCAATACTTTGCATATTACCGTCACGAATTTGCTGCGTAAGGTTTTGAGCTTGTTGTACGAGTTGCAGGGTAACTGGGTAGGTAATATAAATTTGCTGCCCCTGTTCTTTCATCAGAGATGTCATGTAATCGACTAAAGGCAAAAGACGCTCATTTCCAAAAAATGAAACTGACCACGGCATGTATTTTCGAAAAGTCTCTAAAACTTGCTGAATCACTTTTTCAGACTCAGCTTGTTGTTTTGGAGACATGGTTGCACTTCCTGACTGTAAAAGCACAGAAAAAACCTGCTCAATAATTTCACAAGAAAGATCAGAGAGTACATCGCCTAAAGGTTTTGCCTGACTTTGACTTACCCCATCATGCAGTTTCTGTCGAATGGTCTCAAATTGGGTATAAGTTGAATCGGAAATTTTCAGAAAAACTTCATAACTCATGAGCAACATCCTTTTTCAATTCGTTTGTAATTTTTGTGCCGTGTGTCTACACGATTAAATTGTGATCCATCTTTCATAAATCTACCGTTTTTTGAAAAAAATACAAAACCGTTTATCTGTTTTCAGCACATTAATTTCGAGGCATTTTTTTGCTACAATAGGTGCAATTTTTTATGCATATTCGATCTAAGCTACTATGACTGACGCTCAAACCGCTCAAAATATTGCGACCACATACGATCCAACCGAGATCGAAAAGAAGTGGTACCAAACGTGGGAAGAACAAGGTTACTTCAAACCTTCTGGTCACGGTGAATCATTCTGTATCATGATTCCGCCACCAAATGTCACAGGTAGTTTGCACATGGGCCATGGCTTTAACAATGCCATTATGGATGCCCTCACCCGTTATAACCGTATGATGGGTAAAAACACTTTGTGGCAACCGGGTACTGACCATGCTGGTATTGCAACGCAAATGGTTGTTGAGCGTCAACTTGGCTTACAAGGTGTGACTCGTCATGACTTAGGCCGTGATAAGTTCATCGAAAAAGTTTGGGAATGGAAAGAGCAATCTGGCGGCACAATTACGAAACAAATTCGTCGCTTAGGTTCATCTGTAGACTGGTCACGTGAACGCTTCACGATGGACGAAGGTCTATCAAACGCAGTTAAAGAAGTATTCGTTCGTTTGCACGAAGACGGTTTAATTTACCGCGGTAAGCGCCTTGTAAACTGGGACCCTAAACTTCAAACAGCACTTTCTGATCTTGAAGTAGAAAGCAAAGAAGAAAAAGGCTCACTTTGGCACTTTAAATATTTCTTTGAAGACAAATCAGTTAAAACTCAAGATGGCAAAGACTATTTAGTCGTTGCAACAACTCGTCCTGAAACTTTACTCGGTGATACTGCTGTTGCTGTTCACCCAGAAGATGAGCGTTATGCACACCTTGTTGGTAAAAACATTGTATTGCCAATTACTGGTCGTTTAATTCCGATCGTTGCTGACGACTACGTTGAAAAAGACTTCGGTACTGGCTGTGTAAAAATTACCCCTGCTCATGACTTCAATGACTATGACCTAGGTAAACGCAATAGCTTGCCAATTATCAATATCTTCAACAAAAATGCCGAAGTTTTAGGTGAGTTTGAATATATTGCAAAAGCTGGCGAACAAATTTCTAAAACCATTACTGCACCTGCGGAATATGCTGGTTTAGAACGTTTTGCAGCACGTAAAAAGTTAGTTGCTGAAGCTGAAGCTGAAGGCTGGTTAGATCAAATCCAACCGTATGACTTAAAAGCTCCACGTGGCGACCGTTCAGGCGTGATCATTGAGCCATTACTTACTGACCAATGGTACGTAAAAATTGCGCCTCTTGCTGAGCCTGCGATTGAAGCAGTTCAAGATGGCCGTATTAAGTTTGTTCCAGAGCAGTACAGCAACATGTACATGGCTTGGATGCGTGACATTCAAGACTGGTGTATTTCACGTCAGCTTTGGTGGGGTCACCGTATTCCAGCTTGGTACGATGCAAATGGCAATATCTATGTTGGCCGTAACGAAGAAGAAGTACGCACGAAAAATAACATCGCTGCTGACGTTGAACTTAAACAAGACGAAGACGTTCTTGATACATGGTTCTCATCTGCACTTTGGACATTCTCAACTTTAGGTTGGACTGGCGACGCACAAAAAGACGCAGCAAATGATTTCTTAAAAACCTTCCACCCAACAGATGTATTGGTGACTGGTTTTGACATCATTTTCTTCTGGGTTGCCCGTATGATCATGATGACCCTGCACTTCATGAAAAATGAAGATGGTTCATCGCAAGTTCCATTTAAGACTGTTTACGTTCACGGCTTGGTACGTGATGGTGAAGGTCAAAAAATGTCGAAGTCTAAAGGTAACGTGCTTGATCCATTAGACTTGATTGACGGTATTGATTTAGAAAGCTTAGTTGCAAAACGTACAACTGGCTTAATGAACCCGAAAGATGCTGCGAAGATTGAAAAATCAACGCGTAAAGAGTTCCCAGAAGGTATTAATGCTTATGGTACTGACGCAGTACGTTTCACGTTCTGTGCGCTTGCAAACACTGGTCGTGACATCAAGTTCGACTTAAAACGTGTTGAAGGCTACCGTAACTTCTGTAACAAAATTTGGAACGCAACTCGTTTCGTTCTGATGAATGTTGAAGGTCAAACTGTTGGTCAAGAAGCACGCCCTGACCTTTGGGAACTTCCAGAACAATGGATTATGAGTCGTCTGCAAAAAGCTGAAGCTGCTGTACATCAAGCGTTTGCAACGTATCGTTTAGACCTTGCTGCTCAAGCGATTTACGACTTTATCTGGAATGAATACTGTGACTGGTACGTTGAGTTAACTAAACCAGTTCTAAACGATGCAGAAGTGTCAGAAGAACGTAAAGCTGAAGTACGCCGTGTATTGCTTGCAGTGATGGAAGCTTCATTACGTTTGGCTCATCCATTAATGCCATATTTGACAGAAGAAATCTGGCAAACGCTTGCACCAATGCTTGGTCAAGGCGGCCCAACGATTATGACTGCTCAATACCCTATTCCTGAGCAAGCAAAAATCAATGAACAAGCTGAAGCAGATATGCAATGGCTTCAAGGTTTGATTGGTGCAGTACGTAACATTCGTGGTGAGTTAGGCTTAGGTAATGCGCGCTTGTTGCCAGTATTACTTCAAAACACATCTGATGCTGAACGTGAACAAATCATTCGTATTGAAGCATTGTTCAAAGCATTGGCTAAAGTTGAAAGCATTGAGTTCTTGAATAAAGACCAAGAACCACCTTTATCTTGCTCAAGCGTTGTTAGTCATGCATCGGTATTTGTACCAATGAAAGGCTTAATTGACCCTAAAGCTGAACTTGCTCGTTTGCAAAAAGACTTGGATAAAATCCAAAAGCAACACGATCAAATTGCGGGCAAACTTGCAAACGAAGGCTTTGTATCTAAAGCACCAGCAGCGGTGGTTGAAGGCGAAAAAGCGAAGCTTGCTGAGTTTGCTGCCCAGTTAGAGAAAGTTAAAGCGAATATGGAGCAAATTGCTGCGCTTTAAGCTTTTTAGTTAAATGAACCCAGAATTTGTGCAAGCAGGTTCTGGGTTTTTCTATATTTAGAAATTACTTTTTCTGTAGAATCACCATATGAAGATGCCATGATTTTATATAACCACTCAACAAAGGAAGATTTTCATTTATTTCTTTATGAAACAATAAATTAAAATCATATAAGAATAGATTAGCTATATCTTGATAAGTAAATCCTATAAATTTTGCAGGTTCTCTAGCAACCCATTCATCTTGAGTCCCCAATAAATCAGCTACCAGAATTCCGCCTTCAGGAAGCGCATTTATAATTCGTTTAATTACACTATAAAAATAGCTTGGCTCACAAAAGAATAGACTTGATGAGGCAATAATTAAGCTTGCAGACGGGAAATTAAAGTCTTCAAAAGATTCATGATAGAAACTAAATTTAGAGTCATCTTTGAATCGCTCAGTACAGACTTTTTGCGCATCAATTGAAATATCAAAAGCATGAACATTAAATCCCTTTGAGAGTAGATAAGCAGATTCATTGCCAGCGCCACAGCCACAATCGATAGCAACTAAAGGTAAATTAGGAAAATGTCCTAAAGCCTTTTCTAAAATAGGTCTATGTTTAAGTTCTCTTGATAATTGAATAAATTTTTCATTCATAAATCCGATCTTTTAATTTTTATAATTTTCACACTATATTTTATAAAAATTCTAATCTCAATAATTTCTTATTTCAGAAGCTACTCTCTCACACCATCATCACTAGTATGGTTATGGCAGCAAATAAAGTATAAATCTAATTATTACTGCCATAAGTTGAATACGCCAATAGGCTTATCAAAGATAATTAAAACACCCCATGCCCCAATAACATCTCTATCCCACTCACTTTTTTCATATGTTTTAAACGCTCCTTTTCCCACTTCACCTGCTGCTTTAACTCAGCACAGTCAGCATCTATAGCTTTATAAACATCACTAATGTGTACATGCTCTGCTTTTACATTCTTTGCCAACTGAAAAGAATCCAAAATTTCAGCAATTTGACTTTCAAGCTGCTGGCTTTGTGCATCCAAAGCCAGTTTATAAAACCGCAACTGCTCAGCAGATAACTCTTTAGCGCCTAGCCCTTTATTCTGTTCAAGCTGTAACTGGAGTTTGAGTAAATAAAACAAATCTTGCTTTTCGTAGGCCTGACTTACCAGTTGGAACAACTCGGTTTTTTCCTGTTTCTTTATTTCATCTTGCTCACGGTCTGGGTGAATCATCGCAGTAATTTTTAAATAAACTGTTTTTAACGACTGCGTTGCCATTTGCTCGGCTTGTTCACGTTTCTGTTGCTGTCTTTGCTGTTTGGCTTGTTCTCGCGCTTGTTGTTGCTCAGCAGCATATTGTTCAAAGTCTTCTTCAAACTCTGAACCTTGATCAACGCTTTCTTCATATTCAGATTTTATTGAATGAGCTTTTTTATTCTTTTTTACCGACTCCCCCGCATGTTGCTGATAAAAGGTATCGATCTGCCTCACTAACTCCAACTGTTCAGCAGATAGCATTTTGGAGCGCTTCAACATTTGTGCAAGCTGGGCAATTTTTTCATCGAGTTGTTGTATATCTGCTTTAGAAAACTCATGGCTATGCAGCATATTCCAAAGTTGCTCTAACTGTTGGAATAACACTTCATGCAAATCGCCATACACAGGCATCAGTTTTTGCCGAATGTGCTGTTGAATCTCAGCTTGTGCATTTTGCCATGTGCTCAGGCTAACTTTTTGCTGTTCTATTTTATCAATCAGGCGATTCAGTTTTTTCTGCTGTGCAGACGGTTCAGACCTTTGCTGCAAGCCCACTTTGAGATCAAAGGACATACTCATCCACCTGAAAAAGAAAAAGTGTAGCAATAATCAGATGAGGAAGGTAGCCAGCATTCTTTAAGTGTTAAGAGACCTAAAATTTATATCTTAAGAAATCCACCAAATCACTAGTGGCAAAGTCACGGCGGCACATAGAGTTTGAAAGCTAATCACGGCTGCCATAAGCTGACTATCGCCACCCAAAACTTTGGTTAAAATGTATGAAGCTGAAGCAGTCGGTAGCGCAAAGAAAATAACTAGAATTTGAGTTTGTAAGCTTGGTAAACCAAACCACGTACAGACCGCGTAAGCCAAGGCAGGTACTGCTAAAAGTCGCGCAAACGTGTCTGCTGCCAATACCACAATGTCCTTTTTAATTTGCATAAACTGCAAAGCTGCCCCCACACATAACAATCCTAGTGGCAAACTCGACACTGAAAAAAGCTTAATAAACTGAGTAAAGCCTTCCCAAATTGGGATATGAAGTGCATTGATTGCTGCCCCGACCACACACGATGCAATTAAAGGATTTTTAAGGAGTGCAATCAAAACAGGTTTAATTGCCATGTGTTCTTTAGAGGTTAGAGCAAGCACCGAAATAACGTTCACAAGTGGAATGCAAAGCGCCAATAAAATTGCCAGAATTGCCATTCCTTCACTTTTAAAAAGCGAAGTCACTAAAGCCAAACCAATATAGGTATTAAAGCGAACCATACTTTGTACGTGCACACCAAAGCGTGCAGGTGGTATGTGCCAAAACATTCGGAGTATGTATAAAAAGGCGGTCACAGCTAAAACCACAATCAACATCGCAATAATGGCTGTGCTCAAACTTTCTAAGTCAATTTTTGCGGTTGATAGCGTACTAAAAAGCAAAGCAGGAAATAAAATATAGTAATTGAGCTTCTCTGCTCCAGCCCAAAACTCATCGCTAAAAAAACGATATTTTTTAAATAAGTATCCAGATGCAATTAATGCAACTAAGGGAAAAAGAGATAAAACAATGCTATTCATTTCTTTACTCGAGTTTTGTGGAGGTTTGCTGTTTGGCAATGACCTTGGCTTACTCATATATTAAAGATAATGAAAACTCATGATAAAATGAGTTTTTACTCATAACAAATACAACATGACCTTTACCCAGCTTGAAATTTTCGCACTCATTGCTGAACTAAAAAGCTTTACTGCTACAGCAGAAAAGCTGGGAATTTCACAGTCGGCAGTTTCCCATGCACTTAAATCATTAGAACAACAATGGGGCATTAATCTGATTTCAAGAACTCAAAGCGATATTGAGCTCACCACCACAGGTCAGCAGTTATTGACTCATGTAAAAGAGCTATTGAGTATTGCCAATACCTTAGAAAAAGAAGTGGCTGCCATCCATGGTTTAAACGAAGGCACATTACGTATTGGTTCTTTTGGAGCTTCATCATCCATTTATCTATTGCCTGAAATTTTAGAAACCTTTCGGCAACGCTACCCTAAAATCGAAATTTATATTGATGAAGGTGAAGATAAAGAAGTTGCTCAGTGGTTATTAGAACGGCGCATAGAGGTTGGTTTTTTGATTATGCCAGATGAGCGATTCGATACATTCCCTTTAATTGAAGACCGTTTTGTTGCGTTAATTCCTAGTCACTACCCGCTCGCACAACAACTCTATATTGATCCAGTACAACTAGAAAACTGTCCTTTCATCATGACAATGGCTGGTAGTAGATATCAGGTCGAATTAATTTTAAAAAACTTTAATGTGAAACCAGACATTAAATTTTATGTTTCACAAATTTTGAGTATCGTCAGCATGGTTCATAATCAATTAGGGGTGTCCATTGTGTCTGATATGGTCATCACCAAAGAGTTACTCTCACTTTATCCAAACGTGGTTAAACGCCCTTTTAAACCGAACCTTAAACGTTCGATTGGTCTCGCAGTCAAAAATAAAAAGCACATGAGTCCCGCTGTGAAAGCATTTATTGAAGTTGCCCAATCGGTTTGGTCAAATCATTAAATGATTACGAATAATTTTTAGGAATTTGATAACGAACTTTTTCAGGTCAATTTATAAGCGCATTAGATGACTTGTAACGTAAAAAGCGCCATAACTGCTCTATCTTAACCAAATCAACGCACCATTTATCGCCAAAAACTACTTTTTCAATTCAAATTGGTGCACTTATTGCATATTCACTTTTATGCAATTGAGTTTGTTTCGACAAACTTAGGTTTTTAGATTCCTTAAATCTATTTTGGTGCAATTTACAGACCCAGATTTGTTCCAAAATGGAATTTAGCACTTTTTTCGAGCATGCTATGCAAAATGTAGATCTATTTTTCTTATTACTTGGTGCTGTTTTGGTTCTTGCCATGCACGCAGGTTTTGCATTCTTGGAACTTGGTACGGTTCGCCATAAAAATCAGGTGAACGCACTTAGTAAAATTCTGACTGACTTTGCCCTCTCTGCAATCGCTTACTTCTTTGTTGGTTACTACATTTCCTATGGTCAGCACTTCTTCCATGATGGTACAAGCCTCGCAAGTGATCATGGCTACAACTTAATGCGTTGCTTCTTTTTACTGACTTTTGCTGCGGCTATTCCTGCCATTATTTCGGGTGGTATTGCTGAACGTGCAAAAATGCGTTCACAAGCAATTGCAACACTCGCTTTAGTTGCACTGGTTTATCCATTTTTTGAAGGTATGGTCTGGAATGGCAACTACGGTCTGCAAAAATGGTTAGAAGCAACTTTTGGTGCAGCTTTTCATGACTTTGCAGGTTCAGTCGTAGTGCATGCTATGGGTGGTTGGATTGCACTTGCTGCCGTGATTTTATTGGGTGCCCGTTCTGGTCGTTATAAGAAAGATGGCCGTGTAAGTGCTCACCCACCATCTTCTATTCCATTTTTAGCGCTCGGTTCATGGATTTTAATTGTAGGCTGGTTTGGCTTTAACGTGATGAGCGCGCAACGTGTTGATGCAATTTCAGGTCTGGTTGCCATTAACTCACTCATGGCTATGGTCGGTGGAACCATTACAGCAAATGCGATTGGGAAAAATGACCCTGGTTTCTTACATAACGGACCACTTGCAGGCTTAGTTGCAATCTGTGCGGGTTCTGACATTGTTCATCCGGTCAGTGCGCTGGTTATTGGTGGTGCAGCTGGTGCAATGTTCGTGTATCTATTCACCTACACCCAAAACAAGCTCAAAGTGGATGATGTGTTAGGTGTGTGGCCTTTACACGGCGTATGCGGCGCATTTGGTGGTATTGCAGTAGGTCTATTCGGCCAAAAATGGCTTGGTGGTTTAGGCGGTGTATCTTTTGCTTCACAGCTCATCGGGACAGTACTTGCAATTGCTATTGCGCTCGCTGGTGGCTTTATTGTTTATGGCCTACTCAAAGCAACTATTGGTATTCGTTTATCCCAAGAAGATGAGTTTAGAGGGGCAGATTTATCTATTCATAAAATTTCTGCAAATTCTGAAGAAGGCATGTTTTAAGTCTGTGTGGCACGGCAGAGTCTTTTCTTCTGTAATAGCAAATAATATCAGTCAATTACGTTACTTTTGTTTCGGCAAAAGTAACCAAAACCATTTCCATTCACAAAACCTGTTCCCTATTGATTACTATCCAAATAATTTGCAAAAACTTTAAACTTCTTATGCTCAACAGGTTGTGAATGGATACATCCATTCATCATTTTGGTCACGAAATTAAATTTAGTTTAAGAACAATTTAAGTTTTATTTTATGTAATGCCTTCAACTCACACTCAAATTGATGTTGCATGGCAATGAACCAACAAAAACAATTTTTTCAACTTCAACTTATTTTTCTTGCCCTTAGTTTTTTTATGCTTTTATTTATATTTCCAGTGGGTGGGAAAATTGATATGTATTTCATCCAGCCTTGGATGGATTCAACGGGTCATTTCTTTAATCGGGACAATTGGTACCTTGTCAGAGTTAACCATGAAATCGTAAAACAGATCATTACCACTGTTTATGTGATCTTTTTATTTCTGTGGATTGTGTCATTTAAAGTAGAAAAATTGAAGCTTTCCCGCTGGCAATATGGCTATATGTTTTTTGTGAGCATGATTGGTAGTGGTGTAGTTGGCCTATTAAAATCACAATCTGCTCACGCTTGCCCTTGGAACATGGTTCATCCGACTGCTTTAAGTTATGTGTGGGACTTTACCGCTACCCATGGTCATTGCTTTCCAGGGGGTCACGCAAGTGCAGGCTTTATTTTAATGACAGGCTTTTTTGTTTATCGCCTTGAGCAACCTAAACGCGCCTATTTTTATCTGATCGCTGGCATTATCTTAGGCTTTCTAATGGGCTGGGGACAAATGATGCGTGGCGCCCATTTCCTTAGCCACAACTTATGGACAGGCTGGGTCGTTTGGGCAGTGAATATCTTATTTTATAAAATATGTATTCACCGCTTTGAGTTTGAAAAACGAATCAAACAAGAACTTGCTTAAATCAAGTTCTTACTTCATGAATATGTAGAGCTTTAGGCAGTTTAACTAAAACAGAAAGTCCGCCAAGCTCTAAGCTTCGATCCAGTGTCAAAGTTCCACCTAAACGCTGAGTCGCTCGGTCAACAATTGATAAACCTAAACCACTACCCACTTCAAGGTGGTGGTGTACACGATAAAAACGTTTTAAAACTTTATCGTAATGTTCAGGGTCAATCCCTGCACCGCTATCTTCAATTTGTATACACGCATCGCCATCTTTAGCAGTAAAGACTGAAATGTTAATCATTCCTTCATGAGGCGTGTATTTAATTGCATTATCAATTAAGTTAAAAATAATTGAGTGTACTGTTGGCTCAACACTATGCATTTCAATAGGTTCGTTACGGACAAACCCTAGGTCAATATCTTTTTGCATAGCTAAATTAACCAGTTGTTCAACACAATTTAAAGCGACATCATTGAGTTGAAAAGTTCTGGTCGGTTCAATCACACTTAAAGAGACATCTTGCTTAGCCAAAGCCAAAAGCTGGGTAACCAAATGCTGAATACGCGCTAATCCTTTACTCAAGTTTTGCAGCGCTTCATGCTCAGGAAACTGACTGATTAAAATCTTGGTTTGTAAATTTAGAGCTGTGACAGGAGTTCGTAATTCATGAGCAGCATCTGCAATAAATTGTTTTTGCTCATTTTGAGCTTTAGAAATACGCTCAAACAAACGGTTCATTTCATCAATAGTTGGCAATAACTCTTGAGGATAGTCCGAAACTTCAATGGGAGTTAACTCTTCCGAATCACGTTCCTTCAGCTCATTTTTAAAGTCATCTATCGGCTTTAGGCCTCGACCAATAATTGCAGCCAAAGCAAAAATCGCAAATGGCAAAATAATTAAATACGGAATAAACATACTTCCCGCAAGTTCCCAAGCAAAAGCTTCGCGAACTCGTTCTTGTTGACTGACCTGAATCTGGTAATCTTTTAAAGGCAAAACATAAGTTCGCACTACGCCTTGGCTAGTTTTATGAGAGTAAAAACCAGCTTGTGTAACAGGTGCAACCAACAGATGTAAACTGTGAGATAAATGAGCCTGATCCTTATAGGCCCAAATATCTAAAAACAAATCTTCTTCATGATAAGTTTTATGTAAATCAAACTTACTACTTACTGTTCTTAAAGGGTACTCAGCTGTTCGTTCTGCTAAATACTGCATTTGAGTATCTAAAATTTCATCAACTTCTTGAAGTGCAACCTTATAGGCACTAAAAATTAATATACAACCTAAGATGACACTGAAAATTGAGGTGCCCCAAATCAGTCGTTTCTTTAATGAATAATGCACTTTTATAAAGTTCCAAAATTGAAGTGAGGATTACCCTAAACGGTAACCCAACCCTCGAATAGTTCGAATAAAGTCTTTTCCAAGTTTAGCTCTCAAGTGATGCACATATACTTCTATCGTATTACTGGTCACTTCACTATCGAAATCATATAACTTATCTTCAAGATTTGCTTTAGAAAAGATTTTATTTGGATGACTCATTAAAGGAATAAGAATCGCCCACTCACGGTTCGACAAATCAATCCGCTGGCCTTTAAAGGTTGCAATATGTTGTTCAACATTTAAAACCAGATCGCCATTTTGTAAAAGTTGCTCATGATTCGCAAGCTGAGCCTCTACCCCAGTACGGCGCAATAGTGCATGAATACGGGCAAGTAACTCATCAAACTCGTATGGTTTAATTAAGTAATCATCTGCACCGTGGTTTAATCCATCTACACGGTTTTGTAACTGGTCTCGTGCCGAAATGATTAAAACTGGAGTGACAGCTCTTTGACGGATTTGCTTTAAAACCTGCATGCCATCCATCATCGGCAAACCTAAGTCTAATAAAATGATATCAAACTTATTTTTAGCCAATTGAGCCAGACCATCCAAGCCATTATTGACCCACTCCACCTCAAATTGATGATATTGCAGCAACGTTATTGTTGACTCAGCAATCATAAAATCATCTTCAATCATCAAGATTTTTGTCATGTTCTAGGCTCGCTTTAATTCACATGGGCACATGAGTGCAACATGTCCAGTTGAGGGTTAATGACCTGAGTTTTCACATCCAGCATACTTAACAAACTTGGGAATAAATTATCCTGACTTAACTTTTGTTTCGTTTGTTGGCCTAAACAGCTCACTTGCGCAAGATTATGCTGTTTCCAGTTATCAGAGAACCACATAATCATTGGTACATGTGTTTGTTGAGTCGGTGCGATTGCATAAGGTGAACCATGTAAATATAAACCATGTTCGCCAGTTGATTCACCATGATCAGATAAATACCATAAACCTGTTTGATATTTCGATACTTCTTTTAAATTATTAATCATCTGACTTAATACATAGTCTGTATATACGATTGAATTATCATAGCTATTTATTAATTCGGTTGGAGAACAGCCCTGTATCGCATTAGTATCGCAAGTCGGTTTAAACTTTTGATATTCCACAGGCGCTCGCTTGTAATAGGCTGGGCCATGACTTCCGACTTGATGTAAAACAATTAAACGTGGACGCGTGTCTTCTTTAGGAATAGTAGCTAAATATTCATTTAAGCTATCAATTAAAATACCATCAAGACATTCGCCATCTTTACACCATTTTTGCTGTAGCTTTTCTGGAATTTGATATTGCTCAACACGATCACATGCGCCTTTACAACCAGAATTGTTATCAATCCAAGTCACCTGATAGCCCGCACGCTTTGCAATATCAAGTAATCCTTCACGATGACTTGCTAATTGCTCATCATAGTCAACACGTGGCATGCCCGAGAACATGCATGGAACTGAAACAGCGGTTGCTGTACCACATGAACTTACTTGCGAGAAATTCAAAATATCTTGTTTAGAAAGCTCTGGATTCGTATTTTTGGCATAACCATTGAGTGAAAAACTTTCCGCACGAGCTGTCTCACCGACAACTAGCACCATAAGTTTAGGTAAACCTTTTTGTGCAGTCTGAACCTGATGAGCATCTTGACCATATTTCACAAGAGGAAGATTTTTCTTAGGCGCCTTCTTATGATAATAAGACATTAAAGAAGAAATAGTGTTTTGAGGAGAGATCATACCTTTTAAATCACGATGCTCTCTAAATATTGCTGCAAAATCAACATAATATGTAAATAACAAACCACCTACAACTGTGAAGGCAATAGCTATAGATAATACTTTCTTAACTAAAAGAGGAACTATTCTTTCTTTTTTAATCTTTACCTGAGTAATCAAAAAAATAGGTAAAACAACAAAGAAAATAGTCCAAAGTCCAAAGCGCAATGAAACTAAATCAGAAACTTCAGATACATCTGTTTGTATCATATTTTGAATCTGATCAGGCGAGATGATTACACCTAACGTATTTACAAAATAAGAGCTAAAACCACCAATAAAGACCAGCAAAATTGCAAAAAGTTTGGCCGTCCATTTCCAGTTTAAAATTTGTAAAAGCGCATAATACGCAGCAACAACAATAAGCACTGTAGCAGCTAAAAATAGAATAGCTTTTACTCCAAAATATGGAGTTAAAAGATGTACTTTATTATAAAAACCAATATTTAAAACTGCACCTAACCAAATGGCTATAATGAAATTAAACATAAACAGTGAAATCTGTTTATTTTTTAAGGTAGAAAAAAAATTCAGCATCTTGGGGGAACTACAATCTTTTTATGATGCTTTACTGTAGAAATTGAAACTTAAAAATGACTTAAATAAAAAATGATCTAATACATAAATCTTAAAAAACACTTATTTCAAAATTTTTCTAATAAAAAGACGAGGTTAAATTTAACCTCGTCTTTTTGATTTTTAACTAAATATTGTTCTTAGAAACTATATTTAGCCATTAAACCAACACGGTTATCTTTGTAAGACTTACCATCAAAGGTATCACGTTTACCATTGATATATTCCAGACCCAAATCAATTGGTTTTACTGGTGTATAAATTACGTTAAGCCATGCTTGTTGAACTTTTTCATTTGCAGAGGCATTTAATCTTGCAAAATCAGTACCATCATCAGCGAATTGAGCACCATATGCTAGAGTAGAACGTAAGTTAGGTAAAATCTTATAAGTTCCACCCACTTGTACTGCTACAAATTTATTTTGCTCAATAGAATTACCTTCTACAGCGTAAGCAGAGTTACTACCGTATAAATAAGTATTATCACCTACTACATACGATGCGTCAGCAAAGAGTTTTAAAGGATCAGATACTTTAAAGTCAGTACCAACAGCTACGCCCCAACCAGTTTTATTATCATCAGCAAGCTGTGATTTATAATTTTCTACTAGAACACGAGCTGATGCAGAACCTTTACCCTCTGCATAACCTTGAGTAATTTTAGCAGTTAATGCAGGTAGGCTATATTTGAGGTCGCCAGTAGTAGATGTTGAACTATCTGCTTTTTCTGCAGAAACAAACAATTGAGTTGTAGGACCTAGTTTGTAGTTATAACGTACTTGAGGTACACGTTTAGTACCGCCACCAATGTTGGTCGAGAAGTCGATCATTTCTGGAGCATGGCTTGCCAAGAAGTTAGATGTTGTTTGACCAAATAACCAGTTGTTATAAGTCAAGTAAGCATGACGAATACGGAATGCATCACTTGTTCCCCCAAAGTCAACTTCAATTTTACCACCAACTTTGGCATCACTTACTGGAGCAGTAAAATCTAAACCAAGGCGTGTCGTTTTAGCAGTCGCACGTAATTTATCATGTGTTTTACCATCTGACTTGCTTACAGCATTGAAGTCGTCATCCGCACCTTCAATAATATAGTTAGCGTCACCACGAACAAAACCATATAGGTTCACATCAGCGCCAGCTTTAGATTTAAATCCTGCTAACGGCGAAACTGGTGCAGCTACAGGTTGTGCTTTCACTTCAGCGAGTTGAACTTGCTGTTGTTGCTGTACTTGCTGTTGTTGTTGCTGTACTTGGCTTTGTTGTTGAATTAAAGCTTTTAAAGCCTCAACTTCTTTACGAAGCTGTTGAATTTCCGCTTTGTCGGAAGTCGCAGCATGTGCCCCACTCATCATTAAAGCTGTAACTGTAAGAGCTAAACTTTTAACAACGAAAGATTTACGATTAAGGAATAGATCCATCAAAAACTCCAAAAAATATATTTTATGTTGCCTATCCATGCCAAGTTGATTTACGCCATTAAATTAAGGGGCTAAAAAATCAACTCTCCTCCACTTTGGTTACATTAATTTTATTACCGCAACCAAAACCAATTTCAACGTTATGCAAGACCAAAACCAATAACCAAAGACATAAAAAATATACTTTGACTTATAGATTTTTACCTTAACTTCATGTTGTAACGAATCCTACACAACTCTCTTATCTTATAGAATGATTAAATCGTTATTTCATTATTCTTTTTTAGACTTTAGGCTAATATCCAATCTACTTGAACATTTTTCTACCCATTTTAATTGATTCACATGATTTTTCTTGTTAACGAAATCCATTTTTACTCCAGTTAGCTTCCATTTGCTACCCAAACAAGATGGCACAATTAATAGAGCATTTAAATAGCTAAAAACATACATTTTTAAAAACATAGACAAAGGTAGTAGATAATGACTAGATCACTCCTTAATCGATATTAAATTTCTTTATTTCATTTAGTTAACATTATTTTTCTTGTAGTTTTACATGTTTCCAGAGAGAAATAGGGAGCAAAGTAACCGTGCCAATAATGACAATAGCTATCAAATAATGGAAATAACCGAAAGCATCCCCAAACACACCACTCAAGCTATAAAGCCCCCCACTCACAGTCGCCATGACTGAAACCTGAAAGGTAAAATCTGTACCTGCATATTCATTTCGACTGTAGTGCATGACTAAGGTCAACATAACCACCAACAACATTGCCGAGAATGCATCCTCTAAAGCATTGACTGTATAGATAGCCCAGACATTGAGTTGAATTTTCTGTTCGTAAGCATAAGCTAAATAGGCATAGGCCGCTAAACTCATGATTTTAAATATTGAAAAAATAATTAAAGTGGTTGGTCTAGAGAAGTATTTCAGCACTCCACCGGCTATTGCTGCCCCTGCCAGTGCTGCTACTGCACCAAGCATGGTGATATAAACGCCAATTTGAGTAAAACTTAGCCCCATATCAACCATTAAAGGTTTTAGTAATGGTCCAGCTAAACCATCTGCTACTTTAAAAGTAATAAGTACAACTAACCAAGAACGAAGCTCTTTATTTTGAGAGAAATAACTCAAGTAGGCTTTAATCTTTATGACTAAATTTTGCTGACTGGGTTTAAGTTGATGACCTGAATAAGGTGCATGTTTAGGTTCTTTAAATAAGAAAACAGGTAAAGTATTTAAAAACACCAAAGCAGCTAATAACAAAAAAGTGGGTTGCCATGTTAACCAGTCTAAACACCACAGTACGGCACCTCCCCCGACAATAAAACCAAGTCGGGAACCAATCACCTGAAATGTATTTCCCCAATGTTGCTGGTCATGCTGTAACAAATTGACGGCCAAAGCATCGGTCGCAATATCTTGTGTTGCTCCTGTTAAATTCATTAAAAGAAGCGAAATAAAAAAGGCGAATAAATAAAGAGGTTGGTCTAAAGCCTGAATAGGGAAAAAAGACAAAATACACAGCACAGCTACCGTCAAAAACTGAGTAGGTAAAATCCAACTACGATAGTGCCCTAAACGGGAAAGTGCATGTCGATCAACCCACGGCGCCCAAAATATCTTAATTGACCAAGGCAACATTAATAGACCAAACCCACCAATATGAGCGAGTGACACACCTTGTGCCCTTAAAATAACAGGTAAAGCATGGGTCATAAAACCGACAGGTAGCCCTTGTGCCCAATATAAGGAAAATAGCAGAAGATAAAGATTTTGCTGCCGAAACATATATACCTACTTTTTATTTCTTTAATGAGGAATAACATCAAATGTCATGTTGTTCTTACATTTTGCCAATGAAGCATATATTTCAAAAGATTAAGATAAAACGAGGACAAGTTAAAATTTAAAAAAATATGGATCAACATTTCCCTAATTTACCTGATTTGGTACCCCAACGTGGTACTGCTTTAAGCCGAGCACTATTTAAGAAACTTTTTTTAGCGCAAGGTTGGACAATTGAAGGCGAAGTTCCTAATTTTCCAAAAGCAGTAGCAATTATTTCACCCCATACTTCCAATATTGATGGATGGTATGGCTTTCTTGCGATTTTCGGATTAGGTATCCAAATTACAGTATTGGGTAAAGATGCCCTTTTTAAACCACCGTTTAAGCGGGCATTAGACTGGGCTGGAGTCATTCCTGTTAAACGTGACACAGCCAATGGACTTACCGAACAAGTGGTTGCAACCATCCAAAAATATGACAAGATCTGGATTGGGATGGCGCCCGAAGGCACACGTAAAAAAGCAAAAAAAATGAAAAGTGGTTTTTACCATATTGCCGCAAAAGCCAATATTCCCATTGTGATGTTTTCTTTTGATTATGACCGTAAGACGATTCACTGCTTAGGTCACTTAGACCCGAGTGGTAACTATGATGAAGATCTCGCCAAGATTTTTGAGCGTTATAAAGGAAAAATTTCACCTAAAAATCGCAATTGGCTTGCCGAACCTTTACAAAATCTAGTGAAAAAAACCTAGCAAAAATTGAGCGAATCTGGTCTTATGGCCCTTCTTAATTTATCTCGACATAGATTATTTTTAAAGATGAAAATTGCTCAATTTGCCAGTATTGGATTTATCTCTCTAGCACTCTTTGGCTGTGATAAATTTAGCAAAACACCAACGCCGACTACCTCAATTAAAGCCCGTGAACCTGTAATTGCGCTTGCTTTAGGTGGCGGTGGAGCAAAAGGATTTTCACATATTGGTGTGATCAAGGTTTTAGAATCTCATGGAATTAAGCCTAAAATTGTAACGGGTACCAGCGCTGGTAGCTTTGTTGGAAGTATCTACGCAAGTGGACAAACACCTTATCAATTGCAAAGTCTGGCTCTGAAATTACAAGAGTCTGATATCCGTGATTTAACGCTAAACCGTCAAGGCATTATTCTTGGACAAAAGTTACAAGACTACGTTAACCGTAATGTTGGCAATAAACCGATTGAGAAGTTCCCAATCCGTTTTGCGGCTGTGGCAACTCGTCTTGATAATGGTCAAAAGGCAGACTTTATTAAAGGTAATGCAGGCCAAGCAGTACGCGCCTCTTGCAGTATTCCAAATGTGTTCGTGCCAGCCACAATCGGCAATCAAAAATACATTGATGGCGGATTAGTTAGCCCAATTCCCGTTAAAACAGCTCGTGATATGGGTGCAGACATTGTGATTGCCGTTGATATTTCAGCGCGTCCAGCAGGTAATCGCCCAGCCAACATGTGGGGATTACTAGATCAAACCATTAATATTATGGGCCAACAAAGTATTAATGAAGAACTCAAGCAAGCCAATGTCGTGATTCAGCCTAAAGTGGGTCATTTAGGTACACTTGATCTCAAATCAAGTAATCAGGCAATTTTGGAAGGTGAAAAAGCTGCTCAAGCTCAAATTCGCCAAATTGAAAGTGCGATTGCAACCTTCAAAAAATCTCCAGCAGCATTTAAGCCCGCGCCACGTTCTAAATTCTAATTGAAGTGGTTTTTTTCTATCCACATTTCCTATCATCTGCTACAGTGGTAAAAGTGATATTAGTCACTTTTACCCATCATAAAGATATATAAAAGAGCAGATTTATGGAGTTTGTTGTACAACCTTGGCACTGGTTTGTATTGGGTATCTTACTTATTCTTTCTGAACTGATTCTACCTGCCTTTGCCGCACTCTGGTTTGGTATTGCCGCCATTATGGTGTGCATTCTCTATTGGTTATTTCCAGATATTAGCCTCACAACACAAATTGTATTGTGGATAATACTATCCGTACTATGCACCATTCTTTGGTTCAAATTTATTAAACCCTTATCAATTGATAAAACGAAAGCAGGATTGCCCCGTGAAGCAACGATTGGTCAAATTGGAATGGTGATTCAAACCGGCCTAGACCATGATCAAATTATTGTTCGCTTTCCAATGCCTATTTTAGGAGCCGATGAGTGGAATTGTCGGAGCACTACTCCTGTTAAAGTAGGCGATCGTGTTAGAGTTATTGATATTTCGGGTAATGACTTAATTGTTCAAACCCATGGCACTTCATAAACATTAAAGATAAAGAGAGGGTATATTCATGCCAGTCGGTACTATTATTGTTTTAGCCTTTTTGGCTTTTGTGGCTATTACCATTTTTAAAGGGGTTCGAATTGTTCCTCAGGGCTACAAATGGATTGTCCAACGTTTAGGTAAATATCACACTACCCTTAATCCGGGGCTTAATTTTGTGATCCCTTACATCGATGATGTGGCTTATAAAATTACCACGAAAGACATTGTGTTAGATATTCCATCACAAGAAGTGATTACACGTGACAATGCTGTATTGCTCATGAATGCTGTGGCATATATTAATTTAACCACACCAGAAAAAGCAGTTTACGGTATTGAAAACTATACATGGGCGATTCAAAACCTTGTACAAACCTCACTGCGTTCTATTGTTGGTGAAATGGATCTAGATGATGCATTGTCTTCACGTGATCATATTAAAGCGAAGCTCAAAGCTGCAATTTCTGATGATATTTCAGATTGGGGCATTACCTTAAAAACAGTCGAAATTCAGGACATTCAACCGTCTCATACCATGCAAGCTGCCATGGAAGAGCAAGCTGCCGCAGAACGTCAACGTCGTGCTGCTGTTACTAAAGCCGATGGTGAAAAACAGGCTGCTATTTTAAGTGCAGAAGGTCGTTTAGAAGCTTCTCGCCGTGATGCAGAAGCACAAGTCGTGTTAGCTGAAGCCTCTCAACGTGCAATTGAAATGGTGACCAGTGCAGTTGGCGATAAAGAGATTCCTGTGGCATATCTATTGGGTGAACAATATGTAAAAGCAATGCAGGATATGGCGAAATCAAATAATGCTAAAACTGTGGTTTTACCTGCCGATGTTTTAAATACAATTCGCGGTATTATGGGAAAGCATAATTAATTCAATTACTTCAAATAAGTAATTAAAATCAAGGCGGTGACTATCATGTCGCCGTTTTATATTGAGTATTATTGGTTGTTTAATCTTTTTTGATCTTTCAAAGGTAGTTTTTTTACGACCAAGTCATAAGAGTCGCGAATCAAATCTTGAAGTAAATCGCTTGTTAAATTCTTATGCGATGTAATGGAAATCCAGTGCTTTTTATTCATGTGATAGCCCGGAATAATAAATGAATAAAGCTCCTGATATTCCTGACTTTTATAGGGATCACATTTGAGATTAATCATTTTGACGCCAGCTACTTCCGCTGTCAGCATGAATATTTTTTCTAAAATCTTAAAAACTTCATACTCTGGGCCAAATGGATGAGCGTGTTGGCTAAAAGGAAGATTACGTGCAATTTCAATTGCTTTTTGATGGAGTTGTTCACCATTCATTCTCTTCTCCTTTATGCATTTCACATGAATAGAAGCATCAATATTGATTTAATATTATTAATTCGTACGTGCTAAAAGGAATTGTGAAATCTCAACTAATTCTTTTGCATTGTCACCAAAATGAGCTAGGGCTTCAAAAGCTTGATCATGCAATTCTTTGGCATAAATCTGTGCTTGTTCGAGTCCCATTAAAGCTGGGTACGTCGATTTTTGAACTTGCTCATCTTTACCAGCAGTTTTGCCCAAAGCTTCGGTACTCGAAGTAATATCGAGAATATCGTCTAATACTTGAAAAGCCAGTCCAATGGTCTGCCCATATTGGCGCAATTTTGGAATTGCTTGATCTGTTCCAGAAAAGATAGTGACTGCACCCATCATAATCGCAGCCTGAATAAGCGCACCAGTTTTATTACGATGAATATTTTCAAGTTCGTCTTGAGCAATTTGTTTAGCTTCAGCTTGTAGGTCTAACACCTGTCCACAAACCATTTTAGAGGTGGCTGTTGCTAAAATCTGAATTTGCTTTAATACAATCGCAGCATCAGTACCCTGCCCTTGTTCATCGAACAAACGACTACCTAAAACTTCAAAAGCCATTGATTGTAAAATATCACCTGCGAGTAAAGCAGTATCTTCACCAAATGCAACATGACATGTCGGTTGACCACGACGTAATAAATCATTGTCCATACAAGGCAAGTCATCGTGCGCTAGTGAGTAACAATGAATAAGTTCAACTGCAACCGCAGCACGGCGAGCCGCAGCAAAATTTGGATTAGGCTGTAAAGAAGCTGTGGCATAACACAAAGCCGGGCGCACACGTTTTCCACCAAGCATGACTGCATGGTGTACTGCACTTTTTAAAGGCTCTGGAATTGAGAACGCGGCCAGTGTCGTCAATAAGTCTTGTTGAATACGTTGTTGAGCTTGTTTTAAAACATCCGCATTAACTTGAGAGAGTGATGACACAGTCGCCTCGATAAAATCAGTAGAGAAATTTTATTGAATGTAATGAAGCATTCATGCGCTACATCATACACGATTCACCGTGAAAAGTGGGTGATGAGTTTTTGAAGGTAACTGTAAAAAAGCCTCTACATGATTGAGAGGCTTTTTCTTACTTAATGACTTTTAGAAGCTGTCACCTGGGACGCGTACCCAGCCTTCCATTAACACACGTGCACTACGGCTCATAATGGCTTTTTTCACGACCCATTGATCGTTAATAAGTTCTGCTTGAGCACCAACACGTAATGTTCCAGATGGATGACCAAAACGTACTGCTTCACGTTCGCCGCCACCAGCCGCAAGGTTTACTAACGTTCCCGGAATGGCAGCCGCAGTGCCAATCGCAACCGCTGCAGTTCCCATCATTGCATGGTGCAATTTACCCATCGACAAAGCGCGAACCAGTAAATCGACATCACTCTCTGAAACTGACTTACCACTTGAAGCGGTGTAGTTTTTAGGTTTAGAAACAAAAGCAATTTTTGGTGTGTGCTGACGTGCAACCGCTTCTGAAATATCTTTAATTAAACCCATCTGTACCGCACCATACGCACGAATTTTTTCAAAACGTGCCAGCGCAGTTGCATCACTATTAATATGATCTTGTAATTCTGTACCTTGGTAACCCAAATCTTCTGCATTTAAGAAAATGGTTGGAATTCCGGCATTAATAAAAGTCGCTTGGAAACGACCAATATCAGGAACATCTAATTCATCAACAATATTCCCTGTAGGGAACATATCACCGCCTTCTTCGCCATCATCGGCTGGGTCTAAAAACTCAATTTGAACTTCAGCGGCGGGAAATGTGACCCCATCAAGCTCGAAATCACCAGTTTCTTGAACTTGACCATTGGTAATAGGCACATGCGCAATAATGGTTTTTTGAATATTTTTTTGCCAGATTCGAACCGTGCATAGGCCATTTTCTGGAATACGATCTGCATCAACCAAGCCATTTGAAATAGCAAAAGAACCAACAGCAGCAGTCAAATTACCGCAGTTACCACTCCAATCTACAAAAGCCTGATCAATTGAAACCTGACCGAACAAATAATCAACATCATGATCTGGCTGTGTGCTTTTAGCCAGAATAACGGTTTTACTCGTACTCGAAGTGGCTCCGCCCATCCCATCAATTTGTTTTCCATAGGGGTCCGGGCTACCAATGACACGTAGTAAAAGCTGATCTCTTGCTTGTCCTGCAACTTGGGCTTTTTCCGGCAAATCATCAAGCTTGAAAAAGACACCTTTACTGGTTCCACCACGCATATAAGTTGCTGGAATTTTAATTTGCGGTACTGAGCTCATATCAACTGTTATCCTTACTATTATGTTCTTCTATATCAAAACAAGCATTCTTGTTTACCCTTCTCTGCATCTTAAATTGTTTTAAGGCCAAGAGATAGCGATCTGCTTTATACATCAATCGTATTGACGCGAGCATATTTTGAGAATTTAGCAATATGCTTGCAATGACTTAATCTAAGCAAAATCTAAGAAAAAAAGTCTATATGAAATTATATTTTTTAGAGCACTTTTCACTCTATATTGAAATATTAAAAGTAAACCAATGATTTTAAATATATTTTATTATTACTTTTCAGTCACAGCTTATTAATTTGTAGTCTAGGCTAAAATAACTCCATCTATTAGAATAATTTACTTATTCATTGTGAGTGAAGACCTTTGACCAACGAATCTTCTACACTGCAACGAGGACTAAAAAATCGACATATCCAATTAATTGCTATGGGTGGAGCAATTGGTACCGGATTATTTTTAGGCTCGGCGCAAGTGATTCAATCTGCGGGACCATCCATTATTTTAGGATATGCCATTGGCGGCTTAATCGCGTTTTTGATTATGCGTCACTTGGGAGAAATGATTGTTGAAGAACCTGTTGCAGGATCGTTCAGCCATTTTGCGTATAAATATTGGGGGAAATTTCCCGGATTTTTAACCGGATGGAACTATTGGATACTCTACGTTCTGGTTGCGATGAGTGAACTCACCGCGGTAGCCAAATATATTAATTATTGGTGGCCTCATATTCCAGCGTGGACTTCTGTCTTATTTTTCTTTGTCGTGATTACGGCAATTAACTTAACCAACGTCAAATTTTATGGTGAGTCCGAATTCTGGCTCGCTATTATTAAAGTTGCTGCGGTTATCTCTATGATTGTGTTTGGGCTTTATTTGCTCTTTACAGCAGATGTAGGTTCAAGCATTTCATTTAGTAATCTTTGGTCTCATGGTGGATTTTTTCCAAATGGCTTTAGCGGCCTGTTCTATATGTTGGCTTTCTTGATGTTCGCTTTTGGTGGTATTGAACTGATTGGTATGGCCGCAGCAGAAGCAAAAGATCCGAAAAAAACCATTCCAAAAGCAATTAACCAAGTCGTTTTCCGTATCTTGATTTTCTATATCGGTTCATTGGCAATCTTACTTTCATTAGTGCCATGGAACCAATTAGATCTTGGCGGTCTCGACAAAAGCCCATTTGTTATGATTTTTAGCCAAATGGGAATTGGTTGGGCTGCACACTTACTGAACTTTATTATTTTAACTGCTGCTCTATCTGTTTATAACAGTGGGATGTTTGCAAATAGCCGTATGCTCTACAGTCTCGCTCAACAAGGGAATGCACCAAAAGTTTTTGCAAAAACCAATAAACAGGGGGTTCCTATTCCCGCTGTTCTACTTTCTGCTTTATTAATCTTTGGTTGTGTTCTTTTGAATTACTTTGTGCCTGAAGATGCTCTTGGACATCTCATGTATGTTGTGGTTGGTGCACTTGTTCTAAACTGGGCAATGATATCAATTACACATTTGAAGTATAGACGCTTTGTTAAGCACGCCAATATTAAGACATCTTTTCCAGCGTTATGGTCACCTTTTAGTAATTACTTAGTTTTAGCGTTTATTGCTGTGGTTCTCTATATTATGTGGACTCAAGGCTTCAAAGAGTCAGTAATGATGATCCCTATTTGGATTACGGCAATGCTCGTACTTTTTGACTATTTAAATCCTAAAAAACTAGATTCCATTGAGAATCCGGAAGAATAAATAAATCTAAAAAGCCATTGTCTCGACAATGGCTTTTTTATTCATCATTAGAAAATTAAGCGCTATAAAATTAAAATTTCATCGACAATAAAACTAGACGTTATGCATATTTATACTGACGCGAACAGTAAGCTCGTTCAATTTCTGATGAACGTAATTGCTGATGCTTAGTTTTACGCCCTGCCATACGTTTGCGCCAGAGTTTAAAACTATTGGTTTTCAGGTTGTATCTCATTAAACGAATAACTTCGCTTTCACTTAAGCCATATTCTCGCTCAATTGCTTCAAATGGAGTGCGATCTTCCCATGCCATTTCAATAATTCTAGATAAGTCCTGTTCATCAATTTTTTTCATGTTATGCCCTTTTGAATTATACGATAGTCAAATCTGATTTTTAACAAACAACCTTCTAGGAATAACTTCACCTACTCGATTGCTTGTCTTAAACCTTTTCGTGTTTTGCTTCAGATCATAGAAAGATCAACATGAATTTTTTGTGATTTTTTAGCTTTATAAACTGTTTTTCTACAGATATAAGTGTTTGAAACCGTTGAATGATTCAACTTTATCTTTATTGGCCACTCTGGCAAAAGTTTTAATAACTAAAACGTAAAAAAGCCATTGCCTTCGCAATAGCTTTTTTGTTTATAATCAGAAAATTATGCGCCCTTAGCTTAACTGGATAGAGCAGTTGCCTCCTAAGCGACCGACGTGGGTTCGAGTCCCGCAGGGCGCACATATTTCATCACTTAATCCTTCACTTCAGCCAACAATGTTTCAGCTGCAAGTTTTCCTAAATTATTAGAAGCAAGCGGACTATCACCTGTTAGCAATTTACGGTCTCTATGACATTGACCTGTAATGCCCTTATTTAAAATTTCTACACCGAGTTTTTCAAGGTTTTCACCTACTAGCCAAGGTAAAGCTCCAGGCATATAACCAATATCAATATTTGCTCCCTTATCTAATGAATCAGGGAATACACAAATTTGATAGCCTTTAAAAATATAGTTTTCTGGCTGTTCATCAACTGCCGCAGCCAATAATGAAGCTGGACCATGACATAAAGTAATAATAAATTTATCTTGTTCAACTGCCCATTTAAGGACTTTTTTCACCTCAAGGCTATGTGGAATTTTAGCCAATACGCCATGCCCACCCGGAATAAATACAGCCGCATACGGTGAGTTTTCACCAACTGCATTTTCTAAAATGTCGGCAAGTTTTAGCGGATTTTTTAATTTATCTGCATATTTTTGAAAGGTGTCTACCACCACTTGTTCTTGCTTTGGCATTGCCCACATTTCAAGTTTGGCAGGGTTTCCAGAAAGTGTCGCAATATCAATTTCAAAACCAGCATTATCTAAATGAAACATCGGTAAAAGCATTTCTACAGGATGGTTTCCTGTTGAAAAGAACTTACCGTTTTGCATCTGGATGTAACGCTCATCAGTTGCAATCATTAAAACTTTTTTATTGCCCACATACGGCGTTGAATAAGTCGTGCCGTCGTAATCGGTTTTAGGAGCAGTATATTGACTTAGTGAATAAGGTGATGGGAAAAAGGCATTATCTTCAGCCAAGTCTGGAGTAGGATTTTTATCATCAATATTTGCGGTATTCATTATTACTATCCTTTTTCATCAGTATGGAAAGAAATAATAAGGTAAGAACCCATTTTTATTTCTTACTTAATTTATAGGTGAAGTTATGGAACTGGTGCAATCTGCCAATAGAATTTGGCAATTTTTATAGAGAAATAGGCAGAATCTAGAATTATAAAATTCAGTTTAGGCGAACCTATCGTTCGCCCAAACTTCAATGATTACAGCGTTACGCATTCATTTCTAAAACGATCTTTCCAATATGATCACCTTGTTCCATACATGCGTGAGCACTTTGTACATCTGAAAAAGCATACGTTTTATAGATTTGCGGTAAACATTTACCTTGAGCCAATAATGGCCATACATGCTCATGCAAAGATTGGGCAATCTCTGCTTTTTCTTGGCTATTACGTGCTCGCATCGTTGAACCCGTAATTGTGGCACGTTTTAAAATCAGTTTTTGTAAGTCAAATTCTTTTGCGATTCGACCACCCATAAAACCAATAATGACAAGTCGGCCATCACGTTTTAATAGATTTAAATTTTTCGTGAAATAAGAACCACCCACAATGTCTAAAATAACATCAACACCTTGGTCTTGGGTGTGTTTCAAAATTTCTTGCTCAAAATCTTGGGTTTTATAGTTAATTGCTGTGGTGAAACTAGAGAGTGCTTCAACTTTATCTTCACTACCAACGGTAGCAAAAGTTCTAATTCCTAAAGCTTGGCAAATCGCTAAAGCTGTGGTTCCAATACCACTTGCCCCACCATGAATCAATGCAGTTTCATCTTTCTTTAAACGGCCAATATCAAATAGGTTTGCCCAAACTGTAAAAAATGTTTCTGGAATCGCAGCAGCTTGAGTAAAAGATAAATTTTCAGGTATTGGTAATACTTGAGTTGCAGTTACCGTGCAGTATTCCGCATAACCGCCGCCATTTGTTAGAGCACAAACTTTATCACCAACCTTGAATTGAGCTACTTGTTCACCCACAGCAACCACAACACCAGCGACTTCAAGTCCGGGTATTTGAGTAACACCTTTAGGCATTGGATATAAACCCATACGCTGTAAAACGTCAGGACGGTTAATTCCAGCAGCCTTTACCTCAATTAAGACTTCATTTGCTTGAGGTACTGGAAGACTAGCATCTTGAACTTTTAGAACCTCAGGTCCACCCGGAGCCGTAATTTCAATAATTTTCATGGTTGTTGGAAGGGTCATAAAATGCTCCATGTTTGATTTATATTTCAAAATACTAATCTACGTTAAATAATTGAGGACTTGGGTGGAACGCCAAACAGTCGCTTAAATTCTCGGCTAAATTGCGAAGCACTGACATACCCCACTTCATAGGCTGCTTCTGCTACACCCATTTTGTTGTTCATGATTAACTCACGTGCCTTATGTAGTCGAGTAATTTTGATGTACTGTAAGGGCGAATAATTCGTCACCTTTTTAAAAGTCTGATGAAAAAGCGATATGCTCATGCCCGCTTGTTTCGCCAACTCTTGAACCGTTAAGTTATGATAATAATCACGTTGAATAATTTCACAAATGGTGTAAATCACGCCATTTCGACTTGCCATAGCAGATAAGCTCTCGATTAGATTGCCACCTGAGGCCTGCACCACACGATAAACCAATTCTCTTTTAACTTGCTCACCCAATATAAAAGTATCTTGTTTAGAGCGAAGTAAATTGAGCAATCTGAGAGCAACCTCAGAAATGGTGGTATTCATGTCAATCACTCTAAGCCCACAGCTTAATTTTAAATCTTCTGAATGAGCATCTTTAGTAATCACTTGTTGCTGTTTATCCATTTTAGTAATGAGATCAGTCATCATTTGTGGTTCAAATTTTATTGCTATGGCCAACATTGGTTCATTATTTTCAACAACAGTATCGCAATCAAAAGGTATTGCAATTGAGATGAATAAGCACTGCCCTTGTTGAAATTGAAAGATTTCTTTACCAATATACCCTCGCTTTAATCCCTGTATCACTAAAACAATTGAGGGTTCTTGCAGCACGGCAACAGGTGGTGTGGAATGATCTACACGCATCAAAGTGATGTTAGAGATAAAAGTAGGATAGAGACCTTCTGCTGGAGCCAAGTGCAAAAATGCATCGACCAAATGTTCTGTAAGATGATTTTGCGGCATAGTTTTATTGTGAGAAGTAATCTAATAATCAATATAACAATGAAGCTAAAATGAAAACATCTGTCTTACGTTTACTTTGTATAAATAGGCAATTCAAATCAATTTTTAGGCATAAAAAAACCTAGAACACTCTAGGTTTTTCACTTCATCAGATTATTTAAGCCGATAAATTAAAGAACATTGCTGCAATCAAAATAATTACACCGAGTGCAATTCGATACCAAGCAAATACGCGTAACGTATGACGCTCTACAAATAGAACCAATGCTTTTACAACAAACAACGCGGCAATAAAAGCAGCAACAAAACCTACCCCAATATTAATCATATTATCAGCGGTCAGTACGTCAGCATTTTTAACCAAGTCAAAAGTTGCAGCACCCAACATGGTTGGCATAGCGAGGAAGAAAGAGAATTCTGTAGCAGCCTTACGTGATAAGCCCGCAAACATTCCCCCTACAATTGTTGCACCCGAACGTGAAGTTCCCGGAATCATGGCAACACATTGAGCAAGGCCCACTAAAAGCGCTTGTTTAAAAGTAATTTTGGTTGCATCAAGTGTCTTATGTTCAAATTGTCTAGATTCAACCCAGAAAATAATAAGCGCCCCGACAATTAAGGCAATCGCCACCACAATTGGGCTGAATAAAACACTTTTAATAAAGTCTACTGCCAAAACCCCAATAATAACTGCTGGGAAGAATGCGATAAGCACACTGATAGCAAAATGACGTGATTCCACATCACCACTAAAGAAGCCTTTAATCAAGTTAACAATTTTTTGTCGGTATAACCAGCACACTGCCAAAATAGCACCTAACTGGATTACGACCTCAAATACACGACCGCCGTCTGAATGGAAATCGATAATATGACCAAATAAAATTAAATGGCCTGTACTCGAGATTGGTAAAAATTCAGTTAAGCCTTCGACAAAGCCTAAAAACAGTGCTTTTATAACTTCAAAATTTTCCATCACTTGCTCAAAAAGTTAATCACCAGAAAAGTCTAAAAATTTGTTTTATATCATGTATAAACCATAATTTTGGCCTAATTCATGCCCAATATCAGATCATTTCTAGCATTTGTGGTTATTGCCCTTAGCAAAAGGCGGTTTATTTAAAGGGGAATAATGTATCACATCATCATGACAATCTTAGGTTAACTATCGTAAAAAGATAAACTTGGTTAAGAACTATAAAATTTCTCATTCTGTAGCTAAAGCTTTTTAAGCTTATTGATCCTAAAAATGATCTTAAAAAGACATGACAAAAACATGATATTATTTTTCTTACATGCAACTCATATCAAAAATTCTATCTGAATGAAAAATACCAAAATTAATGCACGTCATCTTATTATCGATTTATTTCTTTCCTCAGCTTATCCTCAGCTCACCATTAAACAAATATTGATTGCCGCTAAACTCTTTAATATGAGTGACAACGGTATTCGCGTTGCGACGACTCGGCTATTAAATGAAGGTATGATAGAAAGTGTCGAACGCGGTATCTATCAACTATCGCCATCCACAAAAGACTGGGCAAAGGTCATTTTGAACCGTAAAAATGGCATTAAACAGACCAAAGAATGGCAACAGAATTATCTGGCAGTATTTACGGGGACATTAGGGCGTATAGATCGGACTGCTTTAAAAAAGAGAGAACACGCTTTACATCAATTTGGCTTTAGAGAACTCGAAACTGGAATTTATATACGCCCAGACAATTTAGCCTATAGCTTTGAAAAAACATGTGAAGAACTCGTTTTAGCAGGCCTTGAAAATGAAGCCAAAATTTCTATTATTCAAAAATTTGACTCAAAAACAGTTTCGTTAATTCCCTCTTTATGGGATACGAAGCAGCTTGAAGAAAATTATGAGATATATAGTCAAGATATCCAAGAATGGCTTTTGAATTATAAAAATTTATCCTTAAACGAGGCTGCCACTCAAGCTTTGTTATTAGGACGTGAAACGATTACCTTACTCATGAATGACCCTCTGCTGCCCCCTCCATTTGTTAACGAACATGCCCGCAACCAGTTTGCTCAGAATGTAGAGCAGCTCGATTCGATTGGACAAAAACTGTGGCAGAAACTTTATGAAAATGAATTAGCCGATTAAAGGGCGATTTATTTTCTTACAAACAAATATTACCCTTTTTAAAATTTTATGATTATATTGGTAATATAAAATTTGGATACCAAAAATCTGATTTGGGAGAATAAAAATGAATGCACAAGTCAGTGTGACCGATCTCTTTAGCAGAGAAGAAATACAGCAACTCACACAACCCTCAGATGCGTATGGTGCTTGGGCTGTTGCAAGTACATGGGCTGTTATTGGCGGAACATTTGCCAGTTTAATTATGATGTGGGATTACTTACCGAGCTGGGGCAAATTACTTGCTTGTATGCTTGCCTTAGCAATATTAGCTGGTCGCCAGTTATGCCTAGCAATTTTGATGCATGATGCATCGCATAAAAGCTTGTTCAAAAATAAAAAAATAAATGACTTTGTCGGTGAATGGCTATGCGCCCGTCCCATCTGGAATGATCTACAAAAATATCGCGTACACCATGTTCGTCATCATGCAAAAACCTCTACTCCAGATGACCCAGACCTTTCTTTAGTTTCTGGCTTTCCTGTAAGCAAAAAATCTCTTACTCGTAAATTCTTACGCGACTTAACAGGTATGACCGGATTAAAGTTTAGCTTTGGTCGAGTGTTAATGGATCTTGATTTAATGAAATGGACGGTTGCCAATGATCAAGTCTGGCTAGACCGAAGTAATAAAGACTTCGTTGACTATGCTAAAAGTCTTATAAAAAACAGTAGTGGAGCCATTGCAACCAATGTAGCACTCTATGGGGTTTTAAAAGCTTTTGGTCAACAACGGTTTTATTGGTTATGGCCTCTAGCTTATTTAACACCCTTCCCATTATTTTTAAGAATTCGCTCCATGGCCGAACATGCAGGGATGCAAACGAGCAGTACCGCTTTAACCAATACACGAACAACACGTGCAGGTTGGATTGCTAGAAGCTTTGTGGCCCCTATTCATGTCAATTACCACATGGAACACCATTTAATGGCTTCGGTGCCCTACTTCAAATTGCCGCGCATGCATCGTCTATTGAGAGACCGAGGCCATGTTCCAGCACCACCTAGCTATTTTGAAGTAATTGAATCACTCTCATCTAAGCCAGAACAATCTACTTAATTAACTCAAATGATAAATCAAAGGCCATAAATTTATGGCCTTTTAACTTAAATCATCCATCTTCTGTTGGGTTTGGAAATATTTAGGAGTAACACCCATCCACCGCTTAAATGCACGGGTAAAGTGAGAAGTCTCGGCATAACCCAGCATTAAAGCCACTTTTTCAATCGACATGTTATTTTGAGTTAAAAGTTTCTGGGCATGCTCTTTTTTCAGTGACTCCACCAACACTGTAAAACTAGTTTGATCAAGAGCTAAATAGCGTTGCAGAGTTCGCTCTGACATATTCATGATTTGAGCAACTTGCCCAACTTTCAATGCCTCAATCTCCCCATTCAAAAGCAATTTTTCAGCAACTTGTTTGACTCGCCCTTTCCAGCCACTTTTTAATTTTAATTTATCTATATCCCGCTTGCATTGTGCATTTAACAACGGCGCTAGCATTGGGTCCGCCGTTAATACAGGCTGTGCTAAATACTCTTTTGGAAATATCCAACGATTACACTTTTGATTAAATAAACAAGTGACAGCCAGTTGATGACTTATTTGGGAAAAACCTATCGGTTCTTGCATTTGTAATTCAACTTTTCCTAAATGAGAAAGTCCTGTTAATTTTTTTGCAATTTGAACAAAACCAACTAACAAAAAAATGTTGGCATTTGGACTCAACTGAAATGCATTGACAGGCTGATGAATTGACCAACATGCATCATTATTTTCTTGTTTTAATTCTGGTTTAAAAACCTTACAACGTGAGCCAATGAACTGTTCAAGAATTTTCAGCGCTTCCCCTAAATTTGGAGAAACTATGGCGGCCATTCCGACTGAACCATAACATGAAGCTGTCATGTTTAAAGCTAAATACCCAGCTAATGCAGGCTCTTTGCATAACTTGATGGCCCGTTCAATAAGCTCATTTAAGATGTTGAATTCAACATACCAGTAAGGCTTTTTTAATTGTTCTAAGGTTATTCCACTTCCATCTAAAAGTTGCTCACCAGAGACACCCCATCGCTTAACAGTCTCGACTAATAAGTTAATATAAGTTCCGGGTAATTCTGGATTCATGAGCAACCCAATGAGCAAAATAAAATGGCGTGAAATGGTAAAAATTGTCAGTTCATGAACTATGCCATGCTTTTAAATTGATGCATAGTTATTCAAAACAAAATCCGCTGAATTGCACGAGACAGCACAATTTATGAAAAGAATACAGGTCGCCTTATGAACATTCTGATTGTCCATGCTCATCCAGAACCACAGTCTTTTACTGCTGCTCTAAAAAGTACAGCCAAACAAACCTTAGAAGAATTGGGCCACACAGTAGAGGTTTCAGATTTATATGCAATGCAATTTAACCCTGTTGCGTCCAAAGAGGATTTTTTAGAGCTTAACCAACCTGATTATTTTAACTATGCCCTCGAACAAAGAAATGCCAGCAAAAATCAACTTCTAGCTCCAGATATTCAAGCAGAAATTGAAAAAGTAAAAAAAGCTGATTTAATTATTTTAAATTTCCCACTTTATTGGACATCTGTTCCAGCAATTTTAAAGGGCTGGATTGATCGTGTGTTCGTCTCTGGCTTGTTTTATGGTGGTAAGCGGTTTTATAACCACGGCGGCATGGCAGGTAAAAAAGCGATGTTGTGCTTAACACTCGGTGGTAGAACACACATGTTTGGAGAGAACTCAATTCACGGTCCAATTGAAAATTATTTATCATCGATTCAACGTGGTACTTTGGCATATGCCGGTTTTGAAGTTTTACCACCATTCATTGCTTATCACGTACCTTATATTAGCCAAGAAGCACGAGAAACCCTTCTCGAAGACTATGAGATTTATCTCTCTCACTTGGACCAGCTTGAACCATTAAAATTTCCTAAGCTTGAGCAATTTGATGAAAAACTATATCCACTCTAATGCTGTGTTTGAGCTCTAAAAATTAAATAGCCGAATCTATCTTTATATTTTTGGCTATTCTCTCTCATAGTTCCTCCCGAACAGAGAGGCAAAAACGCAAAAAAAATAGATCAAACGGTAAAAAAACTAAGGTAAACTTTTTTATAAAATTAAGAATATAAAAGTTAATCAATAATATACAGATGTAGAGAAACTAGACTTATCAACTAAAAATAACAACTGCTACTCATTTCATAATCGATTAATTCATATTTTTACAAAAAAATCTTTGACCATTTTTCTTGGATTTGTGACAAAAATGTCACTAAAACAAACCTCTTTACTAATAGATTAAAAATATAAATATCAATCAATTAAAATAATTTACTAATGGAAATATTCCTTCATATTTCATTCATTATTGGCACTATTTGTATAAAAAGTGAGTACTCCTCAGTTCATATAACAGATTTACTCTTATTGTAATTATGCTATTTTTGTTACATGGAGTTATCAAAGCTTTTATAAGTTGTAATTAGAAGCTTTGAAGGCAACACAGTTTAAACGGTTTAACTCTGTTACTTTTAAAAAAATGTCTTGAAGTTCAAGGAAAGATTAAAATGAAATTAAAACATCTGAGCACTGCAATGATTTTAGCAACGCTGCCTGCAACTGGGGTTTTTGCAGCAGCATTGGATCGCTCTGGACAATCAATGTCTGCATTTTTGCAGCCTGGTAACTACTTTGAAGCTGGTATTTCTATCTTAGACCCAGATGTAGCGGGTAAAGAAGCAGGATCAAGCGCAACTCGCCGTGATATTAGTGACATGGGTAATGATTATTATTTCCCAAGTGCGGCATTAAAACTACAACTCAATGATAAATTCTCTTTCGGTCTACTCTATGATCAACCATTTGGAGCAGATGCAGAATATTCAGGTAATAATGTATTCGTTTCGAATCCAGGCACTGATACTATTTTAAGTCAAAAGGCATTAAGTGACTTAGCAACTAGCTCAATTAATAAATTAATTCAAGCATCTGGATCAGAATTTACACCAGCTCTTATAGCTGTGACGAATGCTACTGGTGGTGATCCTACAAAACCAACTCAAACAGAGGTCTTAGGCGCATTACAACAAGTTGCTAAAGGTGGAAATACAACTGTAGGTGCAGGACTAACAGCACTACAAAATACTCAAAATGCTATTAATGCAGCAAATAATTATTTAGGAAAGGGTGCAACTAAAGTTAAAGTTGATACACAAAACTTATCTTTTGTTTTTGGTTTCCAACCGACTCAAAACTTCAATTTCTACGCTGGACCTGTATTACAAACAATTAAAGGTAATGTAAGTTTACGAGGTCAAGCTTATAGCCTTTATAATGGTTATGATGCAAATATTAAAGAAACAACAGGCGCGGGTTGGTTAGCAGGCGCAGCTTATCAAATTCCTGAAATTGCACTTAAAGCATCTGTAACTTACCGTTCTGAAATTGATCATAAAGTGGATATTAACGAAAATTTATCTATATTAAATTTCCCTGGTCTTACTTCAGTACTTGCTGGTTTAGATGTTCCTGCATCTAAACTTCAAGCAATCAACTCATCTGGTAAAACTACAATTACAACACCACAATCGGTTAACCTTGATTTCCAAACAGGTATCATGGCTGATACAGTTGCATTCGCTAATTTGCGCTGGGTGAACTGGAAAGATTTCTCAATTCAACCATATAAATTTGGCAAAGTCTCAGAAGCTGTAGGTGGTCTTGTTGGGCGTCCAAATGGCTTTAACCTAGTTGAATATGCTGATGACCAATGGTCTGTGAACGCTGGTGTAGGTCGTAAACTTACCGACAAGTGGGCTGGTAATGTATCTGTAGGTTGGGACTCTGGTGCAGGTAACCCAATCACAACTTTAGGACCAACAGAAGGTTACTGGAACGTAGGTTTAGGTGTTCAATATAGCCCTACTCCACAAACATTTATTGCTGGTGGTGTAAAATACTTCTGGTTAGGTGATGCCAAAGCTCAAACAGGTGCGCAAGCAGGTAGTGATGACTATGTTGCAGAGTTCTCTGACAACAACGCAATCGCTTATGGTTTAAAACTTGGCTATAAATTCTAAGTTTCAAAACTAAATAATAAAAAAGGCGCTTTAAGCGCCTTTTTTATTATTTATCTATTAAGCTGGAATACTACGCTTTGAAACTGATCGGATTGCTTCTTTCAAGGCATCATATCCGTGGATAGCTGGAAACTGCGGGAACTCAGCAATCACATTTGCAGGTGCATCAAATAAGAAACCATGGTCAGCTTCACCCAACATAGTTGTATCGTTATATGAATCACCCGCTGCAATTACACGGAAATTTAAGCCATGTAGTGCTTTAACCGACTCACGTTTTTGATCAGGTTGGCGCAATTTATAAGCTGTAATCATTCCTTCTTCATCTGTCTCTAATTTATGACAGAAAATTGTTGGCCATCCTAATTGCTTCATTAAAGGATGCGCAAATTCATAGAAGGTATCTGATAAGATCACGAGTTGGAAATGTGTGCTCACCCATTCAACAAATTCTTTTGCACCTGGTAATGGCCCCATCTCGGCAATAACTTCTTGAATGTCATTTAAGCCTAATCCGTGTTGTTTTAAAATATTAAGACGCTGAGTCATTAAAACATCATAATCCGGAATATCACGAGTTGTTGCTTCGAGTTCTTTGATCCCTGTTTTTTTAGCGAAATTGATCCAGATTTCAGGAACTAAAACCCCTTCAAGATCTAGGCATACGATTTCCATGAATGCTTCCAACGTTGGTTAAAAATTGCTGTATCATACCACTAAGATTTTCAGTTTTGCGTTGTTATTGATCAAATCAATTTTATTCATAAGGATCGAAATTAAAGTGCTAAGCACTTTATTCACTATCCATTAGAATATTTTTCATAACTCAATGCGCCCAAGCCTTTTGCCAGGAACACACATGACCGTTATTCCGACTATTGATATCGTAGATGCTCTTGCAGCCGAATATGCGACCAAAAGCCCGCGAGAAATTTTAGAGCTTGCCTTAAGCCAGCAAGGTGAAATCGCAATTTCTTTTTCGGGAGCAGAAGATGTTGTCTTAATTGATATTGCTTCACGTTTGGGTAAGCCGTTCCGTGTTTTTAGTCTCGACACTGGTCGACTGCATGCCGAAACTTATCAGTTTATTGAGACTGTTCGTAAACACTACAATATCAATATCGAAATTTGTTTCCCTGAATCTGAAGCTGTTCAAAACATGGTAAACGAAAAAGGTTTATTCAGCTTTTTTACAGATGGGCACCAAGAATGTTGTGGTATCCGAAAAGTTCAGCCTTTGCGTAAAAAACTTGCGACTTTAGATGGCTGGATTACGGGCCAACGTAAAGATCAAAGCCCTGGTACACGTACAGAAATTCCAGTAGTACAAGCTGATGCAGGTTTCTCTGGTCCAGGTAAGCAACTTATTAAATATAATCCCTTAGCAAACTGGACAAGTGCTGAAGTATGGAGCTACATCCGTATGATGGAAATTCCATATAACCCTCTTCACGAACGTGGGTTTGTTTCTATTGGCTGTGAACCATGTACACGTGCTGTATTACCGAACCAACATGAGCGTGAAGGACGCTGGTGGTGGGAAGAAGCGACTCAAAAAGAGTGTGGATTACACGCAGGTAATATGAAAAAGTAATTTGTTATCAAAAAACCACTGCTAAATCAGTGGTTTTTTTTATGTCATGTTCCGTACACAAAGTCATATTTTATCTACTCTAAACGCTATATACTTAATTTTACGGTTCTATAATTCTAATAAGAGCTCAGATAAGGGCTTCTTAGAAAAATGCATGAGGCACAATGATTTATGCGTCCATTACACCCAATTGATTTCATTTTTCTGTCACTTGAAAAAAGACAGCAACCCATGCATGTCGGTGGATTATTTTTATTTGAAATTCCTGAAAATGCACCTGAAACTTTTGTACATGATTTAGTTGAAGATATTAAACGCTCAAAAAGCATTCCTATCCCACCCTTCAATAACCGTTTAAATGGCTTATTTTGGGATGAAGATGAAGAGTTCGATATCGATCATCACTTTCGCCACATTGCTCTGCCTCATCCTGGCCGTATTCGTGAACTTCTGGTTTATATTTCACAGCAACATAGTTCATTAATTGATCGCGCAAAGCCTCTTTGGACTTGTGACATTATTGAAGGAATCGAAGGCAATCGCTTTGCCATGTATTTTAAAATCCATCATGCAATGGTCGACGGCGTTGCAGGTATGCGTTTAATTGAAAAATCTCTATCAAAGACACCAGAAGAAAAACATGTTGTTCCTTTATGGTGTGTTGAGAGCAAAAGAACTAAACGACTAAAAGTACCGACGCCTAGTACCAGTAAGATTAAGAGTATTTTAGGCGGCATTAAGTCCCAACTCGATATAGCACCTAAAGTCATGCAAGAGCTATCTCAGACTATATTTAAAGAAATGGGTAAAAATCCTGATTATGTTTCTACTTTTCAGGCGCCAGTGTCGATTTTGAACCAAAGAGTAAGTGCTTCACGTCGCTTTGCGGCCCAATCCTTTGAATTGAGCCGCCTTAGAAAGATTTCAAAAGTATTAGGCGTGACAATTAACGATGTTGTACTCGCAGTATGCTCTGGTGCTTTACGTGAATATTTGATTAGTCAAAATAGCTTACCTAAAAAACCACTTATTGCCATGGTGCCAGCTTCATTACGCACCGATGATTCTGATATGAGTAACCGAATTACCATGATTCTGGCAAATTTAGGAACTCATAAAGACCAACCGTTAGAACGCCTAGAAATTATTCGTCGCAGCATGCAAAATTCAAAGCAACGCTTTAGCCGTATGACTGCGAATGAAATTTTAAACTATAGTGCGGTTGTTTATGGTCCGGCAGGATTAAACATCATGTCAGGAATGCTTCCTAAGCGTCAGGCGTTCAATTTAGTCATTTCCAATGTACCAGGGCCACGTGAGCCGCTTTATTGGAATGGCGCGAAATTAGATGCTCTCTACCCTGCTTCAATTGTCATGGATGGACAAGCTCTAAACATTACCATGACCAGTTATTTAGATAAGCTTGAAGTTGGATTAACAGCTTGTCGAAATGCTTTGCCAAAAATGCAAAATCTTTTGACTCACTTAGAAGATGAGATTCAACGTTTTGAAGAAATTATTGCAGAGAAACAGCTGAAACATCATTCAGCAAGTTAGAAAATTAAGGGGCTTTGAATTGGCCCCTTATTTTTTGATTGTGCGGCACTGGTTAAGTAACTGATGACATACTGAACGAATCATTGCAGTTGTGATCGGTACTTCTTTACCTTGGTCATTCAACATATAGCAGCTATTTACTGGCGTGCTTTCTAAAACATGTTTAAGACCGTTGCTAATTAAGTTTTCACTTACATTCATGGGTTATACCTCTTATTGTTTGCTAAGACGTTAAATAGGGAGAACGTCTACGGCTACTGTATGTAAGTAGTATTTAAAATTCATGAATGAAAGTAAAATTTCAGTTGTAACAAGGATTAAGCGATATCTTGTTACAACTTTAACTTAAAATGATATCGTATTGCTCTTGCGTATATAAATTTTCGACCTGAAATTTAATAACACGGTTGATGAAATGCTCTAAATCAGCCACTGCTGGTGCTTCTGCTGTTAATAATCGGTCAATCACAGAAGGATGGGCAACAACAGTAAAGCCACTCGTTGACTCAAATGCACGGGTATATCGTAATATCTCACGAAATATTTCGTAACACACTGTCTCTGCTGTTTTGACAAAACCACGTCCTTGACAGGTTGGACATGACTCACACAGCAAATGTTCTAACGATTCACGTGTTCGTTTACGCGTCATTTCAACCAAACCAAGTTCTGACACTTGAGTAATTTTGGTCTTAGCGTGATCACGCTCAAGCATTTTTTCAAACTGACGCATCACCTCTTCACGGTGAATTGCCTCTTGCATGTCAATAAAATCAATAATGAGAATACCCCCCAAATTACGCAGTCTAAGTTGACGCGCGATAACTTGAGTCGCTTCCATATTGGTTTTAAAAACGGTGTCCTCAAGACTACGACCACCAACATATGAACCCGTATTAACGTCAATCGTTGTCATGGCTTCAGTCTGGTCAATCATCAGATAGCCGCCTGACTTCAAAGCTACGCGGGTTTGCAAGGCTTTTTGGATATCTTCTTCGACATTATAAAGATCAAATAACGGTCGTTCACCCGGATAATGAATGAGTCGACTCTGCATATTCGGGACAAATTCTTCAACAAACTCAAGAAGTTTTGCATGAATCTCTCGCGAATCGACATAGATCTTTGCAGTTTCGTCACTCGCCAAATCTCGAATAATACGCTGAGGTAATGGAAGCTCTTCAAAAATTAAGGAAGGAACAGCAACATCAATTTGTTTACGTTGAATGTATTCCCATAATTTACTCAGATAGCACATATCCTGTGCAATTTCTGCCTCATCTACGCCTTCAGCAGCTGTGCGTACAATCACGCTACCCGGCAAATTATGTTCAGATTGAATACCTTCGATAATATTACGTAGTCGTTCTCGCTCTTCTTCAGATTCAATACGCTGAGATACACCAATATGATTACCATATGGCATGAGAACCAGATAACGAGAAGGGATTGAAAGATCAGTACTCAGACGCGCGCCTTTTGTTCCCAACATATCTTTCATTACTTGGACAGTAAGCGTTTGCCCGGGATGTAAGAGTTCAAAAACATTTGGGGTAGGCTGTGAACGAGGCCAAACCATATCATTGATATGTAAAAAGGCTGTTCGAGACAAACCAATATCAACGAAGGCAGCTTGCATGCCCGGAAGCACCCGCACGACTTTACCCTTGTAAATATTGCCGACTAGACCACGTTTGACTGTACGTTCGACATACAGCTCATTAACAGTTCCATTTTCGATTAATGCCACCCGACACTCCATAGGCGTGACATTAATAAGTAATTCTTCTGACATACATAAACTCAAAGCATTATAAAATTTTTATTAAAGAGTCAGAGAAGCTGTTAACTTTAACTTTGCCTAGTGTTCATCGACAATGCTATTCAATTAAGAATGATAACAACCTCTTATGTCTTTACTCTTTTTAATAACTGTGCAAATTCGTATAAAGGAAGTCCTACCACATTACTATAACTTCCTTGAATTTGGGGAATATATTGAGAAGCAATTCCTTGAATTGCATATCCACCGGCCTTCCCCACAGGCTCACCTGTAGCCCAATAATCTTCCATATCTTGCGTAGTCAGAGGCTGAAACTCAACTTGAGTTTGCACCACATGACTTAACATTTTTTGTTGCGTAGCAATACATAATCCAGAAAACACATCATGCCAACGTCCAGATAATTGTTTCCAGATTTCAAAGGCATGATTTTTCGATTCAGGCTTACCAATAATTTGGCCATCAAGCCCAAGACTTGTATCGGCAGCAATAACGATTGCGTTTGGAAAAAGCTTCAATACAGTTTGTGCTTTTTCTCTAGCTAACCGTTCAACATAATGGTGAACCAGCTCATTTTCATGAACGGACTCATCAATATCCGGACTATAGATTTCAAAATCCAAACCCAGTTGTTGCAATAGCTCCTTCCGACGAGGAGAGCTAGATGCTAAAACTATATGCGCCATTTTGCCAAACAATAATAGACGATTGGCCAAGTGATGATACTTGTCATCAATGGTTGCCAATGTCTAGCAATCGAAAAATGAATTCCACCCATGGTCTGCGTTACCCACATAAACGCTAAATGAGCAATAATGACCAGAGTTGCAATTGTCCATAAATTACCAAAGGTTAAAATACGGCGCTCACGAATTAAAAAACGGGTAAGAAAAGTCACAATTACAAAACTTAAAGCATTGAGACCTAAAGGCGCATCAAGCAAAAGGTCTGTAAAAATTCCCATTCCAAATGCAAACCAGACCCCACACCATGTTGGCTGACATACTACCCAAAATAGCATAATCATTAACATGAATAATGGGCGCCAACCTGAAATATCGTAGGATAGCGGGTAAACCATGAGCACGGAGCCGACAATTACAGAGAGGATAATTCCCCATAATGGATCATTTCGTTTTTCTCGTTTCAATTTAGCGATCGGCATATGGTTGCTCCTTCGCTAAAGAATCAGAGAAAAGTACGACTACATGATGCCCTGTTGCTAATTGTGCGGCTGGTGTAACATCAATTTCTGCAAACTCGCCCGAATTATGACGTCTTATTTTGGCAACTGTACCCACTGCGTACCCTGCTGGGAAATGCTCACCCAAACCTGAGCTAAACACTTTATCACCCACTTGAATATTCGCACTTGTTGGGACATATTCCATTTTCAAACGACCCAAATCACCAGTACCAGAAACAATCGCCCGCATTCCAGTGCGCTCAAGACGTACTGAAAGTGAATGTTCTTTATCTGATAACAACATTACACGTGAGCTATGAGGATATACATTAATGATCTGTCCCATAATTCCTTTATCATCCAGAACCGTTTGACCGACCTTAAGATGGTCCATAGAGCCACGGTTAATAATAATGATATGACGTAATGGGTCTGCATCTGTCCCAATTACTTCAGCGATCTCCATACGTCCATCAATAATTAATGGGGTATCAAGAAGACCTCGCAAACGGGTGTTTTCAGCTGACAGTTCAGAAAGCTTCTGTAAGCGGACTTGAGCTTGTAAAAGCTCAGCCTGCATCGCAGTATTTTCACGACGCAGTTGTGCTTCAGATTTTGTTTGTTGATTCAGCCATTCTCTCGACAGTACTGGATAACTAGCCAATGCATAAATTGGGTTATATGCAGCGTATAAGACATCCCTTGCTGGCTGAATTACATACGGCATGCGCCAATCAAAAAACAGCACAACCAAGCATGTAATGACCGCAATAATGAACGAGCGGAAAGATGGCGGCTGTCTTGAAAAAATATTCGGTTGCACCGCCTAATCCTTAAACTTAACCAACAAAAAGCATGTCATGGTTCGGGTTGTCGAAGAATTCCAATACTTTACCACCACCACGGGTCACGCAAGTAAGAGGATCTTCAGCAACCACAACTGGTAAACCAGTTTCTTGAGCTAATAATTTATCGAGGTTACGAAGTAATGCACCACCACCTGTCAACACAATACCGCGCTCGGCAATATCAGAAGAAAGTTCTGGAGGAGTTTGCTCAAGTGCAGATTTTACTGCGCTTACAATATTTTGTAATGGATCAGAGATTGCTTGAGTAATTTCGTCAGAAGTTACAGTAATTGCGCGAGGCACACCTTCTGCAAGGTTACGACCACGTACTTCAATTTCTAATGTTGTGCCATCAGAAACAGCCATACCTACTTCTTTTTTAATAATTTCAGCAGTGGTTTCACCAATTACACAACCGTGAGCTTTACGAACATAATTGATGATTTGCTCATCAAAAACATCGCCACCGATGCGTAAAGAGTCAGCATAGACACAACCTTGCAATGAAATAATTGCAATTTCAGTTGTACCACCACCAACATCCACAACCATAGAACCACATGCTTGTTCAACTGGCATACCTGCGCCAATTGCAGCAGCCATAGGTTCTTCAATCAAACGAACATCACGGGCACCAGCATTAAATACTGCTTCGCGAATCGCACGGCGCTCGACCAAAGTTGATTTACATGGTACACATACAACTACACGAGGTGCAGGTGGGAACAAACGTTTTTCGTGAACTTTACCAATAAACTGATTCAACATGGTTTCAGTCACTTCAAAATCAGCAATTACACCGTCTTTCATTGGACGAATTGCAGAAATATTCGCAGGCGTACGGCCCAGCATTTGCTTAGCATCTAGACCTACAGCAGCAACAATTTTTTGTGAACCACTGTGACGAATTGCCACAACTGTTGGTTCATTTAATATAATGCCGCGGCCTGGTGCATAAATAAGTGTATTTGCTGTACCTAAATCAATGGCTAGATCCGGCGAAAACAAGCCAATTAGTCGTTTTAGAATCACGGTTCGTTCTCAGTTAAACTTTCATGTGGATGCAAGGTGGCAACTTTAAACTAAATGTGATGATTTGAACAAGTCAATCGCTTATTATAACGCACGATATTTTGAAAATTTTTAATACTGATTAGGTGATGTTATGTCTACATCGGATGCACAGCATTCAGCAGATTTAAATGCACAAACAGTTTCAGCAATCGCCAATCTTGCTCGATTGTCGCTCAATGATACGCAATCTGCTGAATATGCTCAAAGTCTAAATAAAATTTTAGGCATGATGGAAACCTTAAAAGGCATTGATACGGAAGGCGTAGAACCTTTGAAAAGTCCTTTTGACAATCCTCAACCTTTACGTGCTGATGTGGTAACGGAAAGCAATCATCGAGATGAATACCAAGCAGTTGCACCTGCAACTCAAGATGGTTTGTATCTTGTTCCTCGCGTGATTGAATAACTTTTACTCAATTAACCCATCTTCCCTATTTTGAATGTAAAGAAATTTTACTCATGACTGATTTACATCGCTTATCAATTCGTGAACTTGCTGAGGGCTTAAGCCAAGCGAAGTTTTCATCTCGCGAACTGACTGAACATTATTTGCAACGTATTGCTAAAATTGACCCACTGGTAAAAAGCTATGTGACGGTTACACCTGAACAGGCGCTCGCGGAAGCTGATGCTGCCGATGCTGTTTTAAAAGCAGGCAATGCAACTGCTCTAACGGGTATTCCACTTGCTCATAAAGATATCTTTTGTACCAAAGGCATTAAAACAACTGCTGGTTCAAAAATTCTAGACAACTTCATCTCTCCTTACGATGCAACTGTTGTTGAAAAAACAAAAGCTGCTGGTCTTGTCACTTTAGGTAAAGTGAACATGGACGAGTTTGCGATGGGTTCAACTTCAGAAAGCTCATATGTTGGCGCAACAAGTAACCCATGGGCGCTTGACCACGTTCCTGGTGGTTCATCAGGTGGTTCTGCTGCGGCTGTAGCGGCTGATTTAGCGCCATTTGCAACAGGTACTGATACAGGTGGCTCAATTCGTCAACCTGCTTCTTTCTGTGGCTTAACAGGCTTAAAACCAACCTATGGTCGTGTATCTCGCTTCGGTATCATTGCTTACGCATCATCTTTAGACCAAGCAGGTCCAATGGCACGCTCTGCTGAAGACTGTGCTTACCTGATGAATGTAATTGCAGGTCATGATGCAAAAGACTCGACTTCGGTTAAAAAAGAAGTTGATGACTACGTTGCGAACTTAAATGGCAGATCTGTAAAAGGCTTACGTATTGGTATTCCTAAACAGTACTTTAACGTTGCAGGATTAGATGCAGACGTAAAAGCGCGTGTTGAAGAATCTTTGAAAAAGCTTGAAGAAATGGGTGCAACGCTTGTTGAGATTGACCTCAACATGACTGAAGCCTATGTACCAACGTATTACCTAATTGCGCCAGCAGAAGCATCTTCTAACTTGTCTCGTTATGACGGTGTTCGTTATGGCTACCGCTGTGAAAACCCAGCTGACTTGATGGATCTTTACAAGCGTTCACGTTCAGAAGGTTTTGGTCCAGAAGTTCAACGTCGTATCTTAATTGGTACTTACGCGCTTTCTGCGGGTTATTACGATGCTTACTATGTGAAAGCTCAAAAAGTACGTCGTTTAATTCAACAAGACTTCTTAAAAGCGTTTGAAAATGTAGACGTGATTGCGGCTCCTTCTGCACCAACAACTGCTTATAAAATTGGTGCAAACTTAAGCCCAACTGAAATGTATTTAGGTGATATCTATACACTTGCAGTGAATTTAGCAGGCTTACCAGCGATTAATGCTCCTGTTGGTTTTGACAAAGACAGCTTACCTGTAGGCTTACAATTAATTGGTAACTACTGGTCAGAATCACAATTGTTGTCGATTGTTCATCAATACCAACAAAATACCGATTTCCATACTCAACGTGCGGCAATTGCTGAGGAGAATGCATAATGGCTGAAGCTCAAAAGTTGAAATTGATTGACGGTTGGGAAGTCGTTATTGGTATCGAGATTCACACTCAGCTTGCAACCAATTCTAAAATTTTCTCAGGTTCATCAACTGAATTTGGTCAAGATCCAAATACACAAGCGAGCCTTGTAGACTTGGCAATGCCAGGTGTACTCCCTGTTTTGAATGAAAAAGTGGTTGATCTTGCTATCCGCTTTGGTTTGGGTATCGATGCATACATCGACCAAGCATCTGTGTTTGCACGTAAAAACTACTTCTACCCTGACTCGCCAAAAGGCTATCAAATTAGCCAAATGGATAATCCAATTGTTGGCTTGGGTCATATCGACATTCAACTTGAAGATGGCACAACAAAACGTATTGGCGTAACTCGTGCTCACCTTGAAGAAGATGCGGGTAAATCGATTCATGATCAATTTGAAGGCATGTCTGGCATTGACTTAAACCGTGCTGGTACACCTTTACTTGAAATCGTTTCTGAACCTGACATGCGTTCGGTTGAAGAGGCGGTTGCATATATCAAATCAATCCACACACTTGTGCGTTGGTTAGGTATTTCCGACGGTAACATGGCTGAAGGTTCATTCCGTGCAGACTGTAACGTGTCTTTACGTCGTCCGGGTCAACCGTTTGGTACGCGCTGTGAACTTAAAAACCTCAACTCATTCCGTTTCATTGAACAAGCGATCAATGTTGAAATTGAACGCCAAATGGAAATTTTGGAATACGGTGGAAGCATCGACCAAGAAACTCGTTTGTTCGATCCAAACAAAATGGAAACGCGTTCAATGCGCTCTAAAGAAGAAGCGAACGATTACCGCTACTTCCCAGATCCAGACTTGTTACCAGTGATTATTGCAGATGAGCAAATCGAAGCTGCTCGTGCTGCACTTCCAGAGCTTCCTGCAGCTCGCCGTGCACGCTTTATCGCAGACTTTGGTGTAACTGAATACGATGCACATGTACTTACGCTCTCACGCGAAATGGCAGACTTCTTTGAAGCTGTTGTGACTGCTGCTGGCGGTGCGAAGCAAGGTAAAGTATCTGCAAACTGGGTAATGGGCGAATTCTCAGGCGCATTAAACAAAGCGGGCCTAGACTTAGCAGACTCACCTGTTTCAGCTGAACAGCTTGGCGGCATGATTGCTCGTATTGTTGATAACACCATTAGCGGTAAAATTGCTAAACAAGTCTTTGGCTTTATGTGGGAATCGGAAGGTAAATCTGCCGATGACATCATTGCTGAAAAAGGCTTAAAGCAAGAAACTGATACTGGTGCAATTGAAGCAATCATTAAAGAAGTACTTGCAGCCAATGAGAAAATGGTTGAAGAGTACAAGTCTGGTAAAGAAAAAGCTTTTAACGGTCTTGTTGGTCAAGTCATGAAAGCTTCTAAGGGTAAAGCTAACCCTGCTCAAGTAAATGAATTAATGAAAAAATTGATTGGTTAATTTGACTAGCCAACTCAACAAAAAGCCTCGATTTATCGGGGCTTTTTATATCCTTCTAAAACACTCTTCGACTAAAGAATGCACTTTTTTTCTAAAAAATTACTCAGTGACTGTGCTAATTTAAATTAAGAATTTAGATAACTTATATTTTAAAAAGAGAGATAAATCATGTCTAAAAAGATTTTAATGTTGGTCGGTGACTATGCAGAAGACTATGAAACCATGGTTCCTTTTCAGTTCTTAACTGGTTTAGGTTATACCGTGCATGCAGTTTGCCCAAATAAAAAGAACGGCGACCACATTGCGACGGCAATTCATGATTTTGAAGGTGAACAAACTTATAGCGAAAAACGTGGCCACAACTTTGCGATTAACTATGATTTTGATGCCGTTAATACTGAAGACTATATAGGTCTAGTTATTCCGGGTGGTCGAGCACCAGAGTATTTACGTATGAATGAACGTGTTGTCGAAATTGTACGTGAGTTCGATAGAGTGAAAAAACCAATAGCAGCCGTATGCCATGGAGCTCAGTTGCTCGCGGCAGCAGATGTATTACAAGGTCGCCTCTGCTCAGCTTATCCAGCATGTGCTGCCGAAGTAAAATTGGCAGGTGGACAATACGCAGATATTGCTGTGACTGAAGCAGTTACAGATGGACATTTGGTGACGGCTCCAGCTTGGCCTGCACATCCAGCTTGGTTAGCACAATTTGTAAAAGTTTTAGGCGCTAAGATTACGCTCTAAATAGATCTCTTCATACTAATTAAAATAAAGCCTGCTGATTAAATAGCAGGCTTTATTACTAAAATAGAAAACTAGATTTTTTATCTTGTGATTCCCAATTTATTCCAAATCTCTGGTGTTAAAAACGTCGTCACCAATTTATTTAAATCGATATAGCGCAATGTGCCCTGCAACTGCTGTTTAACTGCGGGGTCTTTAACAATATCTTCGCCAGCACTTTGGCCTAACTGCTGGAAAGCCTCCCCAACTGCCTTCACACCTTCAGCCTGAATCACAGCTTTAGTTTGGGTAGAACATTGCTCCACAATCACACGTTGTAAAACCTGCGCCAGTTTTTGATCTAACTGATCCTTTTGCTCAGGTGTTACATTACTAAATGCTTTTAAATCAGGATGGGCAGCTAAAGCCGTAAATGTCCATTGAAGCACCGTGGTCTTGTCTGAAGCCGTTGTAGCCTTAACTAAACAGTCACTTAACTGATCAACCGTTGGACCAGCCATCGTAATTTGTGTTGTACCCAGTACAGCAACTGCCATACAAACTGAACGGCTCAAATGTGAAAACTTACGGCGGGCAATCGCATAAACTTGACGTGACATAGGTCTAGCTCCAATAAACAATCTGTTCTTTGTATCACAGAGCTAGTGGTGTTACCTGTTATGACTCTGTAAATCGTTTATTTCTTCAAATTTAACAATTACTTTAATAATTAGCCCATCCCCGCATAATTCCATGCTTCTGGAATATTGGGTTGCTCTGGTACTTTATTTAAATCAATATTTAAGTTTCTACTGCCCTGATAAGATTTCTCATCTGAATCTGAGGCAGGTGATACGCTTAAACTATAACGATAGCGAAATTGCCACAACATAGGTTTAATCGGACGAATATCTAGACTAAGACTATCTTCATCATGGCATTTGCCTTGAGAACTTTCATAATCTTGCTCAGAAAAACATGCCCGAATCATCCGATTAAAACTAAATGGATAGTTCGCAATAAATTGATATGTCATTCCAGAATCTGTTAACTCATAAAAACTAGCGCGCTCAATATTTGCACCACCTCCTGAGTACATTTCAGAAAATGAATCGATTACAGCAATTGCATAACGATTTTGAGCCATAGGAAAAAGCTTAGGAAAGATAAACTGCCCATCAGATGTACCCTCCTTTTGAGTAGAGAGATTTACATGCCACTGTTTCGATAGTTTGAATCCTTTTGCAGAGTCGTTAAATTGAATAATATCTCCACCCGACAGAAGCCATAACTGCCGATCTGCTGTTTTTAAAACCCGCCATTGGTCCGGATGCTCGCAAAGCTTTTTAACTTGTATGCAAAGTTGCTCCTGCTCATTCTGACTTAATTGTGTTTTTTTAAACTCTAAAATACTTAAGGGTGCAGCAAAAGCAGGCTTGGCAAAGCAAGCAAATATTCCTGCTATAACTAAGAAAGCTATCTGTATGTTGCCTTTAATCATTTTTTTATTTCCCTAATGATATTTCTTTTCAACAAATTAGCTATTTTACAATAGTTTCAATTCGATCAAGCTCCCACACTCCACCTGCTGCCAAGCCTTTGCACATCCCTGTCCACATATCCTTAGTATGTACAAAACTCTTGCCATCCCAGACCCATTCTTCACTTGCCCAGCAATCGCCTATGCCTCTTCCTTTTTGAGCACTACTAATAATACCGCTATCGAAATCAGAAGCTGTTTCTGTCACAAACGTTGCTTTACCAGTCAAAGACTCATCGAGTACCCAAGCCCCATACCCTTCGTTATAAGCCCCTCTCCAACACAACGTAGTCGCAAAAACTTTCTTATTGGTTAGTTTATATAGCTCGATTTCTTGTGGCTCAGCTCCATCACTATTACCGTCATAAATTCCTTCACAAAAGTCTTCTTTAGGATTCGGATTAGCTGCCATCAAGCTACGGTGTATTACTTGATACTGCTTGCTTTTCGGTTGTAGCGTTAAATAAGGTTTAGCTGTAGTTTTAATATGTTTAACAACCAGTTTTGGCTCAGGCATAAGTACTTTAGTTTCATTGGCACCCCCCTTTTTAACTAAAGCACCAACAGTCCCAATACGCTTCTGAAAATCATCCATTTTTAATAGCACAGCGGTCATTCCTGCATCGGAAATTTTCCATTGATGTTGAGCATTTTTAAATACAATTTCAGTTTTCTGTTTAGACTGCTGTAGTACAGCGTTGACTTGTGAATTATTCAATTTCCCCATCAATGGCAAATCGGTACCATCTATAGTCACAGCGCCTAAATCTTTGCCATTTACATAAAAATAAATATTTTTAAGCTGATTGGCTGGCAAACTTTGCTCATAGTCTGATAAAGCAAACTCAGCTTGTACAGGTTGTTTTGGCCCAGCTTTACGTGTTAATAAAATTGAAGCTGGATTATCACCATTGTCTTCATTTTGATAGCCTGCAGCTTTACATGTACCCGTATTGCCACAAGAGATTTCCCATTCTTGGTGTGAAAATGAAATACCTTTTATGTCTTGAGCAAAACCATAAGAACTGATGACTGATAAACAGCAAATTGAAAGGATTTTTTTCATTTTTTCATGTCTCTGCTGGTCTGTTTTATTATGAGGTTAAAAACAGTTTTAAATTTTGAATTACCTTACAGTTTAAAAGAATATGTTAGATTTATATAAGATTTAAATTGATTACTTTCTAAAAATGAAAAAATTAAATTTTCTATTATGCACAGCATTGATCAGCCTAACTTCAACTGCTTATGCAGAAATAAAAAGCTTTACTCCCCATTTCCCAAAGTTTTATAGCTCTGCTGCAACCCGCAAAGCAGATAATCAATTCTACGCTCTAGGAGAGGCAAAGTTTTTAAACGGCATTACAGTCCCGTTTTATGGGGTTACAGCACAAAGCCCAACAGAGAATGGTTTACTTAAAGATTTTGAAACCTGTACACCTAAAAGTTGTCGTTTTAATTTTAAACTCGATACTCAACATGCAAAACAACTCAAGCTTCTTGCATTACCTGAAACAGGCTTAGTGCTCGTTCCAAGAAATTGGCAAGATGTACAAGCAAATGCAGGCGCTAATGGGACTGGTTTTGCTCTAATAATGAGTACAGATCAAAAACAAGCAATAGAACTCTATGATTCTTCATTTTGTGTTGGCTGTGGACTACCAAATGCAACGCTTTATTTTCCTGAACTGTTAAAAGAAAGTCTTGAAAATGAATTCGGTGGCTATAAAGACCCTAAAAAAATCATCAATATTGTTCATCCTTCTAAAAAAGTGGCTTTTTTTAGTTATCAAATTCCACAAGTGAACAATAAAACGCATGGTATTGCTAAATATGATGATGAAGACACTTTTAACTATAAAGAGATTCAAGTCACCTTAGATAAATCACAACAGTCATTGGTTGGCCCTATCCTTAATTTTTATAATACAACCCATTAATCCAATGCTTATAAAAAAACCCGCTTTCGCGGGTTTTCATTTATTTATGTAGTATCGATTCAAAAGCTTTTAAACGTTTATAAATTGAAAGCAGTTCAATAATCGTTTTCCAGGAACTAATTAAGTATTGGAAGGATTCACGTACACGCCCAAATACATTTGCAATTTGTTGAATCAAACCTAATGTGAGCTTACCAGCAGCAATTGATGGGAAAAGGACAACCAAGTTATATAAAACATCAAGTTGGCCATACCAAATAGCTGTCATATTAAAATAGGCATAATGGAAGTAAAGTCTGAAATAATTTTTACGTACATTACTAAATAACTCACGCAAGGTAGCAGGTTGTGCGCGATCAGCATGGTCTTCACCATAGACCAACTCTTTACGATAAGCAGCCTCTACTTTCTGATTGTTAAATTGCAAACCTGGCAACCTAATCCCTACTACCATTAATAGAACAGTACCGAAAATTGACCACACTATTGCGGCCCATACTAAAGAGTGATTTAACTCACCAACAATAGGTAAAACAGTAACGTGTTTAGACAGCTGAAATAAAATAGGTAAAAACGCAATCAATGTAATAACTGCTTTTACTAACTCTACCCCTAAATCTTCCAAAATTGTTGCAAAGCGCATGGTATCTTCTTGCACACGCTGCGAAGCACCTTCAACATGACGCAGTTGTTCCCAATGTTCCGTGTAGTATTCATTCATTGCCGTACGCCAACGGAATACATAGTGGCTTGTGAAAAAAGCATTAATTACAGCAAGAGTCACAGCAACCATAGCAATATAAAGAAAGACCATAGTCTCACTATAGAGTGCCGAAACATTTCCCCCGCCACTCGAAAGCATTTTTTGAATTAAATCCCAAAATGGTACATACCATGCATTAATCGCAACACTGACCTGAACACTAAACCAGATATTAAATAAGATAAATGCAGAGCCCCATATAGACCAACGCTGCCATGGATTATTAGAAAGAACTTTCCAAAAGCCAGCAAAAAGAGCAGTAGAGACTAAAAACCAGAGATAGAACCATAAAAATGCAGGTGACCAAAAACGGCTTACCCCAATAGGCAACTCAGCATCTGCATAACCATGAGGAAAGCCTAAATACTCTCCCCAGTGATCTCCCCCCGTATACCAGAGCACCATATTTAGCGCGAGCCAAATAACTACAGATATAAAAAAATACCGTGGTGATGGAAAAAATGATTTGAACATTGAGCGTGGATATCCTTATATTTCTTCAAATTTACAATGGAAGGAATACTAAAACCTAAACCTTAAAATTGTGAAGGGCAAAGTTTAGAGAATTGTCAATTTTTCCCGTTTCATTGAAGGATTTGATCGTTTTTTTGTAAATTAATCCCTTTTTGGCAATTTAATCCATTTAAATTACCTTGTATATGACTCTCAATAGAGCCATATACGGCTTTTATAACACAGCAATATCAGAGATTAAATCTCTTCTTTACGAACAATATAGCCTTCCAACTGCATTGCCTGAATGAGTAAATCTAGGTCTGAAGCGCTTTTAAGCTCAACATCGACACTCACGGCACTTTCTTTGGCACGGCTTGTCGCTGCAAAGCGTTCATGACGCAATTCATAAATATTACCGCCTTGCTCAGCAATAATTGCAGTTAAACGGGCTAAAGCACCTGGGTTATCTGGTAATTCAACACGAATACGAACCATACGCCCTGTACGCGTTAAATGACGTTGCAATACAGAGACCATAACGCGTGTATCAATATTGCCACCAGACAGCACTACACCCAACTTATGACCTAAAAATAGATCAGGACGAGACATGATTGCAGCAATACCTGTCGCACCAGCCCCTTCACACACTGTTTTCTCAATATTAAGTAACAGTGCAATTGCCTCTTCAATCATGTCTTCAGTAACAACAACAATGTCATCAACGTATTGTTTAGCAACTTGAGTTGTAAGCTCGCCCGGAGTTTTTACCGCAATACCTTCTGCAACGGTAGAGCCCATTGAAACAGCATGCTGATAATTGCACAGAAGTTTCGCCATACTTGGATATACAACCGATTGCACCCCAATCACTTTAATTTTGGGATTGATAGCTTTAGCAGCAATCGCAATACCAGAAATTAGACCACCACCGCCAATTGGCACAACTAAAATGTCTAGTTCAGGAACAGCTGCAAGCATTTCGAGTGCAATAGTTCCTTGACCTGCAATAATTTCTGCATCGTCAAATGGATGGATAATTGTTAAAGATTCTTCTTGTGCAACACGGTGCATTTCAGCAGCAGCTTCTGAAAAGTCTTGTCCATGTAAAATGACTCGTGCCCCATATTCACGCACTCGTTGTACTTTTACATTAGGTGTCGATTTCGGCATTACAATAGTTGCTGTCACGCCTGTGCGCTGAGCATGATACGCTACGCCTTGCGCATGATTTCCTGCCGAAGCTGCAATAACACCGTGTTGTTTTTCTTGGTCAGATAAACACAACAGTTTATTCAGTGCACCCCGTTCTTTAAAAGAAGCGGTAAATTGTAAGTTTTCAAATTTCAGCCACATCTCAGCCCCTAAGGTTTTAGAAATGGTTTCTGAGAAAACAAAAGGAGTTTTTACGACTAAACCTTCTAAACGCTCTGCGGCAGCATGAACATCATCTAATGTTGGAAACCCATTTTTAACCTGTTGCTGTATCATTTATCTAGTCAGCCTCAATACATTACAAATCAATTATTTTTTAGAAATGACATCAATATTTTATATTGGTCATCAGAGTTTTCAGCATATCCAACATATACCTAATATACAAAAATTTTTATTCCAAAAATGAAGGATTTAAATTCACATAAAAAAAGCCCTATTCAGGCTTTTTAATTAATTTTCAAACAATTAACATCAAATTATTGAGTTTGTGCACTTAACCCTTCAGTAGACATATTCTGTTCAGCTATTTTTTCATCAATAGCAAACTGAATATCGGAAAGTTTGGCATTGGCTGCATCGATGCCAGATTTCATGGTAGCTTCACGGCCTTTCACATCAAAAATATGCGCTTTTTCTCTTAAATCTGGCTGAATAACAACATCCGCATACTGTAATTCTTCTGCTGCCAAACGACCTTGCATAATATTAATATTCTGGTTAAACAGTCCCCAAACATTCGATGTTTCTGTGTAAATAGGTTGAGCTAAAATATCAACGGCAATAATCACATCAGCACCTAAGTCACGTGCAACCTCAACTGGTACAGGACTGACCAAACCGCCATCTACATATTCAGATTTACCAATTTTAGTAGGTACAAACATACTTGGAATTGAAGCAGATGCTCTTACGGCTTGCCCAGTATTACCATAGTTAAATACGGTTTTAGTGCCATGCTTTAATTCGGTTGCAACCACATACATTGGGATTTTCATTTTTTCGAGTGGGACGTTATTTACTTGCTGGTTAACGTAGTTTTCTACTTTTTTACCATCAAAAAAACCTTTTAATCCGATACTAATATCACGCACATCGCCAGCTTTCATTTTTAAAGCAGTATCACGTAATTCAGCAGGACTTTTACCACTGGCATAAAGTGCTCCAACAATACTACCCGCGCTGGTACCTACAATAAAATCTGGTCGGATACCATGTTGTTCCAAAACCTCAATGACACCGATATGAGCATAACCTCGTGCTCCACCGCTACCCAATACGAGCGCAACCACAGGACGTTTTTGCTGTTTTTTAATTCGTGCAAATGGCTGATCAACAGAGCGAGCATACGCCTCTGCTGTTGGTGATTTTAGCGCAGCAGATAAGTGTGTAGTGGTCTGGCATCCTGCCAACACCATAGAGAGTCCGAGAACCCACAATTTAAGCTGTTTCATGGCCTATCTTCGCACTATGAGGTTTAAGTTCGGATTGCAATTTTAGTTGCTAGTCTCGTTAAAAGCTGTATTGAATTTATTTAATTTGTCATGTTTAAAATTTAGACTCAAGTATTTTATTTATCCCCGTTATGAAAAAGGCCCCTTATTTATAAGAGGCCTTTTGTAACTTACCAGATATCTGAATCAACTTTTTTCTTCAATTCCGGATATTTATCAATTTTAAACTCAGGCTCTTTAATGCCTTTTTTCAATTGTTCACGGTAATCTTTCAACAATGTGCGTGCCATCGGTGTTAACAGTAAAATTGCAATCAAGTTAATGGTTGCCATGATACCCATAAACAAGTCAGCCATAGACCAAACGAGTGGAACACTACCAATTGCACCGAAGTACACCATCACCAATACAAAAATACGGAAGATGAACATGACTTTCGGGTTGTTATTAATAAACTGTACATTACCTTCTGCATAGGCATAGTTACCTAGTACAGCTGAATAACAGAATAAGAATAATAGAACAGCAAGGAAATCAGATCCCCAATGTCCAACTTGAGTTTCTAAAGCACGTTGAGTTAATTCAACACCGACAAAACCTGCATCTTGGTAAACACCAGAAACCAAAATAATGATTGCAGTACTTGTACATACAATGAAAGTATCTACAAATACACCGAGCATTTGTACCAAACCTTGGTTTACAGGATGTTTTACATCAGACGCAGCCGCTGCGTTTGGTGCAGAACCCATACCAGCTTCGTTAGAGAACAAGCCACGCTTAATCCCTTGCATCATTGCCATTGACACTGCCGCACCAAAGAAACCACCTGCTGCAGAATTAAAATTGAAAGCTTCAGTCACAATCAGCTTTAAAATATCAGGCAAAATCGCATAGTTACTGATTGCAATATAGAGAGCAACAGATAGGTAAAGACCTGCTTTTAAAGGTACAAACATCTCTGCGAATTTAGCGATACGCTTAATACCACCAAAAATTGCCAATGCAACCATAACGACAAGCGCAATACCAACCCATGAAATTTCTAGATCAACGCCACCTAAATGAGCAATAAGATTTGCTTTATCCCAACCCCAAGCATGTGAAGATGCATTAGCAATCGCGTTGATTTGAACTGAGTTAAATACGAAACCGTAGGTAAAGATCAATGCAAGTGCGAAGACCACACCAAAGGTTTTACTGCGCAAACCTTGAGTAATATAGTAGGCTGGTCCACCACGGAACTGTTTACTCTTACTATCTCTAACTTTAAATAGCTGAGCAAGCGTAGACTCAATAAAAGCAGAGCTCATACCAAGAACAGCTGTTACCCACATCCAGAAAACTGCACCAGGACCGCCAATTGCGATAGCAATTGCTACACCAGCAATATTACCTACCCCAACACGGCTCGCAAGGCCAGTTACAAACGCCTGAAAAGGTGTAAGACCATGCTCATCTTCCCCTTCTGTACGACTACTTTTCATCACTCGGATACTTTGCAAGAACATGCGAATTTGCACAGCTCCTGTTAAGACCGTATAAAAAATACCTACAGCTAGCAAGAAAATAACCAAAAAGTCCCATAAAGGGTCATTAAAAAATTTTACCCACGACATCAGTGTGGCATTGAGTTGTTCATTCATACTCGGTCCGCTTACGTTCCTTGCTAATGTGCTAAAAGCACATGCCAAAATACTGCAATAAACAAAAAAGCCCCTAGAAACCGGGACTTTTCAGTAAATTCAAGAAAAAACTTTTAATGTCAATTGAATAGCAATTACCGTCACAAGTTTAAGCAACATCATGCCCAACACTAAGCCTTTGAAGGTTGCATGAGAGAAAGCGACCTTCAGATAAAAGAATATCATTGCGCTACTGAACTTTTCCGCTTTCGGAAAAACAGTATGCATCGACTCAGCTACAAACTTGGAAACTAACAAATGACCACCGCTAAATAAACTCGTCTAATGATTCCCATCAGTTAAGCGAGTTTTACAAAATCTGGATTTAAGCCAATAAGCATATTTACATATACTTTTGAACAAATGTCTAAACTGGATATAAATTTCAAAGACTGTAACGAGCCATCGCCATAACGCGATTATCTGCGCCCTTTTCTTCATGATCAAAGAAGAGTGCGTTTAGACCTGTACTAAGCTGTTGTATTTTTTGTGGCTCAGTAGCTGCTTGAGTTACGTTCATTTTCATGGTTGCAATGGTAATCGCCAATCCTTGTTTCATGAACTGCTTGTTGATGAGTGGTAAACTCATGTAAAGCTCCTATACCTCGTGTATTTCTCCATTTCTGCATCTAAATCCTTTTTGTAAAAGGATTTTGTTTGCAGCCAGCATTTCCTAACGTGAGTATGGAGAAATCATACCTGCGTAAAAAAGTCGGTATTATGCAGAAATTTAAAGTTTTGTGTATATTTTTCATTAAAATTTTATATAAAAAATGGTCATATTTTATATAAAATTATCCGTTTTGTACTGTTTTTAAACATATTATACCTTTATTTCAATTGAATATTTTTCACCCACTCACTGTTATGCTTTTATTTTTATAACCGACAAAATCACACTATTTTGTCTATTTAAATCTAAAGTGGCATATTCGAATTATAATTAATCAGACAATATGTCTAGACTAATTAAATTATCATACCTGTAAGGATATCTCTTTTCTAATATTTTTTGCTTATAAATGAAGTACTTTCAAAGCATGAAATTAAGCTTCAAAAAGTATGAAATATTTAAGAAAAAGATGTAGGAGTACTCATGAATCAGGAACAAGTTCGTCTCGTTGATGAAGCCATCACTTCTCGACATTCTGTCCGCGCTTTTTTAAATACTCCAATTGAGTCAGAAGTCATTAAAGATATATTACAAGTTGCAAGTCGAGCACCTTCTGGAACAAATACTCAACCATGGAAAGTCTATGTGGTAACAGGCAACAAGCGTGATGAAATGGTAGAGCGTGTTTGTGCAGCACAAATTGAAGTTTCAAAAAACCCAGAGCTTGCAGAAAAATATAAAGAAACCTTTGCCTATTATCCTGAGAAATGGATATCGCCGTTTATTGATCGCCGTCGTGAAAATGGTTGGGGACTCTATGGTCTACTCGAAATTAAAAAAGGTGAAAAAGAAAAAATGGCAGAACAACAGTTACGTAATTTCAAACTGTTCGATGCTCCAGTCGGCCTTTTCTTTACTGTCAATAAAACGATGGGAATCGGGTCTAAAATGGATATCGCAATGATGATCCAGAACGTGATGGTCGCTGCTAAGGCACGTGGTTTAGATACATGCCCACAAGCAGCCTGGAACCATTTTCACCCTATTGTTTTAGATATCTTGGGTGCATCAGATGAAGAAGAGCTCGTATGTGCAATTGCGTTAGGTTATGCGGATCCCAACCATATTGTAAATACCTTTATAACCCCTAGAGAACCAGTTGAAAATTTCGCAGTTTTTCTAGACGAATAATATATAAGTGGCCATTCTCTTAAAATCATGAGAATGGCTTTATTGTTACCTGTTTCGTCGCTTTTAATACAACAATAAAACCGCTTAGTGTAAATAACACCATCATCACACCCATATTGAGCGACGCAGACCAAATAAGGAAATTAAGTAATACACCACCTAAAAGGCCACAAGCGAATTGCATACTTCCCATGATTGCACTTGCTGTTCCTGCTCGTGCGCCTTGCTTAGACATTGCCAACGCCATTGCATTTGGTCCTGTTAAACCAATCCCTGAAATCGCTAAAAATAGCCCTAACATTACAAGCCATAAAGGTGCTGCTGGAATTAAGCCAGCAATTAATACAATGCTTGCCCCTGTCACTTGTACCATTGAACCAGCTCTTAAACGTTTAGTGATTTCAACACGTGTTGTTAAGTGCTTATTTAAAGATGACATCAACATAATGCCAAAAGCATTTAGTCCAAATACGTAAGCAAACTCTTGTTGATTAAGTCTGTACTGGTCCATAAAAACTGCTGGTGCCGAGCTGATATAACAAAATAGTGCTGCTCCTGTTAAACACCCTGCAAACATAGGTAAACGGAAGCTCGTATCTTTGAAAATAGCCCCATAGAGGGTCACTACTTGATATGGTGAAAGCTTAAGCCTTTTATCAGTTGCTAAGGTCTCTTTAAAGAAGAAATGTACACACAGCCAACATATAACGCCAACAATTGAAAGGGCAATAAAAATAGCTTGCCAAGGAAACCAGATTAAAATCCATGCTCCAATCATAGGTGCCAAAATTGGTGCAAGTCCCATTACAATCATCATGCTTGAAAAAGCTTGTGCCGAGCCTTGAACGTCTAATTTATCGCGTATTGCTGCACGAGCCATGACCACGCCAACACAACCGCCTAAAGCCTGCAAAATACGAGCAGCAATCAAGCCCCATTCATTTGTCGCCAATACGCAAAATAAGCTTGCGACTGCGTAAAGTGCGAGGCCAAAGTAAAGTGGTTTTTTTCTACCAATACGATCGCTTAGAGGACCATAAACCAACTGCCCAACAGCTAAACCAAAAAAGTACGCTGGTAATGTATTTGCCACCATTTGCGTACTTACCCCAAAATCATGAGCCATTTGTGGCAAAGCAGGTAAGTACATATCGATGGATAATGGCCCTAAAGCCGTAAGCAAAGCGAGCAGCATAATCCAGCCAATAGAGTATTGACGCTGGGCTGTTTGTTCAGACATAACGATATTTCATTTTTCAATCATTTGCATACAGACAAGCTTACACTGTCTATCGTATGATTTGTGCAACATTGGTGTAGAAATACACAAATCCTTTATCACTCAGGTTGATCAGCAAGGACTTCCTTTGAAATCTTGGTTTAAACGCCTAAAAAGAGCGACTTATAACACAACATTTATGTATAACGTGCGAATGCTGATAGCCTTTTCAGGAACTGCTTTCGTGCCTTATTTTTTAGGCTATCAATTAGCAACAATTCCACTCACTTTAGGTGTAGTCGCGGCAGGCTTAAGCGATATTGATGATCGCTTTTCCGTGCGAATCATGAACCTGATTTATACTTATATTGGGTTCTTCGTTACCGCTGCTTCCGTACAACTACTTTTCCCCTACCCAATGGCTTTTGCTTTAGGGTTAATTGCATCATGTATTGGCTGGATTTTACTCGGTTCATTAGGACGTCGTTACGCAACCATCTCTTATGGCTGTTTAGTTGTTTCAGTCTATACCATGCTAGGTGTTCACCTTTTTGATCATTGGTATATCCAACCTGCCCTTTTAGTTGCAGGTGCTGCATGGTACGGCCTTATTGCTACTATTAGCTTTTTATTATTTCCGGTTCGACAACTACAAGACAAACTGGCTGCGTCTTATGCATCTTTAGGTGATTTTCTTTTTGCAAAATCAAATTTGTTTGATGTAGATATGACTCCTGCCAGCTATCAGCAAAGTATGATTGAGCTGTCGTTAGAAAATGGTAAGTTAATTACGATTTTTAATGACTTAAAAACAGCTTTACTGACTCGTTTAAAAGGCGACCGTGGACAAAAAGATACACGCCGAAGCTTACATTATTATTTTGTTGCTCAAGATATTCATGAACGTGCTGACTCAGCCCATATTGACTATCAAAAATTAGCCAAAATTTTTCAGCACAGTGATATTTTATTTAGATTCCAACGAATTTTGGCGGTTCAAGGTAAAGCTTGCCAAGAGTTAAATGAATGTATTTTGCAACGCAAACCTTATAACCATAATAAACGGTTTAAACAAAGCTTTGAAAACCTACGCCTCTCTTTAGAGAAGTTACGTCGTGATCAGCATTATGACCTTTTATGGGTAAATGCTCTTTTCGCTTTATACCAAAATTTAAAGTCTATCGATTCCCAGTTACTCAACTTGGAAACTGAACAACACATTCAATCTGATAAAGTAAAACAAGCCGAGAACCAGCTGAAAGATGATGATTTACAAGGATGGAATGATATTGTCATCCGAATAAAACAGAACTTAACTCCTGAATCAGTGCTATTCCGCCACGCGATTCGCGTCTCGATTGTTTTGTTTATCGGATATGTCTTTATTCAAATGACCCATATTGAATATGGCTATTGGATTATGCTTACAGCTCTATTTGTAAGCCAACCCAACTTTAACGCGACCAAGCGCCGCTTACGTTTACGAATTGTTGGGACGTTAGTGGGTATTGTCGTTGGACTTGCAATTATCTTCTTAATTCCTTCGACAGAAGGACAACTATTCATGTTGATATTAAGTGGAGTCCTGTTTTTTGAATTACGCAGTAAACAATATGCGCAGGCAACTGCCTTTATCACCATTTTGGCATTAATTAACTTTAATCTAGACGGTTCAGCAATGGCTGCTGCTATTCCTCGATTTGTAGACACTTTAATGGGATGTGCTTTAGCTTGGTTTGGGGTGACCTTTATTTGGCCTGACTGGAAATTCCGACGCTTGCCTCGTAACATCAGACGCTCACTCCAAGCTCAATGTAATTATTTAGCTGAAGTCGTTAAACAATATCATGAAGGCCGTAATCATGCGCTAAATTACCGAATTGTACGTCGAGCTGCACATAATACTGATGCTGAAGTTGCTTCACTTATTTCAACTTTAGCAACTGAACCAGACTTTGACCCGACTCGTAAATCCGATATTTTTGAATTTTTATGTTTAAACCATACATTTTTAAGTTATATCGCGGCACTTGGGGCACATAGAGAAAACATTCAGGATCAAGCTGTCCTTAAACTATTAGACCAAGCTCTTGATGATATTCAAGGTGCACTATTAAGAGACGAAATGCCTGATCTTACAGCACAAAATATGCTCCAAACGATACGTCAACGTTTAAGCCAAAATGATGAAGACGACCAAAAATCACTCATTATTTTACAGCAGCTCTCGCTCATGCTTGGTGTATTGAACCGATTTAGTATGTTAAAACAACGGCTAAGTCATGATCTTGATAATGATGCCAGTGAGCTTGCATCATTATAAATTCGCCTCAGAATTTAGTATTAAATTGGCATAATATCCTTTCCTGACTTATGCCAATTAGTGCTAAACTTAAAACAGTTTACAATTTGTTATTTGCACTATGACCGCGAAAACTTTATACGCTTATACGCTTCAGCCTGTTCCATATGACGTGTCAGAAGCTGAGCAACGTAATGCACAGCTTCTTATTTGGCGCAGCACTAATAAAATCAGCACAAAAATTTGGGCTATTATGGGTGTCATTTTAGCCCTAGCTATATTAGGTCTTATTTTTATTAAGAACTACTCTACTGTTTTTTGCTGGGTTGCTATTGTCGCTGTAGTACTTTACTACCTAGGTCGTAAATACGGATTAGAATGGTACGTTAAACGCAAAATGAATGAATTTCCGGTACAGGAAATCAAAGGTATTCGTTTAGGTGTACAGCCTCATGGCATCGTGATGCGTCAGCAAATGGGCCATCAAGAAGGCGTTGGTACAATTGGATGGAAAAATATCTACGAATGGTACAACGCACCTGATTTCATTTTGGTCAATTTCAAAGTGAAAGATCCAAAAGGTCAAGAGCAGCAAGGTGCTTATATTTTACCTAAGCGTATGGATTCCAAGAACTTTTCGTTCAATACAATTCGCACTCACTTAAAAGAATCTGTAGGTGAACCAAAAACCTTGTAATTCTAGATTCTATAAAAAGCCTCCTGATGGAGGTTTTTTATTAAAGTAAAAATAAATGATAATGAAAATTAATATTATCTCCAAAATCCATATTATCTACTCAATCTTCGGCTATACTTCGTTACAAGATCTCCATCATATTTACATTTTCGACCATGTTTAAAAAAATTTTATTTCAAATTCATTGGTTTCTGGGTATTACTGCTGGCCTCATCTTATCTATTATGGGTGTAACAGGTGCAATTTATTCTTATGATCAACAAATTTTAAAATGGGTGAATTCTGATAGTTATGTTGTTCAAGCTGAAAACACTCCAAAATTAACTCCTGCTCAGCTATATCAACATTTCAATACAACTCAGCCTGAAATTAAAATTAATAGCATTACGATTGCCAAGGACGCCACCTCTTCTTCTGTTGTGAATATTGAAAAAGAAGGTGAACGTCGTGGCTACAATATGATGGTTAATCCATATAACGCTCAAGTTCTGCCCGATGTAAAAGGCCGAAAGTTGTTGTTACTCATACAACAAATTCATCGTAATTTAACAGCTGGTGAAGTTGGTAAACAAATTACTGGTGCATGCGCACTGATGTTAATTTACTTTATACTCAGTGGGTTATATTTACGCTGGCCTAAAAAGCATTCTGCTCGTCAATGGCTCGCTGTTAAGCCGAAGTTGAAAGGCCGAAATTTTATTTGGGATCTACATGCTGTTGTGGGTACGTGGGTCATTGTTTTTTATCTTCTTTTCGCGTGTACAGGTCTATATTGGTCTTATGACTGGTGGCGTAGTGGCATGTTCAAAGTGATGGGAGTTGAACAACCTAAACCACAAGGTCATGGTGCTACTCCTCAAAATCGCGGAATGCAACAAGGTAAACACTCTGACCGCAATAAAGATAAAAAATCAGAACCTCAATTAGATAATACTCAGCTCATTACAGCACTTAATCAAACATGGAGTGGCTTCAATAGTCAGGTCGGACGTGATTATTCGACACTAACATTGAACTTACCGAAAAAAGATGATGGAAAAGTTGAGTTAAGCTTTGTCGATGCTACGCCACAACATGAGCGTGCACGTAACCAAGCCATCTATAATTATCAAACTGGTAATATCGAAAAGATGGAGCTTTACGAAGATAAAAAGCTTAATCAAAAGATCATGAGCAGCATGTTACCAGTGCATCGTGGTAGTTTCTTTGGACCAATTTATCAGTTTGCTGCCATGCTTGCTTCATTGGCAATGCCTTTGTTCTTGGTTACAGGATGGATGCTTTATCTTAAACGCCGTAAACAGAAAAAATTAACACAGGCGGCTCGTCAGTCTTTAGCTGGACAATACATTGATCCAAATGCGAAACCTTGGCTTATTACCTATGCAACTCAAACAGGTGTAGCTGAACAACTCGCTTGGAGTACGGCAACAAGTTTACAAGAAGCTCATCAACCTGTTCAGGTTAAACCTGTACAGCAGCTCACACAGTCTGATTTAGAGCAGCATGAGCAGGTTTTATTTGTAATCAGTACTTATGGTACTGGTGATGCACCAGATCTCGCCACAAGCTTTGCTAAAAAGCTTTTAAAAGCAAATCTAGATCTTAAACACATTAACTATGCTGTTTTGGCATTGGGTTCTAAAGAATATCCTGATACTTATTGTAGCTTTGGACATGCGGTAGACCTCTGGCTTAAAACTAATGGTGCTCATGCCCTCTTTAGTACAATTGAAGTTGATAATGCAAACTTAGCGGATATTCAGAACTGGAATCAGGCACTCGGGAAGGCAACTAAATTAGATTTGCATGCGGTAAATTTAGAAAAAGTATTTGATACATGGATATTGCAAAAACGCGACCTACTCAATCCAAATAGCTTAGGTCAACCTGCTTATAATATTGAGCTTAATGCAAAGCACGAAGCACTATGGCAAGCGGGTGATATTGCTGAAATTCAATCAGGTAATAGCCCTGAACGTATTCACGACTTTTTGCAGAAGCATCATATTCTTAAAAATACAAAAGTTGATTCTTTACAGATTTCAATCGAAAAAGCTCTTTGGAATAAAGATTTAACGGGCGAAATTGAACCATTTGCGAATCTGGACCATTTATTAGAGCAGCTCCCTACTCTACCAACGCGAGAGTATTCGATTGCGAGTATTCCTTCTCAGCAAGTCCTTCGTTTGGTTGTACGCCAACAATATGATGCGTCTGGTAATTTAGGTTTAGGTTCGGGTTGGCTTACTCAACATACGCAAGTTAATAATGAAATTGCTTTACGTATTCGTAACAATGAATCATTCCATCTCATTGATGACAACCGCCCTATTATTTGTATTGGTAATGGAACTGGTATTGCTGGCTTAATGAGCCTACTACACACACGTACTCGTCATGATTACACTGAAAACTGGTTAATCTTTGGTGAACGTCAAAGAGCATGTGATTTCTTCTATGAATCAACTATTGAGGCATGGAAAACCACAGGAATCTTAAAACGCCTCGATTTAGCATTTTCGAGAGATCAAGAACAACGTATGTATGTTCAGGATGTAATCCGTCAGAATGCAGCAGAATTAGCAAGCTGGATAGAACGCGGTGCGGTTCTCTATGTATGCGGTAGTATTGATGGCATGGCAAGTGGAGTCGATCAAGCACTTATCAAAATTCTAGGTGAAGAACAGGTAGATGAGTTAAGACAACAAGGCCGTTACCGCCGTGATGTTTATTAAAGATCAATAAAAACAAAAAACCGAGTAATAGCTTAAATGCTTTACTCGGTTTTTTATTGCATTCAGAATGATTTTGCATACACTGTCTGCAATTTAAATTGCAACTCTAAGCACAATGCAAGTCAGTAAGTGGATCCGTATTTTCCTAGCAATCATTGGTTCGATTTTATTTCTAGATGGATTAGTTTTAATTTGTCTCAATAAAATTAATGTAGGCACAATTATTCCTTTCATTTTAGGTGCTTTCTTCTGCCTATATTCTTTATTTTATTATCACTTAGAGCGCTTTTTCTTCTATCATTATCGCTTACATACGCTTTGGCGTTTTGGGTGGCTATGCTTCTGGATATGGCTAATTGGCTTAGGCTATTTCTTTAGCTTTATTAAAGAAAATAAAGATACTTCAGATAATATTCCTCCAGTAAAAGCAATTATTGTCTTAGGAAGCGGTGTCGAAAATGGTCAACCATCTACAATTCTTGCAAAACGTTTAGATACAGCAGCCCCTTTAGCACTTAAACAACAGCAAGCAAAAGTTGTTTTAACAGGTGGTTTAGATTTTTCAGAAAAAGAAAGCGAAGCATTAGTGATGTCTCGTTATCTTCAGCAAAAGTATCATATTGCAAAAGAACGAATGATTCTTGAAGATAAAAGTACCAGCACTGAACTTAATTTAAAAAATAGTCAACCACTATTAGCACAGCAGCACATTAACTTAAACCAACCAATTGCTATTGTGACAAGTGATTTTCATATTCCTAGAGCAGAAGCAATTGCAAAGAAACAGGGCTATACCCAAATTTATGGGGTAGCAGCCGAAACACCATTAGCTACTCGCTACAATGCATGGTTACGTGAATATTTCGCGTATGCGAGTGGATGGCTTCTAAAAGAATATTAAAAGTACTTTAATCGAAGAACTGCTATTCAAAAAAAATAGCAGTTTTTTATTTGCGAAAATATTAGTGATCGGTACAAATATAAAGTTGATCTAAGCTGAAGATAATAAATTACAGATTAAATTCTTATATTTAGTCTCGAATGAAACAAATTTAATGAGGATCAGGAACCCATCGAAGGCATAAGTATAGAAGTACTAAAGTTAAAAAGTTGAAATCAATAGAAAAATAACTCAAAGGAGTAAAACTTTATTTTTTTAGAATAGAAAATTGAAAATATATCTAGTCACATAGTAAATATGTTTACATGTAAGCAAAAGATATTTATGGAAGAATTAATTTAGGAAATTAAATTTTCTGAAAGAAATAATGGTGGGCGCTGACGGGATCGAACCGCCGACATTCTGCTTGTAAGGCAGACGCTCTACCAACTGAGCTAAGCGCCC
>NZ_JBWZIF010000024.1:0-110847 GCF_056735735.1 Acinetobacter sp. V116_7
CCTGCAAAATCAATATATTCTTTATTTTCTTGATCCCAAATACGTGAACCTTCGCCACGTACCGGAATGAAATTTGCCGGTGCAAAAACTGGAACCATCCAGTCGTTAAAGTTGCTTCGAGTTACAGAAATTGGCTGTTCCATGCTTACCTCAGTATTTATTTAATATATTCGATAACACTTAATTTTGAATAATTCAGAAAAAGGGGCTGAACAAATAACCCTATAACATCCTTAATATTTGCTCAGACCACTTTTCCTAAAAGTAATTTCCGCAGATTAGCCTGGGAAAATACCACGCTCTTTACGAGCTTTTAAAATACGCTCACATGCCAAGATGTAAGCTGCTGTACGTAAAGTACAAGCGTTGCTATTCGCTGTGTTCCAAACGTCATCCATAGCTTGAACCATCAATTTGTCTAAACGCTCATTGATTTCTTCTTCAGTCCAGAAATAGCTCGCCATGTCTTGAACCCATTCGAAGTAACTTACAGTTACACCGCCGGCGTTACATACAACGTCAGGTACTACAACAATGCCACGCTCAACTAATACGTCTTCAGCTTTAGGATAAGTCGGGCCGTTTGCGCCTTCTAAAATCAACTTAGCTTTAAGTTTTTGAGCACGCTCAACAGTGATTTGACCTTCCAATGCAGCAGGAACAATAATGTCAACTTCTGCTGTCCAGAAATCTTCATCAGCAATTGATTGCGCGCCAGCGAAGCCGCCAATACCGCCTTGATTTGCATTTACGTGATCACGTAAAGCTTCAAGATCAATACCATCAGCATTGAAAATAGTGCCTGTATGGTCTTGAACGTGTGTAACTTTCGCTTTTGATTCAACAAATAAGAAAGCAGCTTCACTACCTACGTTACCAAAACCTTGAATAGCGATTTTCGCACCTTCAATTGGTAAGTTGATTTTTGCAGCTACTTCACGACCTGTAACGAATACACCACGACCAGTCGCTTTTACACGACCTAAAGAACCACCTAAGTGAACTGGCTTACCAGTTACAACACCAGTTACTGTGTAACCTTGGCTAGTAGAATAAGTATCCATCATCCAACCCATGATATTGGCATTTGTACCAACGTCTGGAGCAGGGATATCTTTTTGAGGCCCGATAATGTGACCGATTTCAGTCGTATAACGACGAGTTAAACGCTCTAATTCACGATTAGATAATTTACGTGGATCAACACGGATACCACCTTTTGCACCGCCAAATGGCAAGTTCAAAACAGCAGTTTTAATTGTCATCCATGCAGACAACGCCATAACTTCGTTCAAATCAACATTCGGATGGTAACGAACACCGCCTTTACCAGGACCACGAGACAAGTTGTGTTGTACACGGTAGCCTTCAAAGTGCTGAATAGAACCGTCATCCATTACAATTGGCACGTCTACAATAAGTGCACGTTTTGGACGTTTTAAAGTGTCGATAAACTCAGCTAAGTGGTCTAAGTACGGAGCAACACGGTCAATTTGTGCCAAGTAAGTTTGCCATGCATCGCTGTGTTCGTTTACGTATGAAAGATCTGACATCTTTTTTCCTATATACCTTCATAGACTCAGATTTGATAAATCTGTAATCTTTATTATTTAGCAACTAAAACCCTGAAATAACAGTACCTTAGTTTATTTACTAAATCTTTTGCTCTTCTAAAGCATCAGATTTTTTAAATTCCATTTGTTGGTACTAAAAGTACGATCTACTTTTATATACCGATATCTTTTACAAGTTTTCTTTTGTCTAAATTGCTGTTTATAAAGAGATTTTTATAAAAGCAAAAAACTAGCCACAACCCACTAAAACCAGCCGGCTGAAATATAAATACAAAAGAAGTGACATAACCGTTTGGGAGTTAAAAAGAACTATGATTTACAAAAACCATGAGTCCATAAAATTTTTTTGACTAATCGATAGATCCCTCCATTAGTCTTTTTAAAATAAACTTTGTTCAATAATCCTACAGATTAATTATTTCCACACATACTGCTTAAAATTAAGCCGCAACATAGATATAAAATCTTCCAATAAATATAGCATAGAGCAAGCTCATTTAGAACATTTTAAAATAAATAAGAAGAGAAAAAATAATCAAATCGAACTGACATTTATAATAAAAAAACAACAAATATTAAAAAATCCTTAACTTTAATAAAAAAATATTATAGAAAACAAACAATCATAAATACAAAAAATGTAAATATTTTTATTAATATATAACAACAACTTAATAACTTTTATTTTTTAAAAAACTATCAAAAAATTATCTATTCTTCACATTAAATCCATATTACGTTCATTCAACCCTTATATTCCAAAAAACTAAAAACGGCTCTTTATTAAATAACAAGACTAAACATAGACTTAATCAAATATTTATAATAAATAAATATTAATAAAAATCCGATCAGTGGTAAATTTATAAAACAATATTTGTTTTTATGATCAAAAATAAAAATTCATTTTTAAAAAAAATATATAAAATCCCCCCCTTTTCTAATTTCCTACAGGCAATAAAAAAGCCCCAAATGGGGCCTTTAGACTATGCTTCAGAAAGCATATTTTGCTTAGCTCTACACCACATCTTTCTTATGATAAAAAATGAAGTAGCTCGCATAACACACAAGAATGAAAACAATACAACAGATGAAGCCAACCTGCATCGAAGGATCGAATACCATGCTAATACAAGTAATAGCACAGAACAGACCACCCACAATTGGAGTCAAAGGAAATAAAGGAGCAGCAAAACGCAAATCTTTTGCAGTTTTACCAGATTTATACCACTGTCTACGGAAGTTAAATTGAGATACGCAAATTGCAATCCACACTACAACCATGGTGAAAGCAGCAACACCCAATAAATTCTTAAAAATAGTTTCAGGTGCAAATTGCTCTGAAAGTAAACCTGGTATAGCACCCAGCATTGTGACCACAATTGCTACAATAGGTGTTCCTGAAGGTGTAAGTTTAGAAAAGATTTTTGGTAATTGGTTTTTTGCAGAAAGCGACCACATCATACGTGAAGCAGCAAACAAACCAGAATTTGCAGCAGAGAGTAAAGCCGTAATAATCACAAAGCGAATAATATCTTCGGCATAGGGAATACCAATATAATTAAACACAGTCACAAATGGACTATTACTCACTTCATTACCACTCAAACCAGCAAGCTGGAATGGTAACAATGAACTAATTACAACAATTGTGCCGACAAAGAAAATCAGTAGTCGCCAAATAGCAGCATTGATTGCTTTAGGAACTGTCTGTGCTGGATTCTCCGCCTCCCCAGCTGCCACACCAATTAATTCTGTACCCGAAAAAGCAAAATTAACAATCAGCATAGTTGTAAAAATTGGAAATAACCCATGTGGGAACCAGCCTTGGGCAGTTAAATTGCTAAACAACGGCGCAGTTTCGTGTCCGTGATAAGGGATAAAGCCAAAAATCGCCAGCAAACCCAAGCCAATAAAAAAGATAATTGTGACAACTTTCACAAGTGCCAGCCAAAACTCTGACTCGGCAAATAATCGCGTTGAACTAATATTAATGAAAAAGACTAAGGCACCAAAACATAGCGTCCAAGCCCAAACAGAAGTAGAGGGAAACCACTCACGAACCAGTAAAGCTGCTGCGGTAAATTCTGTTCCTAAAGTCGCGGTCCAAGTTAACCAATATAACCAAGTGATCATATAGCCTGTACCCGGACCAATATAACGACGAGCGTACTCACCGAATGATCCTGATTCTGGTACATGTACCGCAAGTTCACCAAGACATAACATCACGGTATAGGCAATTAAACCGCCTAAAAAATAAGAAATAATTGCGCCAATTGGGCCAGCTTGGGAAATTACATCACCCGACCCTAAAAAAAGACCTGTACCTATGGCACCGCCAAGGGAGATCATCACCAAATGTCGAGTACTCATTGCTCGTTTCAAAGGTGCAGAACTTCCATGTTGCGATGCATCATTATTCCGATAATTTAATGATTGCATATAAAAAACTGTAACGACAATTTAGTAAAAAATCATTTTAGGAGAAAAAAATAAATATGCAATTATCTTTGAATAGTGAACTTATTTTAATCAGCCCCATCCTCCTTAAATAAAATAAATAACAAAAACATAATCTTATAAAAAAACATCGTTATTTATGTATTTTAATTAACCCGATACTATTTCTATAATTTATATATTAATAAAACCCATTTATTTTAAAATATAGTATTTATATTCACCACTAGCTATATCTACTTTTAATACAATAAATATTCGCAGAACAAACACACTATTTATTTAAATAATGAATTTCAAATTAATATACAAATAAATTTATGAAAAAATATTTTTTAAGCAAAAAATAAAGCTCAAACCTTAAGGTCTGAGCTTTATTTAACCACTATAAGGTTTTAAAAGCTGATAGAGACTAGTTGTTCAGTCGACTGAATTGAACCTTCTATAAATTCACACATCCCATGTTCATCACAAGATAAATTTAATTGCTTATAGCTGATTGCAAAACAGTCGGAATATTTTTTGACTACAAACGGACTCATATCCGATGATAAAGGCTCGTCATGCTTGAACAATTTAATGACTTTGCGATCATTCATTCCTAACAAATAAGTTTCATTATTTAATTTAATATGCACTACACCAGTGTGTTCAGCCACAATTGGAATTAAATAAGACTTATTCGCCAGCAGAACATCTAGAGCATAACTTTCAAACTTTGAATTAATGAGGTTGAATACCAAAATTGAGCCAAAGCTGGTCTGCAATCCTTCTTTATAATTCGCAGCGTCCTGAATTCGCTGTACTTTAATACCTAACTTTTGAAAGTCTAGCTCAGTTGCTTGCTGTGTCTTTATTAAACTACGAGTAATAGCCTGTTTAAGGGGGTTATCAAAATAACGCTCATCAAGCTGAAAATCATTTTGGCGTAATATTTTTAACAACATGTCATCATGTTGGGTAAGAACATGTGCAAGTACATTACGGAAGTAAAACTTACTTTGTTTTTTGACCTTGCGAACCTGCTGATAAAAATAGATCTCATCGAAATCATGTTCAATAAAATCATGCAATAAACTTGAGCTTGCCAATACAGACAATGCTTCATGACCAGTAAATGGCAAATGAATCGTATGTAAGTTTGGTAAGAGCTCTTTTATTTTTAGATAATGTTCACGGTCAGTTGAAAAATAAGGGTCATAAACAATTATGTATTCACGTGCTGCATCGACATCTTGCGACTGGATTTGCATCCCTTTATTTGCCACAGCATCGAAAAACTCGGCATAGCGTCGATCTTCAACTTGGTCAGGATCAATTGAATATTGAGGCACAAATGCAATCACACGATTCATATTCAATAAATTAGAATATTTGATTGCTGCATAGCCGCCCATCGAACCGCCATAACCCACAATATTTTTAAAGCCTTCTAGAATAGGCGAAATCGCTTTTGCCAGCTCAATCATGCTCGCTTGAGGAAACCATGATTTTTGTTTTGGCATTACCCCAATAATATTATATTGGTATTTAATTAGGGACTTTTCAGCATTGATAGATAAGCCACTCGCTCGGGTAATCAAATCGCCAAAAGAGAGAACCAATGTATTAGAATCGCCTGGTAAAAAAATGGCTCTAATGTGTTCGTCTTCAAAAATAATTTGCTTATCCATGCTCACACCGAAAGAAAATTTACTCCCACATACAACGTCAAAAATGAAACAAAATAGGTGTTTTGCCAATTTATGATTGCGGAGTATCTTATTTTATAGATGCCAGTCAGATTAAAAAGCGCAAAATATGACACAATCCTTACATCCTGCCGCTCAAAAAGGCTTCAGCTCAGCTGCTGAACTTTATCAGCAAGTTAGACCTAATTATCCCGCAGAAATAGTAAGTTGGCTGCAAAATTGCCTACAAATACAGGAAAACTCTACTGTTATCGATCTTGGATCGGGTACTGGCAAATTCTTACCCTACTTAAAACAAACACATGCAGATGTTATTGCAGTTGAGCCAATTGGCGAGATGTTACAGCAGCTTCAACAAGTTTATCCTGATATCAAAACATTACAGGCTTTTAGCCATTCAATTCCTGTAGCAGACCATGAAATTGATGCCATTATTTGTGCGCAATCTTTCCACTGGTTTGACAACATTGATACCCTAACAGAAATGTATAGAGTATTAAAACCACAAGGACATTTAGGACTTGTTTGGAATCAACGCGACGAGCGTACGGATTGGGTGAAAGCCTTAGCTGATTTTCTACTTCCTCTTGAAGGAGACACGCCGCGTTACCATAGTGAAAAGTGGAAACGTGTGTTTGAACAACAAGATTTATTCATATTTGATAGCCTACAAACATTTACACAGTCGCAATGTGGTTCTGTCGAACAAGTTGTGAGTAAGCGTTTACTCTCTACGAGTTTTATTGCTGCAATGACTGAAAAAGATCAGTTACAACTCAAAGCACAGTTTGAAAAAATTGTTTATGATTTTACGGGATTAGGTCCTCAAGATCAGATTGATTTTCCATATGTCACATATGCATATCACTTTCAGAAAAGTACGTTACCCGTTAAATAATTAGTGAATAGGTTTGGTTGAAAGTTATGAAGAAGAAAACACCTCAAGTCATATTAATGTCTTTGCTTTGCTCTAGCCTATTACTCACTGCTTGTAAAAAAGCGGATGAGCCTGCTAAGACGGAGCAACCATCTGCGACCTCATCTACAGATCAGGTTTTAGAAAAACTAAATGAAAGACCGGTTAAGACGTTCCCTGCCACTGCTGATGATGCACACGATATTGCACTTTTAGAAGACTATGACCGCCGCTTTACAGAAATGAGCGACGAGATGGAAAATGAGTTAGCAAAAATGCATGAAGCGGGAACACTCACAACAGATTTTGAGCAAAAACGTACACTCGATAATGTGCGCTCTGCTCTGACCATGTTAAAAGATTTAGATTTAAAAACTGAGCAAGGACGTTACATTCAGGGATTACTTTATCAATATTGGGAAAACCAAGAAAAACACTATAGTGATAAGCACGTGACTAAAGATGAACAGATCAATGATCTTGCCGACTATTTACAAGCGCAAAATCAATTAAAATATTGGAAAGCATCGCAACAGAAATAAGTATTACTTTACTTATAAAAAAGCCTTCATATTTATGAAGGCTTTTTTCAAATTATATATTTTGCTTTTCAACCCAATGAATTGCCTGAACACGGAATAATTCACATGCACCATCACCCGTGTCGGTTGGCGTAAGTGAAGATTTCCAGACTAAGTTTTTGTCTTTAATCTCGACAAGATCCCCTTTTAGATAAACGAGATCACCACGTTTAACTTGTTTAATCTGTTGAGCAATTTCAGGGTTCGCAGGAATGATATGCATGTTAGACACCATTTGCATTGCTTGCTCTGCTGGAACAGGTAATTTAGGAATTTTCCAGTTTAAATAACGGTCATATTGTTTCACTGAAATATGACGTGCAATTTCAGGCTGTGCAAACAATCCCCAACTTACCGCATAGTCGATAGGGGAAAATTTAGCTTGTTCATCATTTTGATAGACTTTTGAACCCAAGATCCTGAAATTTCCTTGAAAAGGTTGTAATACAGAAATAGATTGATCTTTTTCAATCGGGTTCAAACCATTGGCAATATTATATTCACTTGAGGTCGATGCAAATGCTGAACTCATGCTAATAGCAGTCAGCAAGCCCATCATCAAACATTGTTTTTTCATCGCGTTACACCTCAAATATTGCTAGATCAAAGTGAATAGATCTTCAATTTATAGTAGCCTTAAGTGATGAAAAAAATATCGGAATTTAGTAACAATACAGATCAATTTCGTCTATTTTTGTGCTGAATTAAACAGCTTGTTAATCTTCAAAATCTATTCTCAAAGTTTCAAAACGAACCTTACCTTGTTGGACTGCTTGTGCAATGGCTTGTTGACCTTTAGTAAGCCTTGCACCGCCACTTTTTACATCGAGTAGAATAATATTGATGTCTTCTGCCGTCCCATCACCGTCCCGGAAATCGGTATATCCATCAAAGATAATATAGTCCACCGGATCGCCCATGAATTTTGCATCGCTGGGTAGATACTGAAATTCAGGCAAAACCGGAGCAAATTGTTCTGCCATTTTTCCTTTCAACACCGCACGGCTTGTATTTACACTTCTCTTTTGTGCTTGAGTAAGAGCTTGCTGATGCTCTAATTCAAGTTCAGCAATATATTGCTCATATTCAGCCTTAATTCGTCCATTCCGAGTGTTTGATAAAATAAGAGTAGTGATAATGATGCCAATTCCAGCACCAATAAGCATGGCAAGCCATACAGACATAAATTTTCCTTAAAAAGCGCGAATTAAGATTACAGATCTAATCATATCTAAAATAACGAAACAGCTTAAACTTTTGTCAAATGTGGTCATCTCCTTCACATAAAAAGATGCTAAGGTATAAAACATAAACAAATGTGCTGCTGAAAATAATTGGATTTATGAAAACGATACTTATTGCAAATCAAAAGGGCGGATGCGGAAAAACCATGACGGCCATTACGTTGGCAACAGCATTGGCACAAAAAGGATATAAAGTAGCATTAGCAGATTCGGACAATCAAAAATCGGCTTTACAGTGGTTAAAACAGCGCCCCGATGGTGTCGTAAAAATTCAAAGCCTCGACTGGCGTCATGAAAAATCAATTGGTGATGCGCCTAAAAATCTGGATTATTTAATTATTGATGCGCCTGGTGCACTTTCAGGTGAACATGCTGAGCAACTCATTAGTGAAGCTCATGCCATTATTACTCCACTTCAGCCTTCATTTTTTGATATAGACAGTACTCGTCGCTTTTTAAAGCATTTACAAGATATTAAGCGTATTCGTAAAGGCAAAGTTCAGATTTTACTTCTTGCAAATCGCGTAAAACCAAATAGTGCCAGCTCAAAAGATATTCAACAGTTTTTTGAAAAAATTGAACAGGAACCTGTTGCGTGGATTGCTGAACGCACTGCTTATGGCAGCTTAGCAATGCAAGGCTTAAGCATTTTTGATAAGCCTCAAAAAAACTTTATTACGATTCAAAATCAATGGCAACCTGTTCTAAACAAGTTAGTTGAAGATAAAGCTGAGTGGTTTTAAATCACTTTTAGTCTCTAAAAAGAGATGTATAAGGTTCTTTACATTGCGGCCTTAAAATTTGCCTCAGGTTATTTTTCAGTTAATATGACTTTATTCTATGTAGAAAATTAGAGAAATATTGTTCGTGCATCCATACGCTCCTAATTTACAGCGCGTTTTATTGTTTGGGCTGTTTTTTATTTTGATTTTTTTAGGATTTAATATCCTGAAATACTTTATTGTTCCTGTACTTTGGGCTGCCATCATTGCTTATATGACTTGGCCTATTTATTTAAGAATTCAACGTTTTTTTGGAGAAACCCGTAATACTTTAAATGCAACTCTAATGATTAGTCTGGTCATTTTGGTTGTTGGCGTCCCTTTTACATGCGCTATTTTTATTTTGCAGCATGAAGGCCGCAACTTATATTTTGACTTACAACGTCAAGTTTTTTCAGGTCATTTAAGTGTTCCTGATTTTATTCGTGATCTTCCTTTTGTTGGAAAAGAAATTTCTCGTACACTCAATGAGTTAAATAACGACCCTAATAGCACGATTCAAAATGTTGCAGCTTGGGTACAAAGCCATTTAAGTTATGGCCGTGTACTGCTCGGTGAAATTAGTAAAAATATTGTCAAACTTGGCTTTGCCGTATTTAGCCTATTTTTCTTCTACCGTGATGGTCAAATGATTTTGTCTCAGGTGAGTAAAGCCTTAGAAATGGTTATAGGCCCTCGTATTCACCATTATCTCGATACGATTTCGGAAACGACTCGTGCTGTAGTCTATGGCGTGGGTTTAACTGCAATTGCTCAAGCTGTTTTAGCTGGATTAAGTTATTTCGTAGCAGGTGTCCCTAACCCAATGGTGCTTACCATTGCTACTTTCTTATTGGCTTTAATTCCATTTGGTACACCCATTTCCTATTTAGGTGTCGGTCTATGGTTGTTCTCTCAGGGACAAACTATGGAAGCAATTGGTGTAGTAGTTTGGGGTGTAGTGATTGTTAGTAGCTCAGATAATGTGATTCGACCACTTGTGATTTCTGGTGCTACAAAAATTCCATTCTTATTAATCATGTTTGGTGTGTTAGGTGGTATTGCAAGTTTCGGATTAGTAGGTTTATTTATTGGGCCTGTAATTCTGGCTATTTTACTGGCAATTTGGCGTGAATGGTTACATGAAACCATTGAGCCTGAACCTATGCCTAAAACGACTATGATTTATGATTCTGAAAGTGAATCTTCTAATGATAAAGAGTGATTTATTTATTTAATTTAAAAATGTTTCTAGATACAAATTAACTATTTAAATTAACTTGTAGGTTAAACCTTGGTTTGTTTGAATCAAACAATCATATATATTTATAAGGACATCCGATCATGCAGATGTTTAATAAAATTGGCGCAGTCTGTGCGCTTACAGCTTTTTTTACGGTTGGCTGTAGTTCAGTCACAAAAACTGTATCAGATACAGCTCAAGCATTAACGACAATGCATACGAAAAAAGTGGTAGATGTAAATGAAGTGACTGCCGCTGGTATTGGTAAAAAATTAGGTACGATTAGCTTTCAAGATAGCGACAAAGGTTTAATTATTACCCCTGCTCTAGCTGACTTACCAAGTGGTACACGCGGCTTCCATATTCATGAAAATGCCTCTTGTGAACCAGCTGTAAAAGATGGAAAAGCTGGTGCTGCTTTAGCTGCTGGTAGTCACTACAACCCGAATCAAGCCCCTCATCACGGTACTCCAACAACTGGCCACTTAGGTGATTTACCTGCTTTAGTAGTCGATAATACTGGTGTTGCAACGACTGCAGTAATCGCACCTCGATTGAAACTTGCTGATCTTCAAGGTCGAGCTATCATGATTCATGCGGGTGGCGATAACTATTCAGACTCACCTCTGCCTCTCGGCGGTGGCGGAGCACGAATTGCATGTGGCGTGATTAAATAATTTATGTCTTTTTCAAATTGTGGGTATCTAAAAAGATATCCACAATTTTGTTAATTTATTGATCGTTATAACTTGATTTAAGCCTAATAAAATCTTAAAAAATGACTGACTTTTGTAGATAAAAAGAATAATATTTTTGAAGTAATAAAAATTTAAAGTTACATACTGCTTTCTCACGTATTCTCTAATTTAGAACAAAAGCCGTGAACTATCTGACCCAAATATTTAATAGTTTTAAGACGAACTCGATTTTAATTTATTGCCTGCAAATTTTGATTGTACTCACAGGCACAACTTTGGGTTTACTTTGGCTAGGCCATAACGAGCTCATCGTTCCCGTAACTTTAGGCGCGATTGCAGCAGCATTAACCGACTTTGATGATCGCTTAAGTATTCGATTACGTAACTTGGTTTACGTCTGTCTCCTCTTTTTTACAGTCAGTAGTATTCTTGGGTTTTTAGCTCCCTACAAAATTTTCTTTATTTTATATCTTTCTCTTTCTAGTGCTTTTTTCATTTTATTAGGCGCTTTAGGGCAACGTTATGCCACAATTTCATTTGGCACTATTTTGCTTTCCATTTATAGCATGTTCGGTTTAGGAGAATATGCGCACTGGTACCAACAACCCACCTACTTTGTTTATGGTGCTTTGTGGTACGGCTTTACATCTATTTTGTTTTTTATTATTAAGCCGACACTTCCCTTACAAGATAAGCTCTCACAAATTTTTAAAGAAATTTCTGTTCTACTTCAAGCAAAAGCACGTTTGTTTGATCCCGACAATAAAGAAAACGTAGAACAACTCTTATATGAACTGTCCTTACAAAATACGCAAGTTGCTCAAAGTCTCAATCAAATACGCAGCTCCCTGCTCACTCGACTCAAAGCTTCACGGGTCAGTAATAAAAGTATCTATTGGCTAAACCTGTATTTTTTTGCGCGGGACATTCACGAGCAAGCAACCTCTAATTATTTACATTACGAGCATATTCAACAGAACTTTAGCCGTAGTGATCTTATTTTCCGTTTCCAAAAAAATCTACGCCTACAAGCGCAAGCGTGCCAAGATCTAGCTCAGTGTATTTTGCATAATCGACCATCTCAGCCTTCGCAAGAAAGCCGGACGGTATTGAACCATTTGAAAAGTTCTTTAAAGGACTGGATACAACAGCATCCACAAAACTTTGAAGTTAAAAATTTAAGACTTATTTTTGATAATTTAAAGGGAATGCACGAACAGTTTGAACAACTACAATATGCACAGCCCTTCCCTGAAAATAATACCCAAACAAGACAAGAACACTTAAATTTACTTGATGATGATATTCAAGGGTTTTCAGATCTGATCTTAAAACTCAGGCAACAGCTTACACCACAGTCAGCCTTATTTAGACATGCCATACGAATTGCAGTCGTTTTCGCCGCAGGTTATGCCATTTCATTATTACCATTTGCTCAGCATGGCTATTGGATTTTACTGACTAGTTTATTTGTCTGTCAGATCACTTATTTTGCGACTAAAAGCCGTCTTAAACTAAGAACCATTGGCACCTTACTCGGTGTCTTATTAGGAATACCTATTCTATATTTTGTACCGAGTATTGAAGGTCAGCTCATCATTACGATTATTTGCGGAGTCTGTTTTTTCTACTTAAGGCAAAAGAAATATGCATTGGCGACGCTTATGGCCACCCTCATGGTGCTGTTAATTTTTAACTTAAAAGGTGCTGGCTACAGCATTATTTTACCCCGTCTGATAGATACGCTGTTAGGCTGTTTTATTGCATGGCTTGCCGTAAACTTTATTTGGCCTGATTGGAACTTCCGCAATATTCCTAACAATATTAAGAAAAGTAGCAAAGCGACCTTAGATTATTTCAATGTGATTGTTGAGCAATATCAATATGGCAAAAATCAGGATATAGAATACCGTCGAATTCGTCGTGCTGCCCATAATGCTCAAATCGAGCTATCGAACATGATCTCGAGTTTAAGTGCTGAACCGAATCCAAATCCGCAACTCATCCATTACGCTTTTCGCTATTTGGTTTATAGCCACAGCCAGCTGAGCTATGTAGCAGCGTTAGGTAGCCAACGGCAGAAAATTGATGAAGAGCAGGTTTTACAATTATTACTACGCTGCCAAGAAATTTTGAGCCAGAGTGTTCTTGAGCAAGCCCTACCCGACCACACGCTCATTTCTCAAATATTACAAGAAATTCAGGACCTAACAGCTCAAGAACAGTTATCTGAGAAATACACCTTGGTCTTGAAACAAATCAGTTTATTGTTAGAAACATTACCAGAATTGCTGATGCTTAAAGATAAGCTGTTAGAACAAGAAATTACCTAATATTAAAAAAATACCGGAATATCGATTCCGGTATTTTTAATTTAATCATTTCCTTCGAGCTTTCTTTCTTGCATTTCCTGCTTTAAAGCACTTCGTGGTTGAGTAAACCAAAGAGCAATAAAGGTAAATGCAGATAATACAAAGGCCCATAAATGAAATTGCGTATAGAGGTAACGTACCAGCTCAATCATTGCAAAGAAGCTCATCATCAATAGCATCGAAACGGCCGCTGCAACAGTTCCTTTTGATACTTCAGATGACATGAGTGCAAAGCGATATAAGACTGAAAAGCTAATTCCCTCACCAAAACAGATGAGCGTCATGCCTGTAAGCAAACAAGGAATTAAATAGGTTTGCCACACCACACCTAATATTAAAATGAGTGTCCCAATCAGCATAATCGGTAAGCCAATTAGAATAGTTTTACCTAAAGCTAGACGGTCAATAATTTTAATTAAGACAATGTTACCTAAAATGAGACCAACAAATACTGGAAATTGAGCCAAGCCATATTGCACACTAGTGAGCTTTAACTCATCTACCAAAATGATTGGAGATAAAGCAATCCAAAGCATTAAAGGCATGCCCACCAACGGTAAGGCAAGACTTAAGCCTAAAAAACGGCGATTAGTAAACACCTTTTTAAAATCATCAAAAAGATAACTAAAAGGTTGTCGAGTTACACTGGCTTGCTGACTTGGCATCTGTTTTTTTAAACCGACCCAACTGAGTAATGCCAATACAGCAATGGCGACAAAGCCCCAATGCCAAGACACATAATCAATTAAAAAGGCTCCAAGTACAGGCCCCAGCAATGGTGCAAGCAACGAGATATTTGCCATGAGTGCCATAACTTTAATTGCATCACGCTCGGCAAAACTCTCTTGAATAGCGGCATAACCGACTGCGGAGATTACAGTTAGGCCAATTCCCTGCAAAAATCTTAATGCTAGAAACTGTTCTATTTGCCGTGTTAGTAAAATTAAAAAGCAGCATAGAGCAAAAAACAAAACCCCTGCTAGCAATACTTTTTTACGTCCGAGACGATCTGACAATGGTCCAAGTAACCATGCAACCGTAGCACCACCTAATAAATAAAATGACATTGAAGATGGGGCCCAAGTTGCACTTACACCAAAATCTTCAGTAATTGCCAACATTGCTGGCTGAATAAGGTCATTGCCAATATAAACCGCAAATTCAAATAGCACTAAGGCCAAAGGAAACATCAACGTTGTACGGTTCAACGTTGTCGTTTGAATATTTTTCATGAGTTGTACACTTCAAAATAACGGCCAAAATGTCTCAGTAACTACATATTGAAATAAATAATGTAGTCATGACGATGACAGTATGGTCTATCAATCTTTAGTTAAGTTTTTATATGCCGTGAGAGTGCATGTTTAGAATGTGAAACACCGTATTCACAAGGTGTCTAAAACGAGAAAAAATGTATGACGTGAGATTCGGTAATTTTTACCAATTGGCACAATTGCCGAGCGCAACAATAGCACTTTTTAAATTGATCAGCAATCATGCAATTTCAAGAAGCTTAAATTTCAGTTTTTTGCACTAAAAAACCCACAAATTCTTGTTGTGCACAAACTCAAAGTTATCCACATATTCGATAAAAAATTAAGCATTAAGGACAAGGATTAACTTGAAAGTCTGGGGCATCTTGTCCTTGTGTACATTGATAGCTTTGCTTTTTATTTACAATTTTCCAGACTTGCTGGTCTCGCTTTAATAAATATTCTGTACGGACTTTTGTTATCGCATCTTCGCTCGGATCTGTCTGTAAAATAGTGACTTGAGCATTAGAGGGATCATCGGCAGCATTCATTTGCTGTGAAATATCCAAATTGTTTGCATCATTTAAGAGATCGGGCTGATCGAGTAATACCGCTTGTATCGGGCTATCAGCAAGTTGAGCAGAAGAATTTTTCGCTGGGGCACAAGCCGTTAGCGTTACAAGGCTAAAAGCAATCAGCAAACTCATTTTTCTCATACGTGATCTCTTAGATTTACTCAAATTTAATGCTAAAGACTACAAATAATTTTTTCCGTTCTACTTTGTAAAGTGTTCATCTTTAATGTGGAAAATAAAATGATGCATCAAATCAATATTAGTGACTTTTAATCAATAATATTTTTCCTATTCATGCATTTTTCAACAAGAGTAAATTCCGTAAAGTACACATCAAATTTAGGAAATTAATTAGAGTAACTCTCATGAGCAATATTTTAGTGATTAATGGCGCCAAACAATTTGCCCATTCCAATGGTGAATTAAATGACACGCTCACGACATTGGCAACAGACCATCTCACTGAACTAGGCCATGAAGTTCAAGTGACTCGTGCAGATAGCGACTACAATGCAGAAGCTGAAGTAGAAAAATTCTTATGGGCAGATGTTGTTATTTATCAAATGCCAGGTTGGTGGATGGGTGCACCTTGGACTGTAAAAAAATATATTGATGATGTATTTACGACAGGACACGGTTCACTTTATGCAAGTGATGGTCGTAGCCGCTCTAATGCTTCAAAAAAATATGGTTCAGGTGGTTTAATTCATGACAAAAAATATATGCTGTCACTCACTTGGAATGCGCCAATGGAAGCATTTGACGATGCAGATCAGTTCTTCCACGGCGTAGGCGTAGATGGTGTTTATTTACCATTCCATAAAGCTAATCAGTTCTTAGGCATGGGCACATTACCGACTTTTATTGTAAACGACGTAATTAAAATGCCTGACGTTGATAGTTATGTTGAAGAATATAAAGCACACTTAAATAGTGTATTTGCAGCAGCTTAAAAAGGAGAAATCCATGCTAACCATTATTGCAGAAATTCGCACCAAATCAGCTGGGCAGCATCGTCAAAACGTGTTGGATGCTTTTCAAAAAATTATTCCAACTGTTTTAGCAGAAGATGGTTGTCATGGTTATGAACCTTTAGTTGACCACAAATCAAATGCGAGCTTCCAGACTCAAGAGCCTGACACGATTGTGATGTTAGAAAAATGGGCAAGCGTTGCTCATCTTGAGGCACATTTGGCTACGCCTCATATGCAAGCACATCATGAAGCAGTTAAAGATGATGTCATTGATGTCAAAATTAAAATTTTAGAAAGCGGCGTATAATTTAGCCCATAAAAAAGACGATATATTTATCGTCTTTTTTTATATTTTAAGAACAAAGCTGTGTTTGAAAACCTCTAGAGCCTTTCCCTCTCGCACACTGATAGCTTTTTTGCTTATTCTGCAACTGCCACTTTTCATCCACTAATTTAAATGCATATTCTGTTCGAATAGCAGAAACGGAGTCATCCATTAAACCTGTTTGAATGACAACAATACGGGAAACTGTTGGAGATTCTACTCGGTTAAACACTTGCTGAACTGAGGTATTGTTATGCTCTTTTACAATCTCAGGTTGAGCTTTAAGTACTTGTTGCATAGGGGTTTCGGAGCCCACAAAAGGAATTAATTTACTGGTCGTCGCACACCCAGTGAAAAGTCCAGCACAGAGCGCTGAAATTAAAAATAAACGTTGCATTTTTATCACCAAAAACAAAAGGCATAGCTTTATGATGCTATGCCTTGCTCGGTTACTCTGTAGAAACTATGTAGTTCTAAGGATAGCTACTCTTTTACAGATCAAATAATTGTTCTTACTCACTCAACTTTAACGACAATCGTTTGATAAAATTAATTTCTATTACACATAACAAATAGGATCATTATGCAACTGACGTATGCGGGACAAGTTTTCTTGGTGGTCGTTGCAGTTTTGATGATTTGGTCATTTGTACTCACCAAGTTTTGGGTCAAGCGTTTAGCTAAAAATCGTAAAAGTAGTAAGTTTGAATTTGCCTATTTATTTGCCGTGGTTTTTAGTATTAGTGCTTTATTTTTCCCATTTACTTATTGGGTTTCTCAGGCAGTCTACGGCTTAGCAACCAAACCAACTTACGATGCAACTGTAGTGAGTTATACTTCGGAATGGGTAGATACTGAACGTACCGACTCAAATGGGCGTAAATATAAAACTAAGACACTGATGCATATTGCTCAGGTTCAATTTAAAGATAATCAAAACAGAACTCTAACTTTAGACAACTCAGTTCGCTCTGGTGATGTACCTGTAGTTGGTGAACATATTACTGTTATTTATGAATCAGGTGATCACACCGCACAAGAAAAGAGCTGGCGAACAATTCTATTGTTTGCAGCCGCTTTATTTATGCTGTTTATTTTAGGTTATGTGTTGCTCATGATTATTGCCTATAGTCTAAAGCGCGACATGGAACCCTACAAAACATTTGCTAGTACGTTAATTTTTAAAGTCACAGTTCCACTTGGAACAATGGCGATGTTTTCGATGTTGTCTTATTCTATTTTTGCCTATTTCTTTTTAGGTAATCCAAGGGATTTACCTGTGTGGGCCATTGGGCTTTGTAGCTTTTTTGCTCTTAGTCTTTTACCGTTGATTTATCATATTGTGACGGGCTGGAAAGCGTACAAGAAATAACTCTATCTAAAGCCACTTGTAAGATAAGTGGCTTTATCAAAAGTTACCCAAACTAAGTTAAATCAACTGGTTGAATATTATTAATTTCGACAAGATTAGGATTAGGCTCGAACTTTAACCAACCATTTTTCATCCACCTTTCCACTAGATTGCTTCCAAGAATGGAAAGTAAGTTATTTAACAATTCAAATTTTGCATAATTATTGAAATAAAAAACAATAATATTACAACGCTGCTGAATAAACTCTCCATTAAAGGAGAATATTTCTTTAATATAATTTTCATCTGATTGGTCTAAAGAGTGTCCCCATATTTGAATATTGTAAGTTTCTTCAGAACTTTGCTTCAACACTCCGTAATCTCTAGTTTTAGCATCAAACATTGTTCTAAAATATACATCTACACTTAAAGAGGGGTTATCTAAGTAACTATTGATTTCATCCTCTAAACTTTTAACTTTTCTTTCCGTAGAGTAAAAATGATTAATAATTTCACTTAAAAAAATATAATCCGTATTTTTATACATTTTCTGATGATATTTAGTAAAACCATATGCTTTTATATTTTTTAATGATTCTGACTTTAAATCTGAAATCCCTAAAACAATATTTTGATTAACACCCGCCTTACCATGTAAGAAATCAACATATCGATCATTATTACAAATCTTAGTGTAAGTATTAGTATAATTAAATGAATAAACCTTATCATAATTAGAAATATAACTATCATCTATACCATTTTTAAACTTAAGATCACAAATCAAACAAAGATACCAGTTAAAAATATCAATAAAATTATTCAAAGATTCATTCAAATCCCCAATACTATTTTCAACCATATAAAAATCATATTTATCAAAGCGCTTAATATATTTATCACTTATAAAATAATTGTAATTCTTTGACTTCAAATCTGTGTAATTAAATTCTCTATATCCATCTGAATCTCTTACTGATTTATAATATTTCTTTTCTAAAATTTTCACACATGATAGAGCATCGCAAGCTCTTTCTCCCAGATAAATAAATTTATTAGAAGTAGAATCGTTACTTATAGATGTTTTTACTTCCAACTCAAGATTGTTATCTTTATTATAAAAATCAGTTATTTTTTCAAATAATTTAGTAAAATAATTTAATACTTCTTCAATCTTTTTTTCGAAATCTATCCAAGTTCTTACCTGTCTTACATGATCAGAGAAATATTGGTACCAAACATTTTCTTTCAAATGTTGCTTTAACTCTATGATTTGGTCAACCGAGATTTTGGTCTCATCTGTTTGATACATTGATTTTGTATATCTGAAGAAATAATTCTCTTTTTCATACAAAGAGCCAAATAGATCATCAAAGCTCATCTCCCCAACAGATAAATCCCAATTTTCTATAGCTTCCATTGCAACCATAAAATGGTCATACTTTGTAGGCAAATAGTGAGATAAATCGAAGCCATTACCAACTATTAGAATATTCATTGTTATAAAATTCTCATAATAAAAAAGCGCATCTTTCGATACGCTTTTAACAGAAATTCTTTTATTCAATCAAGCATTAAAGATCAAATAATTTACCTGGGTTCATCAAACCATTCGGATCAAATACTTTTTTCAAAGCTTTCATATATTCAATTTCTTCAGCTGAACGTGAATATTCTAAATATGGCTTTTTCGTCATACCTACACCATGCTCGGCAGAGATTGAACCATCGTATTTTTTCACGGTATCAAACACATATTTATTCACAACCTGACACTTCGCAAAGAACTCATCTTTGGTTAAGTTTTCAGGTTTTAAAATATTTAAGTGCAAGTTACCATCACCGATATGACCGAACCAGCAAATTTCAAAATCAGGATAGTTTTCTTGAACAATTGCATCAATCTCACGAATAAATGCAGGCACGTGAGTAATTAACACTGAAATATCGTTTTTATATGGAATAAACGGCGCGATTGATTCAGAAATATCTTCACGTAAACGCCATAAACTTTCTACTTGGTCAAGGCTCTGGCTCATTACACCATCAAGTACCCAACCCTGCTCCATACAATGCTCGAAAATTTCCATTGCTTTATCGAGAATCGGCTCATATGGCGCTTCAAACTCAAGCAATACATAGAATGGACATTGAGTTTCAAATGGACGTTGTACATGCCCGTGGTCTAAAACTTTTTGCATTGCAAGTTCACCAAAGAACTCAAATGCAGTTAAATCGATATCTTTTTGGAACGCATGTAATACAGGCATTACTGCGTCAAAATCAGGAACACCTAAAACTAAAACTTGTAAGTTTTGTGGTTGGCGCTCAAGTTTAATTTCCGCTTCAGTCACTAAACCTAAAGTACCTTCACCACCAATAAACAAATGCTGTAATGCATAACCAGTTGCATTTTTAACCATGCCTTTGTTTAAACGTAAAATATCACCTTTACCAGTAACAACGGTTAAACCAAGCACCCAATTACGTGTCATGCCGTATTTAATTACTTTAATACCGCCAGCGTTGGTACCGATATTACCGCCAATCTGACTAGAACCTGCTGACGCGAAGTCAACTGGGTAATACATTCCTTGTTCTTCAGCATAATTTTGCAATTGTTCAGTTACAACACCAGCTTGCACTCGTACCATACGATCTGCTGGGAAGAACTCAAGAATCTGGTTCATTTTGTCCATGCTAATGACAATTTCACCATTGGTTGCTACCGCACCAGCAGAGAGACCAGTACGACCACCTGACGGTGTAATCGCAATATTAAACTGGTTCGCAAGCTTTACAACTGCCTGAACTTGTTCAGTGGTCGATGGAAAAACGATGACCGATGGGTTCGGATTAAAATGCTTGGTATGATCTTTACCCCAGTTTTCGAGACTATCAGCATCGGTTTTAATACGGTTTTCACCGACGATTGCTGTTAATTGGGTGAGTAACTCAGGTGTTAAAGCGACTGGAGCATTCATCGTTTGCAGACCTAGCAAGAAGTAAACTATGGTGGGAATATGACTTCATATTTTCAGGGTTCTCACCTGAGCAAAGCCATAATGTTCAAGGAACTCCTATATTCTACATGCAACAGCTCAAGCGATAAAGTTCAGAATAGAGATACTGTCACTACAAAACATGTTTAACGTAAATAAATGCTTTTCTATGAGACTTTCAGAGAAAAATCGCATTTAAATTCCATACCAAACCTATTCTAAATGACTCACAAGCCATAAATAGAAGTGATTAGACATAGATAAAATTGCCATAAGACGATGGCGCAAACGAAATATCTATAGTACCGACCATTATGTTATGATAGCGCCACCAAATTTGGCCTTTGTAGCGGAGCCGTAATGAGCCAACATCTTTCACTACCTAAAGATAAAATCCGTTTCCTTTTGTTAGAAGGCGTTCACCAAAACGCAGTCGATACTCTAAACGCTGCGGGTTACACCAATATTGACTATCGCAAAACTGCTCTTGAAGGCGAAGCGCTAAAAGAAGCTGTTAAAGATGCTCACTTTATTGGTATTCGTTCGCGTACCCAATTGACTGAAGAAGTTTTCGAAGCTGCAAATAAATTGATCGCAGTGGGTTGTTTCTGTATCGGAACCAACCAAGTTGATCTTAAAGCAGCAATGGCACGTGGTATTCCTGTATTCAACGCACCGTATTCAAATACGCGTTCGGTTGCAGAGCTTGTACTTGCTGAAACAATTCTTCTTCTTCGCCGTGTTCCTGAAAAATCGGCGGCTTGTCATCGTGGTGGTTGGGACAAGTCTGCTGTCGGTTCTTTCGAAACTCGTGGCAAAACTTTAGGTATTGTAGGTTACGGTTCCATCGGTTCTCAGCTTTCTGTTCTTGCTGAAAGCTTAGGTATGCATGTGATTTATTACGATGCTGTAACTAAATTACCAATGGGTAATGCTCGCCAAGTTGGTTCGTTAGACGAACTTTTAGCGACTGCTGATGTAGTTACATTACATGTGCCTGATGTTCCATCTACACGCAACTTCTTCACTAAAGCACAATTTGCAAAAATGAAAGAAGGCGCAATCTTCCTAAATGCTGCACGTGGTACATGTGTAGTGATTGAAGATTTAGCGGATGCCATCAAATCTGGTCATATTGCTGGTGCAGCGGTTGACGTATTCCCTAAAGAACCAAAAGCAAATGGCGAAGAGTTTGTTTCTCCACTTCGTGGCTTAGACAATGTGATTTTGACTCCTCACGTTGGTGGTTCAACCATGGAAGCTCAAGCAAACATCGGTTTAGAAGTTGCAGAGAAATTTGTTGCTTACTCTGACAAAGGTATGACGCTTTCTGCAGTAAACTTTCCAGAAATCGCATTACCATTGACTGCTGGCCAACACCGTTTATTGCACATCCACAAAAACGTACCGGGCGTCTTGTCTAAGATCAACAACTTGTTTGCTGAGCAAGGCATCAACATTTCTGGTCAATCACTCATGACTAAAGGTGACATCGGTTACCTCGTAATGGACGTTGACGCTTCTGCTTCTCACGAAGCTTTAGATATGTTGCATGAAGTTGAAGGTACAATTCGCGTGCGCGTATTGTTCTAATACGAACTGTAAATTTAAAAGCCACAGCATTGTCTGTGGCTTTTTTATGGACATTTACATTATCATGTGAAAAGTATACCAATTGATCAAATAATAAAATGTCCAGTTCGAACCAGAAATCTCAGCTACATGCGTTGGGTTTTCTTATTCTTGCCATGTTAAGCGTTCAAAGCAGCGCATCTTTAGCTAAATTTCTGTTCCAGAGCTTTCCTACCCTTACCGTTTCAGCAATGCGCTTATGCTTAGGTGCAATTATTCTTGCCTTTATTTTTAGAATTTGGCGAATTAACTTTAGTCAGGTCCGCTGGAAAGCTATTTTAGCGTATGGCTTTGCTCTTGCAGGAATGAACGCGCTTTTTTATCTGTCAATTGAACGGTTACCCATTGGTATTGCAGTTGCTTTTGAATTTATTGGTCCCTTAAGTGTGGCCTTATACCATGCACGCCAAAAGTATGATTTTGTTTGGGTCAGTTTAGCGATTGTTGGCCTCATTTTACTATTCCCTTTCAATCAGGCTCATAGTCTGGATTGGATCGGAGTATTATTTGCAGTTAGTGCGGGCGCATGTTGGGCACTTTATATTATTGCTGGACAGAAACCGTCAGGTATATCAGGCAATCACACTGTGTGTTTAGGAATGAGTGTGGGCGCATGCATCTTATTACCCATTACTTTTTTCTCAGGCTCAATAGGGCAAGTTATAGAGCTCCCCTATCTTGTTTATTTTATTGGTTTGGCAATTTTAGCCAGCGCATTACCCTTTTCTTTAGAAATGCTAGCCCTACGTAATTTAACGCCCTTAAGTTTCGGAACATTGATGAGCCTAGAGCCCGCAGTTGCTGCACTTTCTGGTTTTATCTTTTTAGGTGAGTATTTGTTATGGAATCAATGGTTGGCACTTGCAACAATTATTGCAGCTTCGGTCGGTTGTACTATAACTACCCAAAAAGCACGTCAGGAACGTGAAAAAATAGTAAGTTAAATCGACTAAAACCACGAGTTAAAACATGGCATTCGCTATAATTAACCCTTGTTAGTTTTAAATAATATTAGATGAGTCCCTAGAGTATTTCCATGCAGAATCTTCCCATTATTGCTGTGCTATATATGATTCTGTCGATGGTCTCATATCAAATCAGTGCTTCATTTGCTAAGCAACTCATTTCAATATTAGACCCTCTTACCGTTACAGTTTTAAGGCTGAGTTTTGCAACGGTTATTGTCGCGATCATGTTCCGTTCATGGAAAATCTGGTCACGCTTACCCTATTTAAAATGGCGTGATTTATTGATGTACTGCGCATCTTTGGGTCTCATGAATATTTTATTCTATACGTCACTTGGGAAGTTACCTCAAGGAATTGCCGTGGGCTTAGAGTTCATTGGTCCTTTAGGACTAGCTCTACTTTCCATTAAACAAAAGAGTGACTATATTTGGGTGGCATTTGCGATGTTAGGTATTGCATTGATGGTGCCTTGGCAAGACCCAACACAACACCACTTTTCCTATATCGGTGCTGCCTGCGCGCTAGGCGCTGGATTTTGCTGGGCATTCTATATTTATTTTGGTCAGAAAGTTGTGACCCAAAATATAGGGATGCATGCTTTAACCATTGGAATTGGATTATCTGCTCTAACCTTACTACCGATTAGCATCTGGCATAATGCTCCTGCATTACTTGAAACACAGTATTGGGGTAAAGCATTACTTATTGCTATTTTAGCGACGGCTATTCCATATGCACTTGATTTAATGGCACTCAAACAACTTACTAAATTAACTTACGGCACCCTAACAAGTTTAGCACCAGCATTGGCAGCATTAACGGGTTTCTTATTACTTCACGAAGAAATCAGCATGCTGCAATGGGTGGCTTTAGGTTGTGTAATGTTGGCATCGATTGGGGTAACTTTAAGAAGTACTAAAAAAGTAGCATAGTTAAATACTATTGCTGCTTTTTATACTTTTTATATTCCTTTAAATATTTATTACCCAGCGTTTCTTTTTCACTATCTTTAAGAATTTTTCCCGCCTGTTGAAAAAATTTATGCTCTTCTTCTTTTAAATGATGATGAACTTTTTCACTCAACTGTCTGGCAGTTGCCAACCAACTTGGGCTACTCATATCAGTTTTTTCGAGCTGCTCAACCAACTCATCCATTTCGTGATGCTCAGATAAAGCATGTCTCGTAATATCTAAACCGACATCATCAAACATTAAAGGAATATAGAGATAACGGTCTTCAGCAACTGAATGGGCATAAAGTTCATTTTTTAATGCATCAAATAGTTCTTTTCTTTCTTCGGTTAAACCATGTGTCTGAATAAGTTGTTCAGAAAGGTTACGTTGATTTTCATGGCTTTCTCTTAATGCTTCGAAAATATTCATTCTCTTCCTCATTTTTAGCTAAAAAATCTTTTTTATTTCAAGGTTTATCATACGTTGAAATTTATAATGTCTAAGTAGCTTAAAATGAGACTATTTTTTACACAGTTTTCTTTCCAGTAAACTTCTGTAATGATTTTTATATTTCTAATTTTAAATGATACATAAAAGTATGAACTGCATTTTAGAGACAGCTCATACTTTTAATCTTATTTAACCCGTAACAAACATTTGATAGCCCAAACGGCAAATCAGAATACTCACTAAAATTAAAAAGATAATACGAACAAATCCACTACCGTATTTAAGCGCGGTACGTACCCCAACAACAGAACCAAGCACGTTTGCAACGGCCATCATTAAACCGATATGCAAAATAGCGTGACCTGTCGGAATGAGGAAACTCAAAGCAGCTAAGTTCGTCATAAAGTTACCGATTTTTGACAAAGCTGAAGCATGCAAGAAATCAACTTGTAAAAAACGGATAAAGAAGAAAATAAAGAAACTACCTGTACCTGGCCCAAAAATACCGTCATAAAAACCAATCGCCAAACTACCTATAGCAGCTAAAATCAGCATTTTATTGGTAATTTTTTGCTCAGTGTGAACCTGCCCGAAGTTCTTTTTAACTAGCGTATAAACGGCAATCACAATCAACATCACGAACACGAAAGGACGTAATACCGATTGAGGAATAAGCGATAGACAAGCTGCCCCAGCAAAAGAGCTAATCAGAGCACAAATGGCAATAACTGCTAAAAGCTTCCACTGCAATTTTACTTTTTTAGCAAATGTATAAGCAGCCGATGCAGTACCAAAAATGGATGAGACTTTATTGGTACCAATTACCGTAGCAGTCGACATGTTAGGAAAAGTGCTCATGATCCCGGGAATCTGGATGAGTCCACCGCCACCTACAGCAGCATCAATTGCTCCCGCAGTAAACGCAAAAAAGATCAAACTTAGGATAACGTCCCATTCCATGCCCATGCTCTATACTCTACATCTACTACAAATTTAAGATACGCTTAGGTACCAACCGTTTTTTATCGGTAATCTCAGCTAAGCCTAAACAACGCTCACCCGAAAAAACCAAAACTTCTGCTTCTGCAGAATGCTCAATATTGCTTTCTAAACCGTTGCAAAAATATTTTTCACGCCCTTCAGGCACCTGAATTTTTAGGAAATGGTCAATTGGCGCATACACTGGTAGTAACAATGCTTCTCTTTGCTCTTCAGTTAAGCTTTCCAGATATTCAATGGTATAACTCGGAATAAGCTCAAAATGTCCTGTTTGAGTCCGGTTTAGCATCGTTAAATGCCCACCACAACCAAGTGCTTCACCAATATCTTCACCTAATACACGAATGTATGTTCCTTTAGAACAAGTGACGTCCAGAGTGATACTATTTTCGGTAAATTCAATGAGCTCTAAAGCATAAATTGTGACTGGGCGGGCTTCACGCTCAATTTCAATACCTTTTCGGGCAAGCTCATATAATGGTCTGCCTTCTTTTTTCAAAGCCGAATACATCGGCGGAACTTGTTGAATATCACCTCTAAATTTTTCTAAGGTTTGTTCAATAAGCTCTTGGTTGAGAACAGGAACGGAGCGTTCTTGTAGAATCTCCCCTTCCACATCACCTGTCGTCGTGGTTTGCCCCAAGCGAACAGTAGTTTGGTAGCGCTTTGTTGAGTCCAGCAAATAATGTGAGAACTTGGTAGCCTCTCCCAAACAAATCGGGAGCAAACCTGTCGCCAATGGGTCTAAAGCTCCAGTATGACCTGCTTTTTGGGCGCGATATAACCAACGCACTTTTTGCAAAGCCGCATTTGAGCTGAGCCCTAATGGTTTATTTAATAGAAATACACCACTGATATGGCGACGAGAAATTTTTTGATTTTTTGTCGTCATTTTTACTGGAACACAAAGCTAGAAAAAAGTGCCGACATGTTAGCAAATTCGACAAGATATTTTCACAATATTTAGGTGCCTTTTCACTTATTTTATGGCACATTAATGATCGAGTAAAAAAACAACAAATTAAAACTTAAGGAAGATATCTTTATGCACGGAATGCAGAAGAAGGTATTGTGGTGCGTGCTCGGATTTTTTATTTTGAGCCTCATTGCATGTGTCTATTGGTTAAGTCCTGACTCAAAAAACACATCAGCCCAAGTCAGTGAAAATACAGCTCAAAATTTAGCATCAGCTCAACCCACAGATCATTCATCGTTAAATGAAGATGCTTACCATAGTAAAAGTCAGCAAGACACCGAAGTTAACTGCCAGTTAAAAACTGATAGTTCTCAACATTTGGTCGTTAATAGTCAAACGCGCGACTGCTTTGAATATTTTATTACTCAATATGGCGAAAACGATTTAGAACAGATCAAAAATCACTTTGGGAAATTCATTCAAGGACAATATTTAGAGCCAGCCCGCTCACAAATTATGGATTTATGGGCCCGCTATTTAAAATATCGTGAACAGCTTGCTCAAATCCAAACACCTTCTGCAAAACAACAAGATAAAAATTATTTTCAAAAGATCTTTAATTCAATTCAAGATATAAGAAAGCGTTTCTTTTCGACTTCTGAAATTGAAGGCCTTTTCTCGAGCGAAGATATCTATCAGAACTATACGCTAGATCGAATGCAGATACTTGAAGACTCTTCTCTAAGCGAAATTGAAAAAGCACGAAAACTTAAAGAACGTTTTGAAGAACTTCCAGAAGACTGGCAACAAAACCTGCAAGAACTTTCTAAACTTGATGATTTACATACCCTGACCAAACAAATTAAAGCTCGTAAGGGTTCAGCAGAAGAACTTCGACAGATGCGTACAGCACTTGTTGGAGTCGAAGCGACTCAACGATTAGAAACTTTAGATACAGAGCGGAATGCTTGGCAACAAAGGGTCATAAGTTATCTCGATGGTCGAGATGAAATCATTAAAAGTAACATGAGTGATAGCGCCAAAAATCAAGCTATTCAACAGTTACGCCAACAACAATTCAATTCATCACAAGAACAACTAAGACTTCGAACTTTTGAAACGGTCCATGATCAGGGAGGTGAGCTGCCATTTAATTACTAAGCCTTTCCTTTTTGGGAACTGGCTAAACATTCACTAGCAGTAAGAAGCTGCTTTTCATACAAAATAAAAATAGTGAGTAAAAAATGAAAAGGAAGTTAATGTTTTTCTACGCTGCAATGCTCTCAGGACTGAGTATTTCAGCGGCCCATGCAACAAATGCTGAACAAGTTAAAAGCTCGTTCGTTTATTCATCTTACGCGCAGACAAAATATCCAATGGTTTTTAATCATGGTATGGCGGGTTTTAATAGAATTGGAACAGATACGCTTGGTCTCGATTACTGGTACCAAATTCTTCCTGATCTTGCCCGCAATGGAGGAAATGTCTGGGCTACAAGGGTCTCACCATTTAACTCAACAGAAGTGCGTGGAGAACAACTTGCCCAGCAAGTAGAAGAGATTATTGCCATTACTGGTAAATCTAAAGTCAACTTAATCGGTCATAGCCATGGGGGTCCAACAATTCGCTATGTGGCCGGTATCATGCCAGAAAAAGTTGCCTCACTTACCACAATTGGTGCGCCTCATAAGGGATCACCAATGGCAGATGTCATTCTGAACGTTGAGGGTACTCCTCTGTCTGGACTGGCAACGTTAGTAAATTGGTTTTCAGCAGCGATTACTTGGGCAGGAGGTCTAGACCCGACTAGCTATCCGCATGACTCTTTAGCAGGCGCCCATAGCTTATCGACTCAAGGTTCAGCTCAGTTTAATACTCAATTCCCTATGGGTATACCAACCACTTCTTGTGGCGAGGGAGCATATCAAGAGAAAGGCATTTATATGTATTCTTTCTCTGGAAATAAAGCCTTAACCAATCCATTAGATCCATTTGATATTGCTCTTACGGGCAGTAGCTTAGTGGTCGATCCATTTGGTGATAATGATGGACTTGTTTCTCGATGCAGTGCCAAATTTGGTAAAACAATTCGTGATGATTACAACTGGAATCATTTAGATGAAGTGAACCAAGTACTTGGAATACGTTCTATCTTTGCATCAGATCCGGTCTCGGTTTACCGTCAACATGCAAACCGTTTGAAACTTCAAGGACTGTAATTTTTTAAAACAAAAAATGCGCCAAAAGGCGCATTTTTTTACTCGCGATAAGCTTACGCTTTACGAGCTGGTAATTTTTCACGAATACGTGCAGCTTTACCAGACAAGTCACGGAGGTAGTAAAGTTTAGCACGACGAACGTCACCACGACGTTTCACTTCGATTTTAGCAACAACTGGTGAGTGAGTTTGGAATACACGCTCAACACCAACACCGCTAGAAATTTTACGTACTGTGAACGCAGAGTTCAAACCACGGTTTTTCTTAGCGATTACAACACCTTCAAATGCCTGAAGACGTTCACGCTCACCTTCTTTTACTTTAACTTGGACAATAACAGTGTCACCAGGAGCAAAAGCAGGGATATCAGATTTTAACTGTGCATTTTCAACAGCTTGAACTAAAGGATGTTTACCACTCATTGTGGGAATCTCCAATATGTGCGGAGTCAGAAGAGGTCTGAAATTCCGCTGGGGATAGAGGCTAAAGCGCATATCAACCCGTTTATCTTTCCCTTTACGACAAAATGTCTATAAAGAGCCTTAGAATATACATAAAACTATTCATTAAATAGAATCATGCTTTAACTCGAAGCATTGCTTCTCGTATTTTTGCAGAACTTCCGTTCCTGAGAATAATGGTTAAGAATTACCACCGCTCTCTTGCGCATCTTTTAGCCATTTTTTCTGCTGCTTATTCAACTCAACTTTCTCGGTCAACTCTGGTCGACGTTCTAAAGTTCGTTGATAACGCTGCAAAAAGCGCCATTTTTCGATATTGCCGTGATGTCCAGATTTTAAAACTTCCGGTACATCCAACCCTTCAAAATGGTCTGGCTTTGTATATTGTGGACAATCTAAAAGACCATCAACAAAAGAATCTTGTACTGCTGATTGTTCATCTGACATTACATTCGGCAAACGGCGAATAATACTGTCAAGTAACACCATAGCGGGCAGTTCACCACCTGATAAAACGTAATCACCAATTGACCATTCCTGATCAACATAATGCTGGATCAAACGCTCATCCACTCCCTCATAACGTCCACACAGTACAATTAAGCCGTCGTAATCAACAAACTGCTGTACTGCCTGTTCATTTAAAGTTTTGCCTTGTGGAGACATGTACACCACAGGAACATGAACATGTCCTGCTTGTGAGGCAAGCTGTTTGGCATGCGCAATTGCTTTCGCCAAAGGCTCAGCCATCATCACCATCCCAGGGCCACCACCAAATGGACGTTCATCCACTCTTCTGTAGTTTCCCTCAGCAAAATCACGAGGGTTAATACAAGTAACTTGTACGATATCTCGTTTTGCCGCACGTCCGCTGATGCCGTAGGCTGTAATCGCTTCAAACATTTCAGGAAAAAGCGTAATGACTGCAAAAAACATCACAGACTCCTCTATTTTCCTGCTGTATTAATCCTAAAAGGATTAATAATCTACGCCCCAATTGACGTAAATACGACCAGCTTCAAGATCAACACGTTGTACTACATCTTTATGCCAAGGAATCATGCGTTCTTCTGAATCAACGCTGTCTGGGGTAGCATGTACCACCATCACATCATTAGCTCCAGTTTCAAACAATTCATGAATTTTACCTAAGTTTACTTCCTGCTCTTCATCATCAAGACCTAACACGGTTAAGCCTTTTAAATCTGACCAGTAGTACTCATCTACATCTGCTTTTGGCAGTTGAGACTTAGCAATCCAGATATTAGCGCCAACCAAGTTTTCTGCTCCAGTGCGATCACTCACACCTTTCAAAGCAACAACTAAGCCTTTGCCATGTGGTTTCCAACGTTTTACATCTATTGTTTGCCAACCGGCCTTGGTCTCAATGTACCAAGGCAGGTAGTCAAACATGTTGCTCATAGGTTCTGTATTTGAATACACCCAGAGCCACCCATTCAATCCATAAGCTGAACGTAACTGTCCAATCTGAATACGATCTTCGGGAACATTCTGTGTTGATGTCATGGGCTACCTACTACAAAAAATTATGCAGTAGCTTTTTTAGCTTGAGCAGCTAAAGAAGCAACACGTTCAGAAGGTTGAGCACCTTGAGAAACCCAGTGAGCAAAACGGTCTGCGTCTAAACGAAGTTTTTCTGCTTGACCTTGTGCAGTCGGGTTAAAGAAACCGATACGCTCGATGAAACGACCATCACGTGCATTGCGGCTGTCAGTCACAACGATTTGATAGAATGGACGTTTTTTTGCGCCGCCACGTGCTAAACGAATAACAACCATGATAAAAGCCTTATAATTCTTACGGATTATCCCTGCGCCGACCATCGGCAACACTTCAAACCCCTTTCATAGAGGGCGACATTCTACGTGATTTTCGCCCTGAAAGAAAGATTATTTTTTGAGTTATCCGCAGTTTTGAATTTAAAATTACTGTAGCCAATTTGATGCGGCAGATAACGCACAATTCGCTGCGCCTTTTGCCCAAAATTTTTGTCCTTGATCATTAAGACAAATGATCCCATCACCAGCTTGAGAAGTATTAGCAATAGGCGTAGCAGTTAACACCCAGCTTGAATCAGTTATGTTGGCAAAAGCTAAGTTATATAAGGCTTGGCCTTGTTGAGGACTTACATTTGAGCCATAAATCGAAGTAATGGTTGCATTTGATGGGTAATGATTGTGAACCATTTTTTCTGATTCTAATGTTTGGGCAATATTCATCATTTCAGATTGAACAGCTGTACGATGCCCTTTACGTAAATATTGCAAATATGAAGGTGTCGCTATAGCTGCTAAAATTGCAATTATCGCTACTACAATCATGATTTCTATTAAAGTAAAACCATTCTTCATTGCCAATTCTCACTATTTGTTTCACATACATTGCAAGTGACTGTCCCACCACAGTCATTATCAACAGCCGTAGCTGTTAAACTTTGGCAACGCAAACCTGAATTCTTTGCAATAAAGTTAATGTTTCTTGAATCTGTAGTTGTCGCTTTAATGACCCATGTCTGCCCATTTGCAGCACCATTCGTCAATAAATTTCCTGTCGTCGTATCATCACTAATTGCAATCGTATAACCACCCCGTGGCAACGTTACAGATGTGGTCGTAAATCCTCTATAGGTAAAGTTCTTGGATTTATGCCGTTCCAATTGTTCTGCCAATTTTAGAATTTCACCTTTGGCAGCAGAAGCCGTCGCTCTACGGCTATAACTTTGATATGAAGGAATAGCAATCGAAGCAAAAATAGCGACAATCACAATGACAACCATGAGCTCAATCAAGGTAAAACCCTGATTGAACCGTAAAATGTAGTACTTATTCATAAGTCATCCCTTAACGATAACGCTCATACCAACGCGTAGGAACTAAATGACTCGTACATTGCCACTGTCCAGTTCCTTGCTCATTACCAGACAGCTTTAATTTCCCACAACTATTAGTCGCAGGTGGGTTATCCTCCGTTGGTACAAATGTTACGCTACGAATACCTGCACCTATGACGTTTGTATTACATTCAGAGGCCCCTGCTGGGCAGTTACTACCAGTTTGTGTTTTAAATCCATTGCCATTCTCTTTATTCTGATCAATTGATCCATCAGAATTAAGACAGGCGCCAAATGGTAGGCAGTAAGTCTGCTGGTCCGTTTCCCCCACTACTCGTGGTAAACATGGGTCTGCCGCTACAATACCTGTTCCCTGCGGGTCATAAACAGGCACAATTAAAGTCCCCGTAACGGCCATAGGCTCTTCAAAAGCTTTTAGTCCACCTTTAATACGGAAACTATTATTAGCTTTCTCTGTGCCATCGCTCATACTAGAAAGTGAGCGATACCAACCACCTTGCCCCGTCCCAGTGTTTGGGAAGAAAATTTGGGCTACTCGTGTTTCTCCAGATCTTAAAATTTGTGGATTTTTTCTAAGAGCTGATCGAGTAATATCTTTTGTTTCAAGTTGGCTATCAGTTAAAGACATCAAATTCTTTTTGATAAAGTCTTTATCAATAATTCCATAGACGTTGTTTACAGGTCTTCCGCTTAATGCCGAGCTAGGTGACATTCCCTCACGTCCCGTAAGTGGATAAACATCTAAGGGTGTACTGCGGTCACCTGAAGCAATACCTACAGTAATAAAAGTACGGATACCATAATCATGTATAGTGACTGTAGGCGGTTCATAAAACCGTGGTGCATTCCCATTCGTATAATCGTTCGAAGCATCATAATTTGAGTCATTCGTCGCTAAATTGGCTAATCGAACAACTCTAATACCGAAACTGCTATAAGTTGAATTTGTTTTTGTCTGGTTATTATTAAGATCGATACGGAAAATTTGCCCACCTAAATCGCCAAAATATAAATGGTCGACTAAACCATCAGCATCTCGATCTAAAGTACTAATGCGACTAACAATACTGTGCTTCATATTAGAGTTATCTATATTTGAGCCTGTATCACTAGTCCACCATAAGCGCTCCCCAGTTTTAGCATCAATAATATAAACAGCATTCCCTTTTGCTTTTCCATTCGTAAAGCAAGAGTTGCTCAAGGTAATATTCGGGTTTTCATAACATTGGTCATAGCCACCACCAACAATCATGACGCGTTTAATAACCCCGTTATAACGTATATTTGCAAGTACAGGTTTAGACCAACTCTGCCCCATACGACTATAATCAGTTTGATCTGCTCCTACTCTAAATAGAAGCTTAGGTGAAGCAGGATTTAGGACATTTAAGCCATAATAGCTGCTGCCCCCCATTCGCATGCCACCATAAATATTCATTTGCTTTGCAGTTACTTTTGATACTGCTGAGCTACCGCTTCCCGTTGTAGTAATACTATATGCAGGATCAGATACCCAAGCCCCATCCATACCGTGAGCAGGAGCTGTAGTATCACTTTGCCCAACAACTAAAGCTTTTGATGCAACTGGATCATTTAATATATCAGCAGGGACGAAAGCCATTTGTTCTACACCAGTTGAGGCATCCACAATATGCAGACCACCTTCCATCGTTCCATAGAGAATGGATTGTTCGCGCGCAGATGTTAAATTCCCATTTTCATCTAATGTTCCATTATAGGTAAGCTGTACTGGTAAAGAATGAATACTACCACCCATCGATAAATATGGTGCATTCGATGTAACTAATGACGAAGGTAAAGTCGTAGCGCTAATATCAGTTGAGTAACCTAGATAATTTAATATTTTTAATTTCAAGCTAATAGGGAAAGTTTTTAAAATATCTTGTCCAGTTGAGGCATCAAATTTTCCTAATACATAACTTGCTGTATTACTTGCGCTATCAAAAGGATTAGCTCCAGTAGCAGGAGCAGCAGGAATTCTTAGTAAATTAGTTCCAGAAGTCGATATTTTCGTTAAGCTACCATCCGCTGCAACAGCGGAAACATCAGTAAATAAGTTACGGATTTTAGTTTGTACTGCGTAATAATATTTTGTGATATTTCCTTCTTCATCACGTGTTTCATTTTGTCCAGCAATTGGTAAAGGAACTTTTGCATACGAACCACCTAAAAAGACTTTTCCGCCATCATTGTAATTCGAGCTATTCCAGTAATCTTTTGTATCTGCTCTAAATGCACCATTTGCGTTGTAAACCAATCCACCCGTGTTAGCTTCAAAAGCCCCAGCATTTGTTCCTGATAAAACAACATGATATTTCTTTAGATTTCCTCTCCATGTTAAATACGTATTGGCAGGGTTAGGCTCCAAAGCACGTAAATAACCATATTCTTGTAAATTTTTAGGATTTAAAGCATCGTAAGGAACAGAAATTGCACCTGTTGTTAAAGGTTCTAAAGGGACCTTATCTAAATTATTGATAAACGCAATAACGCTATTCGTTACCCCTTGAGCACTTTGGGTAGGGAAAAAACCACCGTTTCCATATCCTGGCGTGGCAACTGCATTGTTTGGTTGATTAGGTGAACAATTATCATCACTTTTACGGTTAGATTGGGTTCTTGAACTTAGACGACAGGCATTTTTCACATCTTCCGAACTCAAGCTAGAAAAATCACTACCAAAACCAACAAATGCTGTTTGAATAGAAACTCCAGCAGGGTTTTTTGTTTTATCAAATAGTCGTTTAGCAAACTCCCCCATACAAGCCCAACCAGAATCTGATGAAGTATTAGAAAGTCCCCCAGAGCAACTGAAATTTGCTCCCAGAGTGCTACCTAGGGCCGTCGACATTACTGTTGCCGAGCGTGTATCTGTTGTATTGTTCGGCTCACCATCTGATAAAAAGTAAATGCCCTGCCCATCACAACTTTGACGATTGGCCACTGCCGGCAAAGGAGATTGGTAAATGGCATTTAAGTTAGAAGCATTTCTATCTAAAACAATATTCGGATTGCTTGTCGTATCATTGGTTTTTGATTTTGGAATACCACTATCAGTGTTTGCTATAGCATAATTAAAAGTGGTGTAGTAATAAGTATAAGAATAGCTTGAATCAGACGAAGTATCATAGACTGTGGCCGTGGCTACACCTGGATTAGAGGTTGACCAGTTACTCCAATAACTACTAGAGCGACAAGGTTGCCATAAATTTGCTGTATCAATTTGTGAATCGCGATAATTCGTACAATATGTATATTCTGTTCTATTATCAGATTTTCGTACACGTTTTATATAACTATCTTTGCGAATAAGGTAATTCGCCTCTGAATAAGTCGATGTACCCATCAAATAAGCAGCAGCTTCTGCATAAGCATGTGCCGAAGGTGTTGACCCACCAGCAGATAAATTTGCAACTGCCTGTTTTAATTTATAACGCTGAGACCCCACCGTATTTAAAGTACTTGCATCCCCTAAAGGAGCAGCAGCCACCAAAATTTGCCCACTTCGACTATCACCATTTGCAGAGAAATTACCTAAACCCACACGAGTATCATTTAAAACAGGATTATTGCTGGCTAAAAAAGCATTCATACCATTTTTAAGCATAGCCAAACGATTTTCGTTATAACTATTAGATGTCATACTCCCTGAAGTATCTAACATCATTACAATAGTTTTTTTACCAGCTGTAGGTGAAGCATAAATCTGTAAATCACTGGCCTGCGCAACGGAACTTGTCACTAGCCATGTAAAAGCAACCGAGCTCGAACAGATGGCATACCATAAATTATTTGGCTTAAAATTATTCAATTTTAGTTTCACGATATTCCCCGCTATGAACCTGGTGCCGCAATTTGAGTGAGCTTATTGGTATAGTTAAATTCTTGAACTTGAGTGCTAAAAGGTACGTTATGATTTGCCAAACACTCTGCTAAGGTTTGCTTCGCTGTTAATGTAGTATCAAAATTGTCACTAATTTTTGCTGAACTCGTACTTAAACAATCACTTTGTAAAGTCTCTATTGAGGTGGATGCATAGGCAGGTAGAAAAGCAGTTGTAATCACTCGAATACGTTGAGTAGACAGCATACTTTTAGGTAGTTGCGTACCTTCGGAGGTATTTGTTCCCCGCGGTAAATTTGAACCCGGAATATCATTAAGAGCATCTGTTGGAATACTGACAGCAACTTGGGTAACGACTGCTTGACGATTACTTCCATAGTCACTTGTTAAATCACAAAAACCCGCTACCCCGCCATCTTCGACGACTGCATTATTAGCACTCCCTGCCCGAAGTAAACTTGCGCCTCGAGTCTGAGCAAAATTTGTAGATGTAGAAACAGGCTTGTAACAAAAGTTGTATTCTGCACCCGGATTACTTTCATGCTCTTTGAGCGCTGCACCAATCACATTAGTAATATTAGTCAGTGTATTAGGATTCATCTGCACAATGAGTTCCAAGGGCGTATCAGATGATTGAAAATTTAATTGGTTAACTTGGCTATTCGTAGCAACTTTTAAAGAAACAATAGCCACTCTTATTGCTAAAACACCTACAGAAATAACAACCAACAAAATAATAAGCACAACTATAAGGGTTGCCCCTTTTTCTTTAGATTTACTTTGATGAATTAAATGGGTCATAGACTTTCCCCCATCGCATTACGTAGAGCAATTGTTACGTTATAAACACGGCGTAAGAATCGAGTTGTATTATCAGAAGCATGCACTGTTTGATCTAACATAAGAAAAGACTGAGCAGGATCTATTGCTCTGTTTTGAGCATTATTCGTGGAACGGGCTAGTACAGATATTTGTATTGAAAGAATTCGCGGTGCCATCACAGATGGTGTGGCATCTCGCGCAGCCTGTGCAGCAGCTCGATACTGGGGAATCGTATAGTAAGCAAAATTGCCAGCCGCATTTTTTGCACCAAATAACACATGAAAATGATCAATACGCGGTAATACGATTTGGCCGGCGTCACCCAAGCCAGTAATAGTGGTAGGTTGAGCAGCCGCGGCTGCAGCAGAGGGAGTATTTGCATCACATGCAAGTGCATAATCTTGTTGAGAACCACCATTACTATCAAGACGTAAGAAATAACGCTCTACAATTAAATCTCCTGCAAGTACATTCACACCCTCACAATTGGTCATAGAGTTAGGAGCAATAAATTGAATCGTCAGCTGATCACTCTGCACAGCGGCGTCTGAACTATTCTGTATATTTGAAAGGCCTTTCCAATAGTTGCTAACAGTACTTACGCTATCCCCAGCACCACGACTTAATAAGGCATCAGCAATATAAGTATTTGTTCCAACATTAGGTACAAAATTGACACTGTCATTATTAGTTGCTGTTGAGCCAGTTAATACAACACCGCCCCAAGGGGTGATATCAGTTAATATCGGGTTGATTACATTTCCATAATTTAAAAGGCGTATATCACGTGCAATATATTCCAGACCGAAAATACCGCTATCTTGTATTTCAGCATTTGCTTTTTGTAGGTGACTTGATAGGAGTCCGCCAATAAATAATTGCGTCGCTGCAGCCACCAAAATCAGACCTAAAACCAATGCAACCATAAGCTCAATTAATGTAAAGCCTCGTTGCTTCCCCGAAAAAAATGAGTGAGCCATCAATATGCCTCCATCATTAAACAATTTGAATTATTGGCATAAACGCCATTGGTACTCATACAACTCGATACATCCGCGGTAGTGACTCCCCCATTTGTTGTAATTACTGGAGAAGTTTTCCCCCAGAAAATAAACAAACACTGCCTCTGCTGGGTCATTGTGCTTGTAACCCCAGGGCAATTTGTCATTGTGATTTTCATGCCAAGTTGATCAGCATTTTTTGCTGCTTGATATGCATCAAATTGAGCAAGTTGAGAAGGCGTACAAGTGGCATTAAAACACAACGTGGGAGTTATGGTTGTAGAGGAGTAATTGCTATAACTACGAACAAATGCAGGATATTGACTAGCTTGAGAACTATTTACGCGAATATTTTCCGCTAACCCTCTCATAATCATAATAGCTTGAGATTTACTTAGTGCTTCTGAAGAGGCGTCTATAGCCCGAACCTGCAAGGCAACATATCCTAAAACGCCTATTGCAAGTAAAATTAAGGCGACTAACACTTCTAATAAACCCACCCCGGCTTGAGTTTTTTGTTTGCCACCCAGCATTAGCATGTCTCCTCAGCTTTAAAAATTAATGTGCCAAGCTTTGTTAAAATAAGAATTTTCTTTGTATTTATTTTTGAATTACAAATAGATAAAAGTGTGTCTTGGGTGATATTACTTACAACTCCATTCGCATTAAAAGTTAACGTCGTCGCTGTTAGTGAACTCTGCGTACCATTAGCAGCAATATTTTTGAGCTCAAGAGTATTATTGGCTGCAGCTTTCCAATTAAAAGATGTTGATGTATTTGAAGCTGTTGAATTCAGATTAATAGTTACATCTTGTCGACCAAGTATTGCTTGGCTTTTTGATTCAGACAAAGTATTGATTAAGTCTCGTTGATTTTCATCTAGTCGTTTACTTTCTAATAAATTCGACATAGACGGTGCGGCCATCATCGCAATGATGGTCATTACTATAATCGTCACTATAAGCTCAACCAAGGTGAACCCTTCTTGCGGAATAATTCCCCTCATCCCCAGAACCCCAAATAAACTTAAGAATTTTTTATTTATTATTTAAATTTTACGGTTTAGATTTACAAAACAAATACAAAGCAGATGAAGGGTATAAAAAAACAGATAACTGTCACATCAACAATTATCTGTTTACTATTTTAAAATCAGTATGTTAAATAAGTCACACTTTATGCTTGAGTCACATGAATACGTAATTCTTTAGGAAGACTAAAGGTTATGTTCTCTTCACGTCCATCTAGTTCTTTAGGTGCTTGCGCGCCCCAATCTTGTAAACGTTGAATAACTTGCTTAATCAGAATTTCTGGTGCTGAAGCACCCGCTGTCACACCAATTTTACAAGTTTCATTGAACCATGACTGTTCTAACTGGTCAGCATTATCTACAAGGTAAGCAGCTTTGCCCATACGCTCTGCAAGCTCACGTAAACGATTTGAATTTGATGAGTTAGGTGAACCAACAACTAAGACCACATCACACTGCTCCGCCAAGTCACGTACAGCATCTTGTCTGTTTTGAGTGGCGTAGCAAATATCATCTTTACGCGGACCTTGGATCTGAGGAAATTTTGCACGTAAAGCATCAATAACTTTAGCCGTATCATCAATAGATAAAGTTGTTTGAGTTACAAATGCAAGTTTTTCAGGATGTCTTACTGCAAGCGCAGCAACATCAGCTTCATCTTCAACTAAATAAATGTCACCACCCTTCAATTTATCATATTGACCCATTGTTCCTTCAACTTCTGGATGTCCTTCATGACCAATTAAAATGGCTTCAGTACCTTCACGCGCATATTTAGTCACTTCAATATGAACTTTAGTAACTAAAGGACAAGTTGCATCAAATACTTTTAAACCTCGGCGCTCCGCTTCTTGCTGAACAGCTTTTGAAACACCGTGAGCACTAAAAATTACAATTGAGTCATCCGGAACCTGATCTAGTTCATCAACAAAAACCGCCCCTCTTTGACGTAAGTCATCTACCACAAATTTATTGTGTACAACCTCATGACGCACATAAATAGGAGGGTTAAAACATTCTAAAGCCCGATTGACGATTGCTATGGCTCGATCAACACCGGCACAAAAACCACGCGGATTAGCTAACACAATTTCCATAACAGCCTCAAAATTAATAAAACAGGGGAATTTCTCTTGAATATTTGCAATTAAAACTATTCAGTTTAAACGCACGGTACACTACAATAGCGAAGATATTTTATCATATCAGGAAAAATATCATGTCGGGTCTATTGTTTGTCGTTTCTGCTGCATCAGGAACGGGCAAAACATCTTTGGTGAAAGCCCTGCTTGACCGTGTGAGCAATTTACATGTTTCAGTCTCACATACTACCCGAGGTCAACGTCCCGGTGAATTAGATGGTGTTCACTATCACTTCACTACAAAAGATGAATTTCTAGACCAAGTCAACCATGACGGTTTTATTGAATACGCTGAAGTATTTGGTAATTACTATGGCACTTCTCAAGCAACTGTAAAACAACAGTTAGCTCAAGGACACGATGTTCTACTTGAAATTGATTGGCAAGGTGCAGAGCAAGTACGCAAACTTTTTCCTGAATCCAAGCAAATATTTATTTTACCACCAACACAGTTTGACCTTCGTCAGCGTTTATCTAATCGCGGTACAGACTCAGTTGAAGTCATTGAACATCGTTTAAGCTGTGCAGTTGAAGATATGCAGCATTATACGAACTTTGATTACATCATTATTAATGATGACTTTAATAAAGCCTTACATGAGATTGAAGCTGTGATTACAGCAAACCGTCTAGTGCTATCTCAGCAAGCGAAACGTTATCAAACATTAATTCAAGACTTGATTACTCCTCAACCAAAACAGGAATAACTTGAGTCTAGATCGAAAGCCTTTTATACTGTTTAGTCTGTTCAAATTCACCATTCCAAAACGAGAACTTTTATGGCACGCGTCACCGTTGAAGATTGTTTAGATCATGTAGACAACCGTTTTGAGCTTGTGCTCGTTGCAAGTAAACGTGCTCGTCAATTGGCACGTCAAGGCATGGAGCCAACTGTAGAATGGGATAACGACAAACCGACTGTAGTTTCTTTGCGCGAAATCGCGGCAGGGCACGTTACGAAAGAAATTCTTAAGCAACGTGAACAAGATTATCAAACTTCTAGTCTTGATCTTGCTCTTTCTACAAACAGCTTGAATTTAGAAGGTTTTTCTTTCTAATTAATTCTGTTTCATAAAAAAACCATCGTTTTTCTGCGGTGGTTTTTTATTTGGCTTTGTCTTGAATTTAAAGATATTGAAAAAAGCAATTATTTTCATTGAAAAAAAAATACACTTTTTCAAATGAAAAAATTGACAAGTTCCGCAATATGCTTTTCATTAAGAAGTAGATAGATTTAGTTTTTCAGTATTAGGAAAAAGGGTGATTTATGCCAGGCGAAGAGGTCAGCCAAGCCAAGCAACAGCTTAAATTGATTATCGACCCTTACTTATCGGTAAGTGAAGTCGAGAAAGTGCTTGCTGCCTGTGATTTTGCCGATCTAGCGCATACTGGCATTACACGTAAAAGTGGTGAACCCTACATTCTGCATCCAATTGCTGTCAGCTGTATTCTTGCGAACATGCGTTTAGATGCTGAAACCTTAATGGCAGCTCTTTTGCATGATGTTATTGAAGATACTCAATATACAAAAGAAGATATTACTGAAAAATTTGGCCTGACAGTTGCCGAGCTGGTTGACGGTGTAACCAAACTTAGCCAATCCAGTGATAAAGAATATAACAAGGCCGCCTCATTTAGAAAAATCTTGCAAGCGACCCTACAGGACCCACGTGTCATTATTATTAAATTAGCCGACCGCTATCATAATATGACAACTCTAGGTGCTTTGCGTCCAGATAAACGCGCTCGTATTGCTCAAGAAACTCTTGATATCTTTGTGCCAATGGCAAGATTAGTCGGCATGAATGAAATGGGTGATAATCTAGAAAATCTTTGTTATCAAAATCTTGATCTTGATATGTTTGATAACGTGCAAAATGCACTACGTCTAACCAAACCAGAGCGATGTAAATATCAAAGCATCTGGGAACAAAACCTCGCTGAACTTCTTCATAATTATCATATTCAAGGCCGCATTAAAAAGAAAAACAACAATATCGAATTATTACGCCATTTCGTTAAAAATGAGATGGATCTACAAGAGCTTACGCACAGCCATGCTTTTGAAATCGTTTTACAATCAATTGCCGACTGTGACCGCCTAGTTGATGCTTTAAGAGAAAACTTTCAGGTCATTCAATATCAAGACCATATCCGTCGCCCGCTACCAGGTGGCAACCAGTCTTTATTAATTAAGCTCAAAGGCGAAAAAACCACACTCTCTCTTACCATTCAAACCGAGCTTATGCGTAAAGCTGCTCGCTTTGGGGTAGTGCTTGGTGAAAATGCACCGCAAACTTGTCGTTCAGCTATTCAGGCTTCAATGCAAAATCTGAATACGCTCATCGATGGAGAATGTGCAAAAACGACCTTCAATGATTTATTAGATTACTTACACCAAGAAAAAATTTGGGTTTACACTCCACATGGTCAGCTCCACGAATTACCACAAGGTGCTACAGTAGTTGATTTTGCTTATTCAGCCAGTTTATTTTTAGGTAACCATGCCGTTGGTGCAAAAGTAGATGGCGAGATTAAACCACTATCGACACCATTAATCAGTGGTCAGGTTATTGAAGTTATTACGGATGTTTTAGCAACACCAAATCCAGACTGGTTAAGTTTTATTAATACGCAAAAAGCTCGCCGTGCATTACAACACGTCCTTAAAGATCAAGACATTGAAGAACAACGTTTAGTCGGTGCACAAGCACTTTCTCGAGCACTAAAACTCTTTAACCGTTCGATTAACGATCTCTCTGAAGCCGACTGGTTAGATTTACTTCAATGGCGCCACATCGATAATAAAAATACATTGTTTGAACAAATTGCAGTTGGCGACCTACTACCTCAACTTGTAGCTAATCACTTATTTGCTCATGACAAGCATCCACAAGTGGAAAATTCAGATCGACTCATTCAAAGTACTGAAGGTATCGACGTTAAATATGCGCATTGCTGTAATCCAGTTTTGGGTGACCCAATTCAAGGGCATTTAACACGTCGTGGGTTAATTGTGCATCGTATCCGTTGCCATAATTTGCTACATGAACAACATCTACATCCTGAAAATATCATGCCGCTTCAATGGAAAGCAGATGATGTAGACGATGTTCGTTTTACAGCCTACCTCGCTATAGAAATGGCAATGAATGATGAGCAGGTATCTGACCTGATCTATCAATGTCGTAAAAATAATGCAGGGGTAGAAATGGTTCACTCAAATGAGCAAAGAACTTTTGTTAATATTGTGGTGAATAACCGTAAACATATTGCAAAAGTCATCCGTGACTTACGTATGCATTATGGTTTTCCACGTATTGAGCGTTTAGATGCGCCTAATCCACAGATGGAAATTTCAAAAGTAAGCTAAGTCTTTACAAGGGCTATTGGTCAGATTTATGTTTCTTTAACAAAATCAAACTTTCCAAATCCACTTAATCAATTAAATCGATGATACTTTTGTCCAAAGCGATCATCGATTATGATGAAATGAGATTTAATCAAGGAGAACCAAATGTCCCGCCAAGTAATTCATACTGAAAATGCCCCTGCTGCTATCGGCACATACTCTCAAGCCATTTTAGTAGATAATACATTATATCTTTCAGGGCAAATTGGTTTAGACCCATACAGTATGGAACTTGTAGAAGGTATTGAAGCTCAAATTCGCCGTGTATTTGATAATTTAAAAGCAGTTTGTGAAGCTGCTGGCGGTTCTCTAGCAGACATTGCCAAGCTCAATATTTTTCTAACTGATTTATCAAACTTCCAACTTGTAAACCAAATTATGGGTGAATATTTTGCGCAACCCTATCCTGCACGTGCAGCTCTTGGTGTAGCAAGTTTACCAAAAGGTGCTTTAGTTGAAATGGATGGTATTGTAGTTATTAATCAATAAGATATAGAAATATATTGAATATTTTTTGTTAAATTATTAACTCTAAATCATGAACCACCTTTGTATAAAATCTGAACATAACTCAGATTTCCACTCAGGTGGCATTTTTTTATCCAAATTCCCAATAATAATAAATGAGATTTTAAATGAATTTCATTGACAAACGATAATAATTATCAATAATATCAATTATCGCATTTATATTTGGGGATCACTCCCATGTACGTTTGCTTGTGTCGTGGCATTACCGATCAAGATATTAAAGACGCTGTTGAAAATGGCGCAGAAAGCTATCGCGAAATTCGTGATTTGCTTGATCTTGGTACTTGCTGTGGACGCTGTGCACCAGAAGCACGTGCTATTATTAATGAAGAATTAGCAGAAATCGCTGCTCGTATTTCTGTAGCTGCCTAAAAGATTTATAAAAATTTAATAGTATTTATTAGCTCCTCCACCGCTTTTTGCGGAACGGTAATAGTTCCTCATTCAAGCGGTTTTTTTTGGTTGGAAACTCTCCTTTCCTAATCTTGTGTTGTTTTTGATTGCGATTTTCATTTGCTGTTCTATAAATTACTCGCCATATCAGTGTTTGTTCACTAGAATGGTTTTATAGATTGCCTTAATTGAATTAAGGCAGAAATTGTTTTGGAGTAGCTACAATGAAAGGCAATCGTGATGTCATTAATCAGCTCAACCAAGTGCTGTATCATCATTTAACTGCAATTAATCAATACTTTTTGCATTCACGCATGTTTAATGATTGGGGAATTGAGCAGCTTGGCTCTGCTGAATATAAAGAATCCATTCGTCAAATGAAGCATGCAGACAAAATTATTGAACGTATTTTATTCTTGGAAGGTCTACCTAATCTTCAGCACCTAGGCAAACTTTATATTGGTCAACATACAGAAGAAGTTCTGCAATGTGACATTCGTAAAGTGAAAGAAAATATAGAAGCGATTCAAAAAGCAGTTGCACTCGCTGAAACAGAACAAGACTATGTGACTCGTGATCTTGTTCAAGAAATTTTAGAAAAAGAAGAAGAATATTGGGACTGGTTAGATACCCAAATTGACCTTATTGGCAGCGTTGGTATTGAAAATTACATCCAGAGTCAGATGTAATTTCTCATGAAAAAATCCCCTTGAATATAAGGGGAGTTTTTTATTACTTTTCTTTTAATAACTCTGGTAGCGTTATTTTTTGCTTATAGAGATGCTTTAAAATTAATAATTGCTGTTCTGCTTGCTCTGGTTTTCCATTATAAGCCAGCAATTTTGCATTTTTACGTAAATTATATGGAGTTGCTTTATTCTTTACCGAGTTTCCCCACTGGACTAGCTCAGCTTCAGATAATTTAGTTTTTGGATTAAGTTCAATCCATTTTAAACGCTCGTCAAACTGCGTTAAAACAAAAATTTTACTGCTTCCCATGAACTCTGCATTTGGCTTTTTATTCTTATACAGTAAATTACTATTTAGAACATACACATTGTAATCACGTAAAATCGCAATAATAAGCAGTAAACTAATTATCCATATTAAGCGAAAAAGTTGCTTATTAAGTACAACTCCCTTGAGTACTGGAATCTGCGCCTGAACAATACCGAGCAAGAAACCACAAGTAAGCAAGAAATAAGCATAGCGCTGTGGAAACTCGAACATGGCATGAATAAACACCGCACACACCATCATAATCGCTATAATTGAGATGGTTTCTTTAGCCTGTTGATTTAACCAAAGGAACCAACACGCAAAGTAAGCAATAATTACAGCTGCTAATGGAATACCATTCCAAACAATTAAATCAAGCAGTACATTATGAGCACTATTAAACCATACATGTACAGTTCCATATTGAATACTATCTACTACAGCAACACTAGTTTGACTCCATCCATACCCTGCCCATGGCTGCTGTGCTATGGCATGTAATATTTGTATCCACATACCTACACGCTCATGCCCCGAACCTGCACGAGCAACAAATGTACTTGTTTCAGTAATCTGTGTATTTGTAGAGAACTCAATGAATTGAGTAATATAAGGTAAGATGAATCCAGCAATTAAGAAAAATGCTAAGCACCACAAGAAGCCTTGAGCAAATCCAAATCTTTTTTGCTTTCTAAACTGCTTGATCACCCAATAGATGAGTAAAAATGGAAAAACTATCCACGAAGTTCTTGACTGACTCAATGCGACCGTAAATAAAATAATGAGCGTTGAAGGCAGTAACAACCAAATTGTTACTTTATTCTTTTCATATAAATACAAACACCCTAATAATCCAATGATTAAAAAGGTTGCCATATTATTAGGTTGGCCAAAATTACCGTAAGGACGATTACCCAGCAACTTAAGCACATAAGGAATATGAGACTCGATATTCAACCATTGGCAAATTGCAATGAAACTAGTAATAAGCGATACAATAATTACAAGTAGGCTAAAACCAGAAAAGATTTGATCTCGCTTTTGTTGATTTAAAGACAGGTTATAACCAGCCAAGACCATAAACCAAAAACCTAATAAGTAAAATGAACTCAATAAGGCTGTGCTCAAATCAAAAACTAAACCAAAACCCCACTGCACTATTGGAATTAAAGTAAATGGCAGCAACAATAGTTGCGCTCTAGGAATTTTAATATTTTGTTGAATTAGGGCGGCTAATACGCATAATGCAGCCCCAAAAGTACTCACTTCACTCGAAAACATAACCCAAGGGCTATAGTGAAATGGAGACAACCATGCAAAACCTAACAGGATTGCAGCGAGGAATAGGAAGAATACTTGCATAGTAAAAGATTAGAGGCTAAAACTTGAAAGAATTATACATGGAAGCCTAAAAAAGAATGTATGAAGTCTCAATGAAAAGGCTCTGATAAAATTTACTTCAAAAAATTAAGGAATGTGTGAAGCTTGTATCAAATGCTCGGCAGCGCCATAAAACCAAAAGTTTGGTGCCATTCTCCCAGTATAACTACCACACCCCCAGCATATTAAATCTTGTCCTAAATACATAATTGTAATATATAAGAATAAAGCTCCCCATAAGCTAATTAGCAGTTTTGTAGCTCTGTAAGAATATTTAAAATATTCCTTAGAATGCTGCCGTTGAGAAAAAGCAAATCCGACAAATAATATGCAAGCAATTTGTGAAGCAGGATAAACCATACTCCCTGAGAACATCGCATCAACCAAAATTGCAACAACACCAGCTTTTGCAATAGGTAAAACATTCTTATCTATGAACAATCTAATAAGTTGATAAATCATCCAAACTAAAAAAATGCATCCACCCATTCCCCATTCAAAAATCAACCTAAAATAGAGGTTATGCATGTGATGGCCATATTTATATTGGATTTTTGAGAGATAACCACCGCCCACTCCAAACCAAGGTGTTTCTTTCCATTGCTCAAAAATAAAACTCCACATCTCTACACGCATGGATGTTCCCGCTCTCATTACGGTCATTGTATTTTTATTAGCGAAATGAATAGTACTTTTATAAACCAGAAATGCTAATAACATACACCCTATCGCTTGTAAAATCGGATTTCGATTTTGCTTAGAAGAAATAAACAAAAAGGATAAACCTGTCATTACTGCCAACAGCGCCGACCTTGCGCCATCAAACAACCATGCTAAGGTAAAAAAGAATACAACTATCGGATAAAAATAATGAAAGTAAGGGTAGTTTTTATTTTTCAAAAAAATCAGAAAAAAGAAGAGAGGCACTATAACGCTATCATAAATTCGAATCGTGCCAGAATTAAATTGCCAGTCAAACCATTGTTGATAAAAAATAAAATTAAGAATAGAAATAAGAATAAATAAGCATGGAATAAAGGCTGAAACGACGACTAATGCTAGGCCATGTTCTATATTTTTTATATTCCTTAACTCATATATTAAAGCAGACAATATAAATAATAACGTTATCGCCGACCAAAGCTCTTGAAACTGGAAAATATTATAATTGGTTAGCTGCGTAGCTATTAATACACCAATAAGAAAAAAAGTAATTTGAGTAAAGATTGGATATTCTATTTTTTTTTCAAAAATTAAAATTAATAAAGCACATAGTACTAATGGAAACTGCAATAAGCGGAGCTCATCATATTGAAAAATAGACCAACCAATTTGATATCCCAATAAAGCTGTAATAATATAAATTGATATTAAGAGAAATAGTATATTGTTTTTCAGCATATGTATTTTCGTCAATAAAAAAGAGAGGATAGTACCTCTCTTTTTCTTTATCTTAATATTAAGAGGCAGCACATCCTTTAGGAGCAAGTGCTTTATTATCCGTATCTGTAATACCTGTAGTTACACAACTCCAAATACCAGTTGTCCCATTTCTTGTCCAAGTCATAATTGCACCCGTAACTTGAGAAGGAGCTTTTTGTACTGTACACGCAATACTCCCTGCACCACTACCAGCAGCAAAGCCTGTCACAGCAATACCACAGTTCGATGTTGTAGCAGCTATCCCAAGATCATTTAATGTAACTGCTTCACCATTATTAATTCTTTCTTCAGCAACTGTTTTACCAGCTGATATTTCAGCTAAACTTGCTGTTAATTTAGATTTTGCTTGATATTTACTGTATTGCGGAATCGCAATTGCCGCTAAAATACCGATAATCGCAACCACGATCATGAGTTCAATTAATGTAAAACCTTTTTGTGCATTCATAGCCTTTTCCCCAAAGATTGTATGTATGTTTTTATATAAGCCTTTTCAGCTATCAACTATATAGCAGCAACCATGCCAACTTTTATTTTACTTATAAAACAAAAACTTATATTAATTTTAAAATTTACTTAATCTAAAATCACTGTAAATAACTGACAAAAATCGTCACATAACTTTTGGTTATAACAGATCACACATCAAATAAAGTAAACAAAACTTATCAAACTTTATATTTATTTTGTGAACAAATCCTCTTTAAAAATAAATAAATAGGTGACATTTTTTGTCAATCCCCTTAAGAAATAAAATTTTAAAATTATGAGATATAGAACTTTTAAAAAATAACTTAATTAATAATAATTGGAGCATTTCCCAATTCATTGGATTGATCTGGCATGTTTTCATCATAAAAATGTGACAATACATCTCCAATTTGCTGCACACCCATCACGACAGCTTGCTGATATTTTTTCTGTTTAAGCTGTTGAACGATAGACTCACAAATCTGCTGCCAGACCTGATCGTTAGTCGCATTTCTAATACCACGGTCAAATATAACTTCTACAGTACGTTCACATAAATTTAGGTATAACAATACACCGCTATTTAATGCAGTATCCCAAACGCCCAACTCTGCAAATAGCTGCTGTGCTCTTAAACGCGTGTTTTGTCTATAGGCTTGTGAACATGGAATATGGCCTTCAATTACCACCTGTATCTCACCAACATGTCCATGTTCTGCTTGCTGTACAGCATCGGCAATAATTTGCTTATCTTGTTTTGAAAAATAACGACTACTGGCCGGAAAATAACATAAATGTTTAAACCAACGTTTTAGGCTTGGCTCTACAGATTCCTCAATTTTTGGCTGAGTAATAATTTGTGTTGTTTCTGATGTTGTTACCATGAGCCTGAAGCACCTCCACCGCCAAAACGACCTCCACCACCGCCATAGCCTCCGCCACCACCGCCGAAGCCTCCTCCACGTCCACCGCCGCCAGAACCACTTAGAATGGCCTGTAAAATAAGTTGGGCAATAGAAGTAATGAGTAAAAAGAAGATTCCAAAACCAAGTAATAAGCTAGTCACTAGACCTGCGCCATTTACAAAACCTGCTACCGCGGCAGCAACACCTGCAGTAGATGCACTAAGAGGTCGTCCTACAATAAATGAACCCACAATTCCAGCAACAAGAATAAATAAAGCCATTGTCAGGGTTGTCTGTTTAGCTTGTTGCTCTTCCGCTGCTTGATGTTGGCGTTCTTTTAAATCTTGAGCAGCTTGCTGAGCGACTTCTGGGTCAAGATTTAAAATCCTTCCAATTTCATCAAGACCTGCATTTAAACCTTGTGCATATTGGGCTTGTTTAAAATAAGGTGTAATTTGGTTTCGAATAATCCGACTTGCGACAATATCAGGCAATACGCCTTCTAAACCATATCCAGTTAAAATTTGTATACGGCGGTCATTTACCGCAACTGCAATGAGTAATCCGTTGTCACGTTTAGCTGAACCTAATTGCCACTGCTCACCCACTCGTAATGCATAATCAAAAATATCTTCTTGACCCGTAGTTGGGACAATAACGACACCAATTTGCGCTTTGCCTTGTTGGTATAAACTTAGAATTTTTTGGTCGAGCTGCTGCTTCTCAGCCTCACTTAAAATGTTAGCTTGATCAATAACAGGCTGATTTAAAGTTGGCAAACCACGAATTGATTCACCGTCTGCCATATCGTTAGAGACTTTAGGCGAGGCAGCAACACTTGAAGCAGCTTGTTCACCTGTCTTAGACGCAGTGGCTTGATTTTGCTGTTTTTGAATGATTTTGCCCGCTACTATTGTGTCAGTCTCGTCAGTAGCAGTTGCAATATTACTTTCACTCCATGCTGGATTCTGAAAAAAAACACCACAACAGAGCATAATTAAGGTCGTAATAAAGACCTTAATTTGCTTAGACTGAAGCAATATAGTATTTCTCATACAGCACTCCTTTGATTTATAAAATTAATCAAAAGAAACTTTTGGAGCCTGTTGTGCAGAAGCTTCTGCAGAGAAATTGGCTTTAGGATGCATACCAATTACTTTTGCGGTCACTGCTTGCGGGAATTGGCGTACATATCCGTTGTAATCTTGCACTGTTGTAATATAACGATTACGTGCAACTGCGATACGGTTTTCTGTTCCCTCAAGCTGAACTTGTAATTCCTGAAATTGAGTATTGGCTTTCAAATCTGGGTAGTTTTCAGACACAGCAATAAGTCGAGATAATGCCCCTGTTAATTGACTTTGAGCCTGTTGATATTTCTCAAGTAAAGCTGGGTCTTCTAAAACTTCTTTATCAACTTTTAAACCCGCAACATTCGAGCGAGCCTGTGTCACTTCAGTTAATACTTGCTCTTCATGTTTAGCATAACCTTTTACTACATTGACTAGATTTGGCACCAAGTCTGATCGACGTTGGTATTGGTTTTGTACTTCAGACCATGCTGCTGTTACTGCCTCATCTTTTACTTGTAGAGTGTTATAGCCACATCCCGAAAATAGTAAGGTACTGGCAAGCGTTGTTGCGATCGCTAATTGTTTCAACGTTTTCATCGTCACATTATCCTCAAGTTTTTCTTTATATTTTTGACCTCTTTACTCGATTGTATGATGAATTTGGCATTATTGTGTTGCTTTTATTTTATTGATTTTTAAAAACCGGATTTTTAAATCCGGTTTTCTATTAACTTAATCTTTGATCTTTTTCTTGTTGAAAACTTGTCATTTGATACTCTTCTGCTAAAGAACTTTTCCAGTAATCCACCATTTTGTCGTAATCCTTTTGGCTAGGATGAAAATCTTTTTTGTAATATGCAAAGTATTCAGGCATTAATTGGACAAGCATCTTTATCAGCAAATATGCCCCAAATAAATTACCTCCGATTTTAGGTAAGCTATTCCACTTATCTTGCCAAAATAAACGAGTTGTCCCATAAAAAGCCAGACTCGCAAACCCAGTCGTGACGCTACGCATGAGTAAACGACGAATACGGTCATCTCCATATACATGTTGATAGACATCGAATGCGACTGAACGATGCTCAATTTCTTCAATCGCATGCCATACCCAAAGTTTTAATGCATCTTGATCTAACGTTTTTAACAATTCTGGATGTTGTAAAACATATGCTCCAAGGAGAGCTGTAAAATGTTCAAAAGCACAGGTAAGTGCTAATTGCAGCTTAGGTGGAATCGTTCTTAAGTATTTATCCCGCTCATTTAACCAGTTTTGAAAACTATCCAGATTATAATCATCACGGCGCCAAGCTTCATTAAACTCTCCATGTGCTTTTGAATGCATAGCCTCCTGTCCAATGAAAGCTGCAATTTGCGCTTGTAATTGAGGGTCTGAAACTTTATCACGCACATTACGTACGCTATTTACAAAAAATTGCTCACCTACTGGAAACGTTGATGAGAGTGCAGTTAAAAAATGAGACATAAGGGGTGAATTTGCAAAATAGTGCCGCTTGATCGCCTTTGGATTAAATTCAAGACGACGCACTGTAATACCCAACGCTTTTCGACGATTTAAATATGATTTTTCTGCCGTCATATCTGCGATGTTCATACTCAACACCTATTGTATTGAAGAAGGAAGTTTTGAGTATGTCGTGAGCTTAAAAAGCTAAAAAGGGCAAAAAAGCTTATTATATTTGCCAAAAACATCAAAGTGACTAATGGTAGACAATAAAAAAGCCTACTTGAAGTAGGCTTTTTTGAGTGTTTTAACACATTAATTTATTAAACACCAAGGTAATCCAAAATACCTTCAGCAGCTTGACGGCCTTCCCAAATCGCAGTCACGACTAGGTCTGAGCCACGTACCATATCACCACCAGCAAAGATTTTCGGGTTTGATGTCTGGAATTTGAATTCTTGCTTTTCAGCTGCGACAACACGACCTGAACCATCAAGATTAATATTCGCGTTACCAAACCAATCCGCTGGGCTTGGGCGGAAACCGAATGCAAGTAAAACTGCATCGGCTGGTAATACTTCTTCAGAACCTGGAACAGGTTCAGGACTACGACGGCCACGACTATCTGGCTCACCCATTTGGGTCGTTACCACTTTTACGCCTGTCACTTTGCCATTTTCACCAACGATTTCGATCGGTTGACGATTGAATAGGAATTTTACACCCTCTTCATAAGCATTTTTTACTTCACGTGCAGAACCCGGCATGTTGCTTTCATCACGACGGTATGCACACGTTACATCATGAGCGCCTTGACGTAATGAAGTACGGTTACAGTCCATCGCTGTATCACCACCACCAAGTACTATCACCTTTTTACCATCTAAACTGATGTACTCACTTGGATCTTTTTCCCAACCTTGGCAGCGGTTCACGTTAGAGATTAGGAAATCAAGAGCATCATAAACGCCATTAAGATCTTCACCCGGGAAACCACCCTTCATGTAGGTATAAGTTCCCATACCCATAAACACCGCATCATATTCTGCTAGTAATTCATCAATGGTTACATCTGTGCCAATTTCAGTATTTAAACGGAATTCGATGCCCATACCTGTGAAAATTTCACGACGGCGTTTCATCACATCTTTTTCCATTTTAAATTCAGGAATACCAAATGTAAGTAAGCCACCAATTTCAGGACGCTTATCGAATACAACTGGTTTAACACCACCGCGAGCTAGAATATCTGCACAGCCTAAACCAGCAGGGCCAGCACCAATAATGGCAACTTTTTTGTCAGTCCATTTTACGCCTGACATATCTGGACGCCAGCCCAAAGCAAAGGCTGTATCGTTAATATATTTTTCAGCATTACCAATGGTTACTGCACCAAAACCATCGTTTAAGGTACAAGCACCTTCACATAAACGGTCTTGTGGGCATACGCGACCACATACCTCAGGTAGTGTGTTCGTTTGATGACAAAGCTCAGCAGCTTGGAAAATTTGGCCTTCAGCAATGAGTTTTAACCAGTTTGGAATGTAGTTATGTACAGGACATTTCCATTCACAATATGGGTTACCACAACCTAAACAACGGTGAGTCTGATTAGTAACAGTTTCCGATGTAAAAGGCTTATAAATTTCCACAAATTCTGCTTTGCGGACAGTAATATCTTTTTTCTCTGGATCTTGGCGTGCTACATCCAGAAATTGAAAGTCATTATTTAGGCGTTCTGCCATGTCTCTCTCCGTGGGTAGGCGCGGTTTTCACTGTTGTCCGCACCTGCCTATGTCGTTGCAGTCGTGGAATTATTGTGGATCAGCTTGTGTTGTTTTCAAAAGCGTTTGTAAATTAGCAGCCTTTGGTTTCACAAGCCAGAATTTACGGCTGTAGAAATCGAACTCATTGCGGATTTTATAAGCCCAGGCACTACCTGTTTCTTTAATATGCTCATCGATAATACGCAACAAGAACTCTTTATGATCTTCCATAGATTCTGTTGAAATACGATTTAAATCAATCAATTCGTGGTTGTAGTAATCTACGAAGTCATTGTCCAGGTCAAGTACATAAGCAAAACCACCAGTCATGCCCGCGCCAAAGTTATGGCCTACTTTACCAAGTACAGTCACAACACCACCTGTCATATATTCACAGCAGTGATCGCCAGCACCTTCAATTACAGCAAATGCACCAGAGTTACGAACTGCAAAACGCTCACCCGCTGTACCCGCTGCAAAAAGCTTACCGCCAGTTGCGCCATACAAACAGGTATTACCAATAATTGCTGTGTTTTGGGTTTGGAAAGGTGAACCTTTTGGTGGGAAAATTGAGATACGACCACCTGCCATACCTTTACCCACATAGTCGTTTGCATCACCTTCAAGACGGATGTGTAAACCACCCGCGTTCCATACACCAAGTGACTGACCAGCTGTACCAGTTAAGTTCATCACTACTGGATGTACTTCCATACCTAAGTTGCCATAGCGACGAGCAATTTCACCAGACACACGAGCACCGATCGAGCGGTCACAGTTCACAACATTGAAGTTGAACTGACCACCTGCGCTTGATTCAATTGCAGGAAGCATTTCAGCAACCATTTTCTCAGCTAACACACCTTTATCAAATGGTGCATTCCCCTGTACTTCACAGTACTGTGCTTTACCGTCAGCAGATGGATGAGAAGTTAACAATGCACTTAAATCTAGGTGAGCATGTTTTTCAGTTTCACCCGGTAATACTTCAAGTAAATCAACACGACCGATTAAGTCTTTCAATGAAGACACACCTAATGCTGCCAACCATTCACGTGTTTCTTCCGCAATAAAGTGGAAGAAATTGATGAGCATTTCTGGTTCGCCAATGTAGTGCTCTTGACGTAAGTGATCTTGTTGAGTTGCAACACCAGTCGCACAGTTGTTTAAGTGGCAAATACGTAAATATTTACAACCTAACGCAATCATTGGTGTTGAACCGAAACCAAAGCTCTCAGCACCTAAAATTGCTGCCTTGATCACATCAAGACCAGTTTTTAAGCCACCATCAGTTTGTACACGTACTTTGCCACGCAAGTCATTTACACGAAGAGCTTGATGCGCCTCACTTAGACCTAATTCCCATGGAGAACCCGCATGGTGAATAGATGAAAGTGGAGATGCAGCAGTACCACCGTCATAACCAGAAATGGTAATGAAGTCTGCATATGCTTTAGCAACACCAGCTGCAATCGTACCTACCCCCGGTTCAGATACCAACTTCACTGATACCATTGCTTGTGGGTTAACTTGTTTCAAGTCAAAAATTAACTGAGACAAATCTTCAATTGAGTAAATATCGTGGTGTGGTGGAGGTGAAATTAGTGTTACACCTGGCACTGAGTAACGTAAACGTGCAATTAAACCATTTACTTTACCGCCCGGTAACTGACCGCCTTCACCTGGTTTTGCACCTTGAGCAACTTTAATTTGCAATACTTCAGCAGAAGTTAGATATGCAGGCGTTACACCAAAACGACCAGATGCGATCTGTTTGATTTTCGAGTTACGAATTGTGCCGTAGCGAACAGGATCTTCACCACCTTCACCAGAGTTTGAACGACCACCAATCGTGTTCATCGCAATTGCAATCGCTTCATGCGCTTCTGGAGAAAGAGCACCTAAAGACATCCCTGCAGAGTCAAAACGAGGCAAGATCTCTTCAACTGATTCAACTTGCTCAACTGGAATCGAGTTCGTTGTTTTTAACTTAAATAAGTCACGAATAGTCGCTACTGGACGGTTATTCACCAGTTCAGCATATTCTTTAAAGTGTTCGTATTTACCTGAGCGAACCGCTTTGTGTAATGAGTTAATCACATCTGGGTTAAACGCGTGATATTCTTTATCAAACACAAATTTAAGCAGGCCACCTTGATCAATTGGTTTACGATTTGACCATGCTGTAGCAGCTAATTTTTTCTGGTCTTTTTCAAGATCAGCAAATGTTGCACCCTGAATACGACTTGGAACACCCAAGAAACATTGATCTACCACTTCAGACGATAAACCTACTGCTTCAAAAAGCTGACCACCACGATACGAAGCAACGGTAGAGATACCCATTTTTGAAAGAACTTTTAATAAGCCTTTCTCAATACCTTTACGGAAGTTCGCTTGAGCATGGATTGGATCACCTAAAAGCTCGCCTTTCGCAATCAAATCATTAATTACGTCATATGCAAGGTATGGGTAAACAGCGGTTGCACCGAAACCAAGTAATACCGCAAATTGGTGCGGATCACGTGCAAAACCAGTTTCAACCATGATGTTTGCATCAGTACGTAAACCAGTTTTAATGAGGTAATGATGTACTGCACCTGTTGCAAGCGCTGCATTTGCAGGCAAGAAACCTTGGCGAATATTTTTATCAGTTAAAACAATTAAAGTTTTACCATCACGAACCGCTTGCGCTGCCTCTTCACAGATACGCGTAATCGCAGCTTGCAAACCTTCTTCTTCAGCATAGTTCAAATTGATGTCAACAGACGCATAGCCTGCACGATCAATACTACGGATTTGCTGCATTTTTGAGTTAGACAGAACAGGGCTCGAAATAATGATTCGATCTGCGTGCTCTGGACCTTGCTCAAATACATTCTGTTCACGACCTAAACAGGTTTCGAGCGACATTACAATCGATTCACGTAGTGGATCAATTGGCGGGTTTGTTACTTGCGCAAATTGTTGACGGAAATAATCAGTCACATGGCGTACTTGACGAGACAATACAGCCATAGGCGTATCATCCCCCATAGAACCTACAGCTTCCTGACCACTTTCAGCAATAGGACGCAACAACTGGTCGCGCTCTTCAAATGTCACCATAAACATTTTTTGAGCTGCTTTTAACGCATCGCCAGTTAAACCCTGATCAACTAATTGTTCTTCAAGTTCAGGGTTGGCATTGAGGCGAATTGCATGATCACGTAACCACTCACGGTACGGACGCATGTTTTTCAAATGAGTACTAACATCTTTAGTATCAAGTACTTTACCTGTTAAAGTATCAACTACTAAAATTTGACCAGGGCCTACGCGACCTTTAGAAATAACATCTTCAGGTTCATAACCCCACACACCAATTTCAGATGCCAAGGTAATGTAATCATTTTTGGTAATAACCCAACGTGCAGGGCGTAAACCATTACGGTCAAGCATACAAATAGCATGACGACCATCTTGAATTACTAAACCTGCTGGACCATCCCAAGCTTCCATATGCTTAGAGTTGAACTCATAGAATGCACGTAAGTCTGCATCCAAAGTTTCAACGTTCTGCCACGCTGGTGGCACGAGCATACGCAATGCACGGAATAAATCCATACCGCCACCAACCAAGATTTCAAGCATGTTATCTAAGCTTGAAGAGTCTGAACCAGTACGGTTCACAATTGGGTTAAGCTCAGTTAGGCCTGGTAACAATGGGTTTTCAAATTTAGGCGTACGTGCCAATGCCCAGTTACGGTTTGCTGTAATAGTGTTGATTTCACCATTATGCGCAAGGTAACGGAATGGCTGCGCCAAAGGCCAGCGCGGTAAAGTGTTGGTCGAGAAACGTTGGTGGAACACCACGATATGTGATTTTAAACGTTCGTCTGCCAAATCTGTATAGAACTCAGCAATTGCAGCCGGCATCATCAAGCCTTTATAGCTGATCACTGTCGAACAAAGTGTAGTCACATAGAATGACGGATCATTTTGTAATTGTTGTTCTGCACGACGACGTGCCAAAAATAGTTTACGGTTAAACTCAACTTCAGTTACACCCATTGGACAGTTCACAATGACCTGTTCAAAAGCAGGTAAAGATTGAAGTGCAATTTCACCTAGTGCATCGTTATTTGTAGGGACAACACGCCAAGCCAATACGCGTAAGCCATCAGCCTCGATTTCTTTAGTTAAAATATTTTTAGAGTGCTGCGCTAATGCCGGATCGACATTTAAAAATACCGTTCCTACAGCAAAAACTTCGCTAAGTGTAATATCACTTAGTTTTTTTGCTTCATCACGGAAAAATTGCTTTGGCATCGCCAATAATAAGCCGCAACCATCTCCCGTCTTGCCATCTGCGGCAATACCACCACGGTGCGTCATGCAACTTAAACTGTGAATCGCGGTTTCTACAAGATGATGACTTGATTCACCCTTCATATGGGCAATCAGTCCAAAACCACAGTTATCCTTAAACTCATCAGGTTGATATAAACCTTGAGCGGGAGCTACAGTATTAGGCGATGGCATGTGCATAGCGTACCCTTCTTTCAATAAGGCTCTTTCGAGCGTCAAACAAACAACTTATTTCTGCGATATTGCCTACGGACGATGGTTAGCTCAATGTTTCGCAAAAAAAAATTTTGGGCTGATAAGCCAATATACGCTGTTCCATTTTTACGTACACTGGTTTTTGCTAGAAAAATGTTTTGACTTATTTCGCACTCTTTTAAAGCAGCTCGACCCCACGACTCTGCATAGACTTCACTCTTTAGAGCGCCAAAATAGTTAGCAGTACATTAATAAGCACAAGAATAAAGCAAAAACTATGCCAATATAATTTTCGTAGCTTAAGTGTTTATATTTCTTAAAAATAGATCAGTTTTATTCAGGCTATCATTTTAATAAATGACCAAATATGCACCACACTTGATCAAAAATTATATATCTCTTTTGTTATTGCACTATATTTGTGCACATTATTCTTATCCTTAGTTCCCTCTTGTGCCCTCATTTGTTGCATTTTTAGGAGTAGCTTCAGTTGCAGGATTTTGCTGAGTCTTTTTAGAAGCATCTGCAGAATTCGACTGATGTACATCCACAACATTTCCTTCAGCATCCCGACGAATAATGGTCGTCCGGGTTGTAGAGTTCGTTGCTGGAGCAGTCACTTTCGGCTGCGTACTTATCGCACCGTTTACACCTGCACCCATGAGCAAAGACTCATCAATTTTAGGCAATGCAGCTGGTCGTAGACGCACTTCATAAGTTTGGCTAATTCCACCTTTCATTTCATCTGCACCCAAGTCATTAACTAGTGGCACATAAGTAGAAAATTGTTGTGGTTGTGGCTTAATTGATTCAGGCAAATCAAGATTCAGTTGCGTTAACTGCTGAATTGCATCCTCAGAACGCTTAAATACACCATATGTCAAAACATATTGTTCAGATTGCTTCTCTCCACTTAATCGGAAGTAGATAAATTTATTTCGGTCTGAACGATTCTTTAAAAAGTTTTTAATAATATCTTCATCAGATGCACGGAATAGCTCAAGCGTCCACTGTTTCTTGTTTTCGTTAATAAATTTTGTACCGCGGAACTCTGCCTCATGCTGACCTGAAGCAACCGTACGAGTCGTTAAATCAAGAGGCCTAACTTCATCAGCTAAAGCCCCTAAGTTAGCCGTTGTTGCTACTTTTTCTGGCTGAATTTGCACAGGTGCTTCTGAATCGGCAGCTTTTTCAACTTCTACAAGCTTCTTGCTATCCGTCATTACCCAGAAAAGAAAAGCCAGAAACAAGCAGACGATACCACCCACCAACCAGATATATTGTTGAACATTCTGCCAAAGTGTACGTGATACAGTCATGTGTTACCTTAATTTATTATCCGTGTTGATTTGCCAAAATAGCTTGTTTCATGAATTCAACATCAAAGTCTTTAGTAATTACCGCTTGTCCAAGTTGCTTTAACAACACTAAACGTAATTGACCATTGAGGACTTTTTTATCATGTGCCATATATCCAAGGAATTCATCCAATGGAATTTTTGGACATGATATCGGCAAATTAGCGCGTTGAATAATTTTTTTTGTACGCTCTACATCATCACTTGAAATCCAGCCTAAACGCTGTGATAAATCAGCTGCCATAACCATGCCGGTAGCTACTGCTTCGCCATGCAACCAAGTTCCATAACCTAGATAAGATTCAATAGCATGACCAAACGTATGACCTAAGTTGAGTAAGGCTCTTTCGCCTTGCTCTTTTTCATCGTTTGCAACAATACGGGCTTTATGAGCACATGAACGGTAAACAGCTTCTGCTAAAAGATCAGCATCTCGCCCAATCAACCCATCCATATTTTGCTCTAACCAAACAAGAAAATCAGCGTCGCCTAACAAGGCATATTTAATAACTTCTGATAATCCAGCAGACAACTCTCGATCCGGTAAGGTGTCGAGTTGAGCCATATCAGCCAAAACAACTTGAGGTTGCTGAAATGCGCCCAGCATGTTTTTACCCAGTGGATGATTAATACCAGTTTTACCACCTACACTTGAATCTACTTGTGAAAGGAGCGTAGTTGGAACCTGAACAAAATAAACACCGCGCTGAAAACAAGCTGATGCAAAGCCAGCCATATCACCAATAACACCACCGCCCAAAGCTAAAACCGTACAATCTCGGTTAAAACCAGCTTCAAGAAGTGCATCAAAAATTAAATTTAAATGCTGAATATCTTTATATTTTTCACCATCGGGCAAAATACATGTAGCTACAGTTTTACCCAAACTTTGTAATGCTTCTTGATAGTGAGATAAATATAAAGGTGCGACCGTTTCGTTACTCACAATCATGACCTGTTGACCATGAATATAAGGTTCAAGCAACTGTTTAGGATCAAGTTGACTGCCAATAAAAATAGGATAACGGCGTTCGCCTAATTCAACATGTAAAGTTTGCATGAGTTTATTAAACCACGAGTAAGTTTGGCTATTTTAGCGTGTTAGACAAAATAAGTTGCAGAATCTTTTGAGCAAGATCGCGTGCAGCACCCTGATTGGTTTCAATCGTGTAATGAGCAACTTCACGATATAAAGGATCACGTATTTTTAACAGATCTCGCAATTTTTGTTCAGGGTTTTCAACTTGTAATAGAGGTCTGTTTTTATCGCGATAAGTTCGTTGTAATTGTAATTCCACAGGAGTGTAAAGATAAACAACTATACCACGCTGCTTTAGAAACTCACGATTGGGTGCTTGAGTAATCGCACCACCGCCTGTTGCTAAAACCAAAGCCTTACGGGAAGTTAACTCATTCAACACTATGGTTTCACGAGCACGAAATCCGAATTCCCCTTCTTTTTCAAAAATCCAAGGAATAGTAGCCCCTGTTTTGCGTTCAATTTCATGATCACTATCTAAAAATTCACGCCCTAATATTTCGGCTAAATGACGTCCAACGGTTGTTTTTCCTGCCCCCATGGGCCCCACCAAATAAATATTTGGCAGGGTTTCAAACGCTTTGCTTGGCAAGGCGCCACCTATTTCAATTGCTTTCATTAAAAAATATATTAATGATTTCTCACCAAAGTGTCATTAACAATTCGTGGAGTAACGAAAATCAGTAACTCTTGTTTATCATCAGATTTCACATCTTTTCTGAATAAATGCCCAAGTACAGGAATATCACCGAAGAAAGGAACCTTGGTTTGTGAGTTAGTTGTCGTCTGCTCAAACACCCCCCCTAAAATGACTGTTTCACCGTTATTAACCAATACATTGGTGTTAATCTGATTTTTATTTAAAATTAACTCGCCATTAGGAGCAGCACCAGCAACAGAATCTTTCGAAATATCTAATTTCATTTGGATCTTACCGTCAGGTGTAATACTTGGTGTCACATTTAAGCTTAACAGTGCATCTTTAAATGAGGTTGTAGCAGTTGAGCCTGCAGCAGAGTTCGTTGTAGATTGATAAGGGACCTGCTGACCTGTCGCAACTTTCGCTGGCTGTTTATCTGCTGTCATCACTTTAGGGGTAGAAATAACCTCACCATAACCATCGGCTTGTAATGCTGAAAGTTCAAGATCAAGCATAAAATCAGACATGCTAATCAAACCAAAGGCAATACTTCCAGCCGGATTGGTTACCCCTAAATCGACGTTTAAGTTATCTGGACGTTCAATCGTATATGTATAACCACCCGTTGTACTGTCTTTTTCTGGCTTTCTTAAATTCCATAAGGTTGTTTCACTACCACCAACCAGCAAGTTATTATTATTGGTAATTCCTTGCGATAATATTCCCCATTTAACACCAAGTTCTTTGGTAAAAGAAGTAGATGCTCTAACAATACGTGCCTCAACCATGACTTGCTTAACTTGCACATCTAGTAAATCAATCATTTTACGAATTTGATCAATCGACTGAGCTGTATCGTTAATAATCAAGGTATTGGTACGATCATCTTGAGTAATTGTTCCACGTGGACTCAATAAACTTCCTACGTTATTTCCTAAACTATCAACACCCGTATTTAAGTTAGTAGAAGTTGATGTTCCACCAGCGGAAGTTCGCTGCAAACCATTGCTATTATTTGAACCTTGAGTAATTAAACCCATAATATCCTGTGCTTGAGCATATTTAAGTTGAATATACTCAGTTTGCAAAGGAGCGAGTTTGACACTTTGAGCGACAGCTTTTGCTTCTTCTTCTTCAGCCTTAATCAATTCCGTAACAGGCGCAATCCAAATAACATTACCATTTCTACGTTTATCAAGATTTTTGGTCTTTAAAATAATATCAAGTGCCTGATCCCACGGAACATCTTTCAAGCGCAAAGTAATATTACCCTGAACACTATCGGCGGCCACCATATTAATGCCAGTAAAATCGGCAAGTAACTGTAAAACGCGACGGACTTCAATATCTTGGAAATCAAGAGAAAGCTTATTACCAGAGTAATTAGGTGTCTTATATAAAGAAGTTACGTTTTTATCCTGAGGGCGCTTTAAGCTAATGGTGAGTTTATTTTCCGCTTGATAAGCCATATATTCATAGCTACCAGTAGATTGAATCGTAATAACACCATTGCCTTTTTCGTTATAAGATTCAATGGTAGAAACAGGAGTTGCAAAATCGTTCACATTTAAACGTTTAGCCAAATGGGTAGGAATTTTAGAGCCCAGAGTTCTCACTACGACTTTGCTACCTTGTTGCTGAACATCAACAGGGGTATTACTTCCCAATAAATCAATAACAATTAATCCTTCACCTTGACCACCGCGCTGAAAGCCAATATTTGAGACACCTTGCGGCTGTACTGTCGTGGTTGGTAAAGGCTTAATAGCTGCTTGAGCTGAATTAATCTTTAGAATAAAAGTATTGCCTTCAATGCGCGTTGTAAACGCACCTGCCTCTTTTAAATTTACAGTTAAACGTGAGCGCTGATCATCAGAACTTACATCAACTGAGCTTGCTTCATTTGTACCAATTGCTACTTTTGACTGTGTTAAAGTCTGCTGAGCTTTATTAAAATCCAAAATCAAACGTGAAGGATTTTCAAGTTGGTATGCCTGTGGTTGTGGTGGTAAACCATTAAACATAACTCGAATTTCTGTACCCTGACCTGCAATTTGCGTTGGTACAATATTGGTCATGCTGACCTGTGCAGAGGCAACCTGCATAAGTGCAATGGCTACAGCCCCCATAGAAAACTGACGGAATACGTGATTCATTGTCTGACCATCCCCAATTAAATAATCTTTAAAAATACTTTTTCTTTGTTATTCCCTAAATTTTAGGGTGCGGGTCCAATTAACACTAAGGTTCTTGGTCTCTCCACATAGCCTTCGCGCCCATCAGGAACAATCTCTACCAGATCAATCTGGGTTGGACCAATATGGGTAATACGCCCTTGGTTCATCCCGATATAGTTCCCCACCTGTACCCGTTCAATTTGCTGATCGGGTGATTGGATAAGAGCCAATACTTGCCCACGGTTATTACGTATGCTTCCTTTCATGTTTAAGGATTCTAATGCATAACTTTCTAGAGGCTGAGGTGCACGTGAGAAGTTCGGATACACCCGTTTTCCTGCCATAATTTTGAGCTCAGCAGCAAGTGAGCTTGGTAAAAATGGACTCTTTAGCTGATGAGCCGCATAGTTAAATTGTGGTACAGGCGTGAAAACAGGTGCTGGATCTATCGGCTGTGGTGGCTGATTACGTATATTTGCCATTTGCTGATTTACAGCATCAATTCTCGAGTCACATCCAACTAAAACTAAACATGCCAAAATAGAAAAAGAAATTTGCTTAAGTTTCATTGTAATGCTCCTATTTCGACTGTGTATTAGCAGTAGAGGAAACAGGTGCTACTGAAGCAGAAGCGTTGTTTTCCGGATGTTCAGCATTTTCTACGGCGCCCATATAGCGATAAGTTTTTGCTTTAATAGAATAATTAAGGACAGGAATATCCGACTTACTATCTTTAACAGGTGCAGCTTCTACAACAAAATCATGCATCGTCACAATACGTGGTAATGCCGCAATACTACTAACAAAAGCACCAAAAGCGTGATAATCGCCAGTTGCTTCCATCGTAATAGGCTGTTCAATAAAGATTTCCTGCTTCACTTCATCTTCTAAACGAATATTTTTAAACTTCAGACCGGAGCTCACACCAGTTAAGTTAATATCCTCAACCAAGCTTGGAATCTCGGTTTCTTTTGGGAGTTGTTCTAACTGCTGATTAAAGTTTGCTTGCATCTCTTGAAGTTGAAGTTGATATTGCTGCAAGTTACGTAATTTTGAATCCTTTTCACGAAACTCATTCAACAAATTACTTTCTTGCGCCTGCGCATTATCAATTGCTTGTAACTTTGGCTGAATCACAACAAAGTATCCCAAAGCCAACACAGCAAAGAAAATAAAAACCCAGCACGTAATTTTCACAGATAATGGCCAGCTACCATAACTGTTCATATCTAGTGTGTTAAATTGCTGAAGAAATTTTTCTAAAGTAATCTGTTTTTTCTTAGATGGAGCTTGTTCTAACGACAACTCATGAAGTTCATCCGGACTCATTTAACCGCCCCCTTATCCGCACTTACAGACGTATTGGCGGTATCATCTGTTGTAGTCACCCCCATTTCTCCTAAATCAACAGTCACAACAAAACTGCCATAACTATCTTCTACTCTAGGAAGCAGTGAACTCGCCGTCTTATCTTTTTTCTCTTCGGTCGCCAAGAAAGAGTTCATAAAAGCATTGCGATACCATGGTGATGCTTCGAGATTACGTAATAACTCCGCGACCGTATTTGGACTTTCTGCTTTACCTTCAATGGTAAATTTATCTCCAGTTCTGCTAAATTTAGTCAAATACATCGCTGCCGGAGTCACCCGTACCAATTCATCCACCAAACGCACAACAACAGGGCGTTGACTTTGCAACCCCTGAATAAGTTTCATACGTTCGATAATGGCATCACGCTGTTCTTGCAAGCCATTTAAGGTTTTAAGCTGTTGATCTAGACTCTGGTTTGTACTGGTAATGAGTTGATTAGCTTGTTCTTGATCATCTAATTTTTGATTTAAATAAAACCACCCAGAAGATACAGTGGTAATCCCCAGCACAACGACCCCAAAACAGAAAATAATAAATTGTTTTTTGCGTTGTTCCCTAAGCCCATCACGCCAAGGAAGTAAATTAATTGTTGCCATTAATCAAAACTCCTTAAAGCCAAACCACATGCCACCATTAATGATGAAGCATCATTTTCAAGTTTTTGAATATCGACTTGAGGAGAAAAACCCATTTGTAAAAATGGATTGGCAATGGTCACACGGTAACCAAGTTTTTGCTGCAACAATTTGGCAAGTCCAGGAATATTGGCATTCCCACCTGCTAGTAAAATATGGTCTATTTCATTGAACTGTGATGAAGAAAAGAAAAATTGTAGAGATCTGGCTGCTTGCTGCACAACGGCATCTAAAAATGGCTCTAAAACTTCGATGTCATAGTCATCGGGTAAAGAGCGTTCTTTTTTAGCTCGTCCCGCTTCTTCCAATGACAAACCATAACGGCTCTGAATTTCCAGAGTAAGCTGCTTGCCGCCGAAGACTTGTTCACGGGTATAAATGATTTTGCCACTTTGCATAACCGATAATGTAGTCATGGTATGGCCGATATCTAAAATACCAATGGTATTTGCACCCATGGGCAAACTATCAGCAAATACACTAAAAGCGCGCTCGACAGCATAACTTTCGACATCAGCAAGCTTAGGCGTTAGATCTACTAGTTCCAGCACTTCTACTCGTGTTTCAACATTTTCTGTTCTTGTTGCAACTAGAAGTACATTTACACGGTTTGGATTAGGCAGTCGATCTGGTAAAACCTCAAAATCAAGACTCACTTCATCCAAAGGGAACGGTATATACTGCTCCGCATCTAAACGAATCTGAACTTCTCGTTCATCATCATTCATATCTGCATCCATTTCGATGGTTTTATGAATAACCGTCGATGTTGGAACAGCAATTGCAGCGTTACTGGTTTGGGGATTTGCTAAATTCATCGCCCGTTCCAAAGCTTCTGCTACTGCCTCTGGATTCAAGATATTTTTTTCAACTACACTGTTCTCGGGTAAAGGCATCAAAGCATAGCTTTCCACCCAATATTTACCGTTCTTAACAGAGAGCTCTAACAACTTAACAGAAGTCGAACTAATATCGACACCCATTAACCCCTTATTCGGTTTACGATATAACCTGAGCACACTATTGTCCTATTATTTTTTTATCCCCAAAAAAAATTACAAACCAATAATCTAGGTCTTTATTTTTACACGGATACAATATCTCATCTAACAATCCGCATGTCTAAAGGCTATACTGACCACAATTAGTTTGTATTCGATCTTATTAAAGCTTACTTATCATGAAAAAGCTATCCAGTTTGGGCTTCGTGCGTCCAATTTTTTTGATCATTATTATTATCTTAGTCTCACTTCCGATGGGCTTTTATGGCATGTATCTCTATATCGCCCCATCGCTCCCTGAAATGAGTTCACTAAAAAAAGCTCCGCTTTTAAAACCGCTACAGGTCTATACCTCGGATAATCAACTGATTGCCGAGTATGGTGGTAAGCTTTCTATTCCAGTTGAATACAAACAAATTCCTCCTGCTTTTATTCATGCATTTTTAGCAGCAGAAGATTCTTCTTTCTTCGAACATAGCGGGATCAGTTTTAAAGGTTTAGGGCGTGCTTTAAGTGAAAGTGTAACTGGTTCTGATGTGCAAACTGGTGGTTCAACCATTACCATGCAGGTTGCAAAGAACTATTATTTGAGCCCAGAAAGAACCTTAAAACGTAAAATAACCGAGATCTTTTTAGCTCGAAAAATTGAGCAAAACTTATCTAAAGAAGAAATTCTCAGTCTGTATGTGAATAAAATCTTCCTAGGAAAAAATGCCTACGGTATCGCAGCAGCAGCCAAAATTTATTACAACAAAAGTATTAATGAGCTCAGCATTGCTCAAATGGCAATGATTGCAGGTTTACCAAAAGCACCTTCTAAATACAATCCTGTGGTTAATCCTGAACGCGCACTTGAACGCCGCAACTGGATTTTAGGTCGTATGTTACAGCTGGGTTATATCTCTCAAACAGAATATCAAAAAGCTGTAGCTGAACCGATTAATCTAAACATGCCCAATCGGGATTTAAATAATATTCACCCATATGCGGGCGAAATGGTTCGTTCGGAACTCGTTAAACATTTTGGCGAACAAGCCATTGATTCTGGCTATAAAGTCTATACAACCATCAATGCTAAACGCCAAGCGATTGCAGAGAAATCTGTACAAGATGGTCTTGAAGCTTACGACCGTCGTCATGGCTGGCGTGGTGCGGAAGCACACGATAAACCATTAAATGAATTTAGAGCATATGCCAATACTTACCCGGCACAAGTTACCAAGGTAAATAGCAGCTCTTTTGATGCATTAATGCAAGATGGCACGACCGTAACTGTACAGTGGTCAGGTATGTCATGGGCTCGTCCCTATCGCAATGCGAATAGTGTAGGTGGTGCTCCTTCACGTGCATCTCAAATTGTTCAAGTTAAAGATATTGTTCGCTTACGTCCAAATGATGCAAAAACAGCATGGTCTTTAGTTCAGGTTCCAAAAGTTCAAGGTCAACTTATTGCGATTAACCCGAATGATGGTTCAATTGAAGCAATTGTAGGTGGTTATAACTTCTATCAATCGAAATTTAACCGTGCCTTACAAGGCTGGCGCCAACCCGGTTCAACGATCAAACCGTTTGTCTATGCATTGGCACTTGAACGCGGTATGACGCCGTACAGCATGGTGAATGATAGCCCTATCACAATTGGTAAGTGGACACCGAGAAACTCTGACGGTCGTTATTTAGGGATGATCCCTTTACGCCGTGCTTTGTATTTGTCTCGTAATACCGTGTCAGTACGCCTTTTACAAACGGTGGGAATTGAACGTACTCGCCAGTTATTCATGGATTTTGGTTTACAAGAAGATCAAATTCCACGTAACTACACCATTGCTCTAGGTACACCTCAAGTATTACCAATTCAAATGGCAACTGGATATGCAACTTTTGCAAATGGTGGTTATCGCGTTCAACCACACTTTATTCAGCGTATTGAAGATGCATACGGTAAAGTGATTTATCAAGCTAAGCCAGAATATGCATGTATTCCATGCATTAACGCGCCTGACACAACTGATGACGAACAGAAAGCTACGACAACAGATGATGAAGTGATTGAGGTTACTAACAAAGACGTAGAGCAGAAAGAAAAGGCAGCTAAGCAACTTAATCTTAAACAAACTGATAAAGCGAATAGCGAATATCGCCAAGCTCAACGTATTTTAAAATCAAGCTCTGCTTACGATATGGCGAACATTTTACGTGATGTAATTGAGCATGGTACAGGCCGTGCCGCACTTAAAATTGGCCGTAGTGATTTAGGCGGTAAAACAGGTACAACCAACGATGCAAAAGATGCATGGTTTGCAGGCTTTAACGGTAAATTAGTGACTGTAACGTGGGTTGGATTTGACCAACCGACGACACTAGGTCGACGTGAGTATGGTGGTATTGCTGCATTACCGATCTGGATTAACTTTATGGGTCAAGCATTGCAAGGTACGCCAGCATCTTGGGTTCGTTTAGATAAAGATGCTCAAGGTCCTATTTCACGTGACAAACAACAAACTGTTACTGAGGTAGGCGATAAGAAAACTTATCGTGCAGCTCCACCATTAGCACGCCCGCTATATCGCCCAGCACCACCACAACCGAAACTGAGCAATGACAATGACTTTTCCGATTTACCAGGTGAGGAAATTGTTATTCCAACAAAAGCTGCACCTCCTGCGATGAAGCCTTCACAGGGAGCAGCGCCGAAGCGTGAGAAAGATGAACTAGAAAATCTAATTAATCAGATTGAATAGCAAAAAAAGAAGCCATCATCAGATGGCTTCTTTTTTTGCGCTCTTAAAAATAGATCGTATGATGGCTTTTTTTTTACGCTTTTAACAATCGACTGTTAGCTAGCTGTTTTATTACGTTTCTGAAAAACATAAACTTGAAAAGATGCCGTTACCTCTAATTGCGACTGCTGCTCTAACTGCAAACGACGCTCAGGAGATGCTTTATAAGCATAAGGTGTCATAGCAATCAGATTTTTTAAAGCCTGTTGGTCAAGCACAAAAGGGGCATTAATAATTTGCTCTTGTTTAAGCTCAAAAAAATCTTGCAACTGCTCTACAAACTTCTCTGGTATATGAGGGTTAACCTGCTCAAATAGAGCCTCACGCATTGCATACAAATGTTCAGATGCAGGAGTGACAACAATTAAATATCCATCATCCTTTAAAACTCGAGCAATTTCTACTTGTGGAATTGGGCTAAACAAACTGGTACATGCATCCATGCTTTGATCAAGCACAGGCAAAGTCGCACCAGTTCCCACAACCCAAGTCACCTCAGCATTAAGCTTTGCTGCACGCTGTACCGCATTTTTTGCAATATCAACACCAACACATTGCTCAACGACTTGCTGCATGGCACTGGTGTAGTAACCTTCACCACACCCAATATCAAGTACGGTTTTTACATCTAATTGTTTTAATAAAGCGACTACAGCATGTTGTAAAGGCTGATAATAACCACCTTGTAAAAAAGCTCTTCGTGCATCGACCGACTCTGGCGTATCTCCAGGGTTCTTACTATGTTTATGCTGCACAACATGTAAGTTCACATAACCTTGTTTAGCGACATCATAACTATGCTCTTGTCCACATCGCCAAGTTTTTTCATTTAAATCGAGAGACTGACGACACACAGGACACATTAAAATTTGCTTAGTCACTTTTAATTATTCTCTTGTTCTTTATGTTGTAAATAAGTCTTTGCATGCATTCCCACAAATGTACGCCCTGCATTTGTTCCCTTAATCCATTCATCTACCTGAAATAAATCAAATAGCCCCACTTTGACTAAAGTTGGAATAGCAATCTTTAATTCTTCCTCAATCTGGCCTCTTTGGCCTGCATTATATAATTCAATATTATGCAGCATTGTAGCGACAGTTCCGGTTTGTACCTGACTTCCATCTTTAAGCACAACTTGAGGTAATACTTCGCCCTCTCCAACTACTTTCTGATTAATTACAGATAATTGGTCTAGACCAGCAACTTTTGTCATTCATCTCTCCAATAAAAAAAGCCAGTAGAACTGGCTTTATATTGACACTAAAATAAGATCTATCGCAATTTTAAAGTCATTAGACCTAAAACTACTAATATAATTGTAATAATCCAAAAACGAATCACAACTTGGGTTTCTTTCCAGCCCTGCTTTTCATAGTGATGATGTAGCGGCGCCATTAAGAACACGCGTTTATTACGCATCCGCAGCGATCCAATTTGCAAGAAGACAGATACAGCCTCCATTACAAACACACCACCCATAATCGCAAATACGATTTCTTGGCGAACCATGACAGCAATTGTTCCAAGCATCGCGCCTAAAGCTAATGCGCCAACATCACCCATAAAGATTTGAGCTGGGTGTGCGTTATACCAAAGAAATGCCAAACCCGCACCAATCATCGCAGAGCAGATTACAACAAGCTCAGATGTATATTTCACATATGGAATATGCAAATAGTTAGCAAAACGAATATCACCTGACAAGTAAGCAAATACGCCTAAGCCCGTAGCTACCATGACAACAGGCATGATTGCCAAACCATCTAAACCATCAGTTAAGTTAACGGCGTTAGAGGCACCATTAATAACCAGATAGGTAAATACAATAAATGCCAAGCCTAAAGGAACCATAGAGAGTGGAATTGAAAGATTCTTAAAGAATGGAATCAATAAATCCAGCATGTTTGCCGTATGTTCAGCATTCGACTGTTGGGTTGCAATTAAATATAAAGCAATACCGGCCCCAAGCGATGCAACAGAAGTCCAGAAAAACTTCTTACGGGCAGGTAAACCAGCATTGTCTTTATAGCGAATTTTAATCCAGTCATCTGCCCAGCCCACAGCACCGAACACAACCATTACACCAAGCACAATCCAGACATAAGGGTTAGATAAATCAGCCCAGAGTAAAGTACTAATACCAATTGAAAGCAGAATTAAAATTCCGCCCATGGTTGGTGTACCCATCTTTTTAGCATGATTCTCAGGAGCAAATGAACTTACTGCCTGACCGTATTTTAACGCTTGTAATTTACGAATCATGATCGGTCCGAGGACCAAACCAATGGTCAGTGAAGTTAATACACTGAGTAAAGAACGTAATGTTAAATAACGAACGACCTGAAACGAACTGTGATAGCCCGCAAGTTGTTCAAACAACCATAACAGCATTTAAAGTTTCTCCATCAAATCAGCCATCAACGTTTCCATATGAGTAAAGCGAGAACCTTTAAACAGGAAACTCATGGACTGTGGTTGATGTGTTTGGATTAGATTGATTAGAAATGGAAGCGCCTCAGCTTGTGTCTGAAATGCTTTCACTTTATTGGAATGAGAGTCTGCACCCTCGAGAGCGGCTGGAGCAAACTGCCCAACTGCAATAATATGATCTAAAGGAAGTTCAGCAAGATCACGACCTAAATCGTGGTGTTCCTGCCAACTGCTATCACCTAACTCACCAATATCCCCCATGACCATCACTTTTAAGCCTTGTTGCTGCAACAACACTTGTGCAGCAGCACGCATCGAAGTCGGATTGGCATTATAGGTATCATCAATAAATAAGTAAGGTGACTTTTGAATAAAGTTAAGACGACCTTTGGCGCCCTGAGCTTGCTCTAAGCCTTGGACAATATCTTCTAGTCCAATACCAATTGCTAAAGCAAAAGCCACAGCTGCGGTTGCATTCTGAACATTATGCTCACCTGCAAAAGGGAGTTTAACGGCACTGACGCCTTGCGGCGTATGTAGCGTAAAATTTGTTGATTGAGGTAATAATTCAATATCTGTTGCATACACATCGCCACCTACACCAAATGTATAAATACGATGCGCTTTTGCAGCGTCAAGAATCTCAGCAGTGAAATCATCTTGTTGCGGTACGATTGCAACGCCATTTGGCAAAATATGACGATAAATTTCCGATTTAGCTCGGCAAATACCTTCACGCCCACCAAATTCGCCCAGATGAGCTGTACCAATATTTAAAATGCCTGCAACATGAGGCTGAACTAATTTAGAAGTATAGTCAATTTCACCTTGATGGCTTGCACCCAACTCCATCACCGCATATTGATGTTCCTTGCGAAGCTCTAGCAGCATCATGGGTACACCAAGGTCATTATTTAAATTACCACGGGTGATTAATGTCGGAGCTAAGCGCGATAATATACTTCCCAACATTTCTTTAGTTGTGGTTTTACCGCTACTACCTGTTAAAGCAATCACTTTTAATTGTGTATTTTGCTCACGGCGATAAGCGCCGAGTTGTCCCAAAGCCAAGCGAGTATCGGCAACAACTAACTGTGCAATTTCTATATCTAAAGGACGTTCAACAATGGCGATTTGACAACCATTCGCGGCAACCTGTGCTACAAAGTCGTGTGCATCAAAACGCTCACCTTTTAGTGCTAAAAAGGCATCCCCAGTTTCCGCATGACGAGAGTCCGTCAAAATACGTTTAATTTCAGTTTGAGGGATCTGGTCTTTATGCCAACAACCCTGCGTTGCCTGTTGTAATTGTTGAGCTGTCCACGGTTCCAAAGGCACGGTACTGGTGGTTGAAGTATGCATAAATAATCCTATTGTGCAGGGTAAGCAGCGTCTACAGTATGGTGTTGCACAGCAATTGCTGATTGTACTTCGACAACATCATCAAACCAGTGGCGCACACCATTAATTTCTTGATAATTTTCATGACCTTTACCCGCAATAACCACAATATCACCAGCTTGAGCTTGCTGTGCAACAAATTTAATTGCTTCACGGCGATCATGAATTTCCTGCATGCGATGCCCAGAGAAATCAATTCCTTGCTTCATATCAGCAAAAATTTGTTCAGGGTCTTCAGTTCTTGGATTATCCGAAGTCAGAATAATCGGATTCGCTCCATCCAAAGCTGCTTGAGTCATGAGTGGACGTTTACCACGGTCACGATCTCCACCACACCCAAATACTGCCCAAAGCTGATTAGATACATGACGTTTTAAAGTCTTAAGCACCTGAATCAAAGCATCAGGTGTGTGTGCATAATCCACAACAAATAAACGCTCACCGTCGCGAATGACCTGCATTCGCCCCGGCGCACCAATAAGCTTAGGAACAAAAGCAACTAATGCTTTTAAATCAAAACCTGCTTGTTCAGCAGCAATAAGCGCTGCAATCAGGTTTTCAACATTGAAATGCCCCAATAATGGACTTTGAACAGCAAAAGAACCTTGCGAGCTGACTAAATTAAAAGTCGCCCCTGCCAAGCTGTAACTTAAGTCACTAATATAATAATCAGCCGTATTTTGGGTAAGTGAATACGTCAAAATCTTTGGCTGAGCAGGATTTTGTTTTGCCGCATTGATCATAAGAGCAGCATGTTCATCATCAAGATTAATAACAGCTACTTTTAAAGAATTAAAACGGAATAAGAGAGCCTTTGCTTCAGCGTAAGCCTCTAAAGTGCCGTGATAATCCAGGTGATCACGACTCAAATTACTATAAACAGCAATTTCAATCGCACAACCATTTAAACGACCTTGCTCTAAACCATGTGAGCTTGCTTCCAAAGAAGCGAAAGTCGCACCTTCTTTAGCATAATCATGCAATGCATTTTGTAGTTGTAAAGCATCGAGCGTAGTATGAGTTGATGGTGTCAGATCAGGCAAAATACCATTACCAGTTGTGCCCATCACCGCACAGCGCTGTTGTTGTGAACTAATTAATTCAGCAACTAGACGTGAAATTGTCGTTTTACCATTTGTGCCTGTTACTGCAACAATACGCGCTGGCGTAACAGGGTCAATATGTTGCAAATAACGCTCTTGCCATTCGCCCATGCGCTGACGTACATCAGGGCATACCCATTCATTTGCCACACCCAGCTCCGTCTCGCTAATGATTGCAAGTGCGCCATTAGCTAAAGCTGACTCTGCAAAAGCACGTGTTTTTTCAGGTTGGCTATAACTGGTCAAAGCAATAAAAATTTGGCCTGACTCAACCTTACGGCTGTCTAGACCGAAGCCATGAAAAGGCTGCTGAGACCACTGTGCATTAATCTCGACTGGATTAATTTCTTGAAAAGAAACAGACATAGCTTACCTGCGAATAGGATTTACTGAAGTATCAAGGGGCTTATCAAGCGGCACATTCATTAAACGTAATGATTCTTGCATAATGCGTGCAAAAACAGGAGCCGCAACCAAACCACCGTAATAACGGCCTTGTGGGTTTTCAACAACGACAATAACAGCTAAACGTGGGTCACTAATTGGCGCAACACCAGCAAATAAAGCACGGTATTCATTATTTGAATAACCTTTACGGTCTGCACGAAGTTTATGAGCTGTACCTGTTTTACCACCAACACGATAACCCGGAATATTAGCTTGCTTGGCAGTACCACCAGGCATCGTAACCTGCTCTAGCATAAGCAAAACCTGATCAGCAATTTTTGGAGCAAGAACTTGCTCACCTTTAGGTGCTTGATCGAGCTTATGTAAACTTAGAGGCATTTTTACGCCATGATTTGCAAGCATTGCATAGCCTTGCGCCAGCTGAAGAATAGTTGCGTTTAGGCCATAACCATAAGCCATGGTACCAATTTGAGAAGAGTTCAATTTACTTACTGGAAGCACTAAACCTGAACTTTCCCCCGGAAACTTCACAGCCGAGCGTTTACCAAAACCGGCACGATTAAAGAAGCTTGGTAGTGTTTCTTTTGGAAGTGACAATGCAATTTTTGCAGAACCCACGTTTGAAGATTTAATAATGACGCCACTAACAGTTAAAGCACCATAATTATGGGTATCACGAATCGTATGCCAACCTAAACGCATTGAACCTGGAGAAGTATTTACAATCGTGTTAGGCGTATATTGCCCAGTTTCTAATGCAGAAGAAATTGTAAATGGCTTCATGGTTGAACCCGGTTCGAACATATCAATCGCACCGCGGTTACGCATAGCATCTTTATTAGACAAACCATTTTTATCATTCGGGTTATATGACGGCCAACTGGTCATTGCCAGAATTTCACCGGTCTTAACATCTACAGCAATTGCCGTTGCCGAACGGGCATTATTTGCAACACCAGCTGCGGTCAGCTCTCTATACATAATGTATTGCAAACGAGAGTCGATACTTAAAGTGATATTTTCGCCTGGTTCACCCTCACGGATCACCTCTGAAACTTTTAAACGGTTTCCGCGCTTATCACGAATAATTTTTTGCTCACCATCCACACCTGACAGCTGTTTATTGAGCTGCATTTCTAAGCCTTCAATCCCTTGGCCTTCACTGTTGGTTAAACCAATAATCTGGGCATTTGGCTGTGGTTGAGGATAATAACGCTTATAGGTTTTCTCGGCATACACGCCTTGAAAGTTACCTTTCGTAATAAGATCTGCCTGTTGCGGCGGTATTTCTTTTTTCAAAACCAGATAACGAGAACGCGGTCGTGCATTCATCTGCTTTTTAAGATCGGCACGGTCTAAACCAACGACATCTGCCAACTCATCAAGATTTAAGTTTTTATCGGGTAATTGTCGTTTTAATTTACGATTGTTCGGATCTTTCTTTAATTCCGCTGTAATTTGGTCATATAAATGCTTTGTATCGAAATAATCACGCGGATCCATTACGATTTTCATGATCGGTGTACTAATTGCCAAAGGCACGCCATGGCGGTCACTAATCACGCCACGCATAGCTTCTACACGCTCAGTACGCAAAATATTGGCATTGGCCTTGTTTTGTAAAAAATCCTTATTAATTACCTGTACATAAAATGCACGTGCAATTAAAACAACAAAACAGAGTAACACTACTGCCCAGAGCAGATAAAACCGCCACATATCAAAGGCAAGAGTTGGTTTTTCCGAAATAGACTGCTGTTTTTTCCGTGTTTGTTTTGTTCGCTTATCTACCATACAGCAAGGCCTTACTTATTTTGCTCTGAGGTCATTGGTAAAGAAATTACCACCGTTTCTGCAGCCGGTGGAGAAAACATCCGTAGCTGAGTTACAGCACGTGTACCAATCTGTGCCGTTGCACCAAAGGTTTGTTGCTCAATGAGCAAACGCCCCCATTCAGCATTGAGATCATCACGTTCACGCATATAAGAGCTAAGCTCTCTATAATCATGACGATATTCAAATACTTGAAATACCACCATCATGGCACTTATAAAAACAAGTGCCACCAAGACTGTATACACCACAACTTTTTTCACCACTTTGTTTTCTGTGGTTGCGATTTCATCACTGCTTTTCATTACGCGCCTTTTTCTTCCAAGCGTTCAGCAACCCGAAGCCATGCACTACGTGACCGAGGGTTCGCTTTTACTTCTTCTTCACTCGCACGAACCCGTGAAATTTTCTTTAATCTTCTTGTATCTACCCGCTGCTCTGGCATTCCCCAACCGAAATCTTCTGCTAATGTAGATTCTTTTTGAATAAACTGCTTAATCAGTCGGTCTTCAAGAGAATGGAAACTAATAACAGACAAACGTCCTTCCGGTTTGAGTAAGTCTACAGCTTGCGGCAAAAACACTTCAATATCTTCGAGCTCTTTATTAATAGCAATACGAATAGCCTGAAATGTACGTGTCGCTGGATGTTTATGTTTTTCCCATTTTGGATGGGCTGTTTTTACAAGCTCCGCCAATTGAGCAGTTGTATCTAGTTTTCCAGCATTTTTAATGGCTTTAGCAATACGTCGACTATAACGCTCTTCACCATATTGATAAATAATATTTGCTAATTGTTCTTCTTCAATTTCAAGTAACCACTCGGCCGCAGTTAAACCCTTAGAATTATCCATTCGCATGTCTAACGGACCATCTTGCATGAAACTAAAACCACGTTCTGCCTGATCAAGTTGAGGAGATGACACTCCCAGATCAGCCATAATGCCATCAACACTCATCACGCCAATTTCCTGCATCTTCTCTTTGATATCAGCAAAACTCGCATGAATGATCGTAAATCTTGGATCTTCTTGTGCCAAAGCAGCAGCAACTTCCAGTGCTTGAGGGTCTTTATCAAATGCATACACTCGTGCATTTTCATCAAGTTTAGAGAGCAATAAACGTGTATGCCCACCTCTTCCGAAGGTTGCATCGATATACACCCCTGTTGTGCGATCTGCCAATAAGCTCTCAACGGTCTCAAAAAGTAAGACAGAAATATGCGACATAGGTGTTAAATCATTGCGTAAAAATGTAACTGCACATTATCACCTTGTTTATGACCAACGCCAAACGGCTTTTTGTAGGAAAATATTAATTTTTCATAGATAAAACCGTTTTGTTAGCACTTTTTAAGCAAAATAAGAAAGTAAGAATAATTTTCTAGAGTTAAATACGAATTAATAAAACTTTTTTATTAAATTCTTTATTTAAAAATTCTCTTTTTCTTTAGGCTTATTTTGTTAAAAACTCCCGCCGATTTACCTTAGGACGAGATGAGCTGGCAATCTTTTTCTGCATATTTACCGATTTGATTTAACCATTTTTGCCGTTGGTCTGAACTTGCGCCCCGCACTGTTCCAACATAATTAACTTTAACTTTACTCACCCCACAAAATTGCAAAGTCGCTTTTTTAAGTTGTCGAGTACTTGGCTCACCATAGTACCAACGATAAAACCAACCCGGCTGATCTAAAGTCGTAATCAGTCGTGCTGTTTTTGACTGTAAATGCCCAATAACACGATTGCTGTTTTCTCGGTAACTAAATACGAGATTCGGTAAAAAGAGTCGGTCAATAAAACCTTTAGCGATAGCCGGCAGCCCTCCCCACCACACTGGAAAGAACCATACCAAATGATCCGCAGCCTGAATTTTTTCAAGCGCATTCATTAAATCAGGTTCCAATTCCATTCGTGTCTCATAGCCATATTTTAAATTAGGTTCAAAACCCAACTTGGCAATTTCTATTATATCTACGTGAATACCTAATGTTTTTGCCTGCTCTACATAGTTTTGAGCTAATGCATGATTAAAACTAGTATCAGATGGATGACCATTGATAACTACAATACGTTTAGAGACTTGAGACATATAGCGCCTTTATTGTCGCACAATCAGATATCAGTTGATATTTGAAATAAATGAATAGCAAAAATATCTCACAAAAATTAAGATATCAAGTGATATCTCAATTATTATTTTATCTGGCTCTTATGACTCTTTCTCGCAATGAAAAACAGATACAAACTCGGCAACATCTCATTGACGCTGGGTTTGCTCTCATTTCTGAATTTGGTTATAACGCGGTATCAATCAGGAATCTTTCTAAACAGGCAGGTTATACTCAAGGTGCCTTTTATTCGAATTTCAACAATAAAGAAGAGTTTTTACTTGAGCTAATGCAGCTTCAATTCGCTAAAGAAAATTTACAATTACAAGAAATCTTTACCAATGCCCCTTCAAATACGGATCAACTCATTGATTCATTACGTCAATGGCTGACCGCTTTTTTTACAAACGATGAATGGCTTAAAATATCAATAGAATTACAGCTATTTGCTGCACGTGATATTACCTTCGCCGAGGAGTATCAAAAGGTTTGGAAAACTCATCAACAAGAAGTAACGAAGATTATGGAGCAATTCTTTTCTTTAACGGAGATAACTGAGCCTGATGACTATGATTCTATTGTTATAGAGCTCGTATCATTAAGTTATGGGCTAGCTTTACAATATATGATTTTTAAAGATGACATTAACCACCACATTAATATATTTATCAATACTTTAATAAAAAGATTAGGTAATTTTTAAATTAATCTAAAAAATACAAAGAGCCGCTTAGTTATTAAATAAGCGGCTCTAAAAAAACTTAATTAATTATTGCTTCCCATCGTAAATTTGATCGAAGACAGCCCCATTTGCAAAGTGAGTTTTTTGAGCTTTAGCCCAGCCACCAAAAACATCATTAATTGTAAATAATTTAATTTTTGGGAATTGTGCTGCATATTTAGCAGCCACTTGCGCATTGCGTGGTCGGAAATAATGTTTAGCCGCCAACTCTTGTCCCAATGGTGAATATAAGAAGTTCAAATAGCCTTTTGCTAATGTTCGGTTGCCATCTTTATCTACGGTTTTATCTACAATTGCGACGGAAGGCTCTGCCAAAATTGAAATTGATGGATAAACGATTTCATATTTATCTTTATCAGGTCCTTTTGTCGCCAATAAAGCTTCGTTTTCCCATGATAATAAAACGTCACCAATTCCACGCTCAGCAAATGTTGTTAGCGAACCACGTGCTCCCGAATCAAGTACTTTTACATTGTGATAAAGTTTTTTAACTAGTTCACGAGCTTTGGCATCATTTCCGCCCGGTTGTTTTAAAGCATAACCCCATGCCGACAAATAAATCCAACGCGGTGCGCCCCCTGTTTTAGGATTAGGGGTGATAATTTCCACACCTGGTTTTGTTAAGTCATTCCAGTCACGTATATTTTTTGGATTACCTTTTCGTACTAGGAACACAACGGTGGACGTATAAGGTGCAGAATTGTTTGGAAATTCTTTTTGCCAATTTGGTTGGATAAAACCCGCTTTCACAATCTCATCAATATCATTCGCTAACGCTAACGTTACAACATCGGCTTCAAGCCCCGTAGCTACTGCCCGTGCTTGTTTACCAGACCCACCATGCGACTGTTTAAACTCAACATCCTGACCTGTACGCTGTTTCCAGAACTTCCCAAAAGCCTGATTATATTCTTGATAAAATTCTCGGGTCGGATCATAAGAAACATTTAAAAAAGAAGTAGCGGCCTGAGCTGCTGTTGCCATTCCCAAGTACACCGCTACAGCCATTATTGATATTTTTTTCATTTACAAAATCCATCATTGGTTTTAGTTTTACTATATTTTTAATTTTATAATTTACAATCAATTACTTATATTAATATATTTTTTATTAATCTCTTTAAGATATATAGCTTAAGAAGCCTAAATCATTTCATTTTTGAAATTTTTTGTAATTATTCTTACAACTTAATGAGGGCCTTCACTTTATCTACACATTAATTTGTTAAATAATGAAGCGTAAAGGATACACATGACCTACATTGGGGTCGACCAGATTAAAATATAGATAATTTTTGTAAAAAGTGTGACACAGTTCCACTTTTTTATTAAGATTTATGTTTAAATCGTAGCATTACCGTAATTTTACATTTCGTTAAACTCAAAAAATAGTTGAAATGTAATGAACTGAGGGGATGATTAATAATGAAAATTCATTATGGAAAAGCGTTAAGCTTAAGTTTGGTGCTGGGTTTAGCATCACAATTTTCTGCAGCAGCAGTACTTAAAGATACCCCAAATAAAACTGGGTCAGATAAGCAGACTTCGCTTATTGAAAAAGCTTTAGATCAACAGAAACGTAATCCTATTGTATTACCTTCTTCAGATGATGAGCTTAAGGTACTCAATACTATTCGCGTTACACCGACTCAAAATTTTCTTGCTGCACAACACGAACGTTTTTCACGTTTTGTTCAGGCAATCTTCCAGCCGCATGCTTCTTAAAATCTGAAACACCCCCTCTTCGTTTCAGTTTTAGCCCAGACTGACGTTAAATAAAACGTCAGAATACTGGGCTTTTTCGTTATAATAGTTTCAATTTTTATTTTGACCCATTACCTATGAAAGTTCGTACTCGTATTGCACCTTCTCCTACCGGTTTTCCTCATGTCGGCACTGCCTACATCGCTTTATTTAACATGTGTTTTGCGAAACAACATGGCGGAGAATTCATTTTAAGAATTGAAGATACAGACCAACTTCGCTCTACACCAGAATCTGAAAAAATGATTTTGGATTCATTGCGTTGGTTAGGTCTAAATTGGTCTGAAGGTCCAGATGTAGGTGGTCCTCATGCACCGTATCGCCAATCTGAACGTATGGGAATTTATAAGCAATACGCATTAGAACTTGTTGAAAAAGGTCATGCTTTTTATTGTTTCGCTACTGCTGAAGAACTAGACCAGATGCGTGCTGAACAACAAGCACGCGGTGAAACACCAAAATATGACGGTCGCGGGTTAAAACTTTCTCAAGAAGAAGTGACTCGTCGCTTGGAAGCGGGCGAACCCCATGTCATCCGTATGAAAGTACCTGAAGAAGGTATTTGTAAATTTAATGACTTATTACGCGGGGAAGTTGAAATTCCTTGGGCACAAGTCGACATGCAAGTTCTTCTTAAAAATGATGGGTTACCGACTTATCATTTAGCGAATGTGGTCGATGACCATTTAATGGAAATCACTCATGTATTACGTGGTGAAGAATGGCTTCCATCTGCACCGAAGCATCAGTTGCTTTACCAATATTTTGGTTGGGAAATGCCGACACTTTGTCACATGCCATTATTGCGTAACCCAGATAAATCAAAATTATCTAAACGTAAGAACCCGACATCAATTAACTACTACCGCGATATCGGCGTTTTACCAGAAGCCTTATTAAACTATTTAGGCCGTATGGGCTGGTCAATGCCAGATGAGCGTGAAGTATTTACGCTACAAGACATGATGGATAGCTTTGATATTCAACGTGTTTCACTAGGTGGACCAATTTTTGATGTTGAAAAACTGAATTGGTTAAATGGTCAATGGATCAAAGGCTTAACCCCTGGTCAATTATTAGACCGCTTATTAACATGGAAAAGTGATCGCAGCACTTTAGAAGATATTGCAGCTGCCATTCAACCGCGTATTAATTTACTTTCAGAAGCTGTGAATTGGGCTGGTTTCTATTTTAACCATATGCCACAAATTACTGCTGAAATGTTTGAAAGCAAAAAATTGACTCAAGAACAGGTTCGTCAAAGTCTGCAATTTGCAATTTGGCGTCTTGAAGGTCAGTTTACTTGGAATAACGACACTGTTAGCCAAACTCTAATGGATCTTGCGAATCAGATGGAGATTAAATTACGCGATTTCATGCCAGCGTTCTTTATCGCAATTGCAGGTTCAACTAGTTCAACACCTGTAATGCAGTCGATGGTGACCCTTGGACCTGATTTAACTTTCGCTCGTTTACGCCGCGCCTTAGAAGTTGTGGGTGGACCAAGCAAGAAAGAAGTTAAAAATTGGGAAAAACTCAATGAGAGCCTAAAATTGCCTAAAAATGAAGCAACTAGCGAAGCTTAATTCATTTTTTTGTTGACGTGTGAGCGCATCCACCCTAATATTGCGCTCACACAAACTGGGGTCATAGCTCAGTTGGTAGAGCGCTACAATGGCATTGTAGAGGTCAGCGGTTCGATCCCGCTTGACTCCACCACGCTCCTTTGTGTTTGCCTCATCAAGTCCCTATCGTCTAGAGGCCTAGGACATCGCCCTTTCACGGCGGTAACCGGGGTTCGAATCCCCGTAGGGACGCCATATTCTGCTTTAAAAATTATAAAAAGACTCTATCGTCACCTTACTGTTTATTCTTTATCTCTTTCTAGATTGCACATTTGTCTATTTTATCTAAAATAGCGTCTTTCTTAATTCTCTCAATGTGTAATATGCAGCCATCTGACAATCAACTAGATGCTCATCAGCATCAGAACAGTACTGCACCTTTAAAAAGAGCCATGAGTACTCGCCATCTTGTGATGTTATCACTAGGCGGAGCTATCGGAACTGGTCTCTTTTTAGGTTCAGGGGAAGTCATTTCACAAACTGGAGCTATTGGCGCAATTATTGCCTATATACTTGGTGGCGCGATCGCTTACATGGTCATGCTTTGCCTAGGAGAGCTTGCTGTACACATGCCTGTTTCAGGCTCTTTTGGTGCTTATGCCAAAAAATATATTAGTCCTAGTACTGGCTATATGATTTCTTGGATGTACTGGCTGACCTGGACTGCAACGCTTGGAACTGAGTTCACAGCTGCGGCATTACTCATGCAGGAATGGTTCCCACATATTTCAATGTGGATCTGGACAATTGTTTTTGCAATCACTATTTTTGGCTTAAATATTAGTTCAACTCGAATTTTTGCTGAGTCTGAGTTTTGGCTCGCTCTTGTTAAAGTCATTACCGTGATTGCTTTTATTGTGCTCGGCCTACTAGCAATTTTTGGTTTAATTCCTTTTCATGGCAGCCAAACTGCACCGCTATTTAGCAATCTTACAGCGCAAGGCTGGTTCCCACATGGTTTAATTCCTATTTTCACCACCATGCTGATTGTTAACTTTGCTTTCTCAGGCACAGAATTAATTGGCGTAGCAGCAGGTGAAACCAAAGATCCAGCTCAGAATGTACCCAAAGCAATTAATGCTGCGATTTGGCGTCTTCTTATTTTCTTTGTGGGTACCATTATTGTTATTAGCGCTTTGCTTCCCTTCCAGCTTGCAGGTTTAGGTGGTGAAAGCGTAAGTAGCAGTCCTTTTGTTACTGTATTTAATTATATTGGCATTCCCTATGCGGATGACATTATTCGATTTGTAATTATTACAGCTCTGCTTTCGGCAGCAAACTCAGGACTTTATGCCGCTTCACGTATGATGTGGTCACTGTCAGAACAAAAATTATTACCTAGCGTATTTGCTACGCTCTCAAAAAGTGGAACACCTATTGTTGCCTTAGTTGTAACAATGTTTGGAGCAATTCCAGGCTTGTTATCAGAGCAATTTGCCCCAGAGACTATTTTTAAAAATCTGCTTGGCGTTGCAGCATTTACTATGGTTATTGTCTGGATGAGCATTTGTTTAAGTCAATTTAATTTCCGTCGCCAATGGTACAAATCTGGCCATACAGTTAAAGACTTACAATATGCTGCTCCATTATTTCCTATCGTCCCGATTTTAGGTTTTATTTTCTGCTTTATTACGTGTTTAAGTATGGCAGCAGACCCTGAAATGCGTGCTGGTTTCGTAGGCTGCCTTATTTTTACAGCTTTATGTTATGTCAGCTATTTTATTTTTTACCGCAATAAAGTCTAAACCACTCTTATTCAATGAAAGTGTAGCAAAAAGCTACACTTTTTTTTGTCTGCATACTGGTTTTATATAACGTACCGTTGTAGATTAAAATTTATATTAAAAACAATTCCTTGTATAGAATGAAAATTATATTTATCCACGGGATGAATCAACAGAATTACACTGCTCATCGCTTAAAAGAGCATTGGCTAAAAGTATTTAAGCTTGGCCTAAAACAGTTGCCTTGCAAAGTTAACGTGCGCGATCTTCATATTCATATGCCATTTTATGGCGACCTAATGACTAAATATCGATTAAGCAATCAATTAGACCTCAATACGTTATTACCTAAGTCATTTTTAAATAATTATTTACCCATTCATTTACATCCCCATAATCCTCCTGCTAAAGAGCACACCCCATTTGTTCCTTTATTGCTACCAGCAACTGACTCCGCTGAAAAAAGCTTTTCAGAACGAATCTATCTGACCTCTCAGCTCGTAAAAGACCGCCTACTCAAAGAGTTGGTTGTTCTGTTAAATAACTTCCCTAAATTACATGAGAGCTTGATACAACAGTTTCTGATTGAGACTTATATGTACTTATCTAATCCTGAATTTATGGAGGAAGTAAATGAACGGATTTTAAAGAAAATGCGAGAAAATGAAGATTATATTGTCGTTGCGCACTCTCTCGGCTCGGTTATTGCCTTTAACCTTCTTTCAAATCCTGCATATCGGTTCTCAATTAAACGATTTATAACGTTAGCTTCTCCTTTATCTTTTCGCGTAATTCAAAGTAAGCTTCCGATTCCAATCGTTAGGCCATCATGTATTCACGGTGATTGGTTTAATTTTTACTCTCAAGACGATTTTCTAACTGCATTTCCACTATGTGAGGCCCCATTTAATTTTGATCCTCCAATTATTAATCAGAAAATTTATACCTTTGCCAACCAGCCCCATGAGATTTTAGGTTATCTACAACATCCGTCTGTTATAACGGCAATTATTGAGCCTTTTCAGAAAAATGAAGGATAAATGTATATATTTTCTACAATTAGAGTTATTTTTAATCGGTTGACTGTTTTTTTTAATATTTCTTCAGAAAACTATTTGACACTTTTATTAAATCGACCTAATATACGCCCACCTCTGAAACGTCCCTATCGTCTAGAGGCCTAGGACATCGCCCTTTCACGGCGGTAACCGGGGTTCGAATCCCCGTAGGGACGCCAATAATTTTTTCAGATGTATGCCTCACATATGTCCCTATCGTCTAGAGGCCTAGGACATCGCCCTTTCACGGCGGTAACCGGGGTTCGAATCCCCGTAGGGACGCCAAATTCTAAAAAGCCACTGCATAACGTCAGTGGCTTTTTTCTTGCCTAAAAAAATAAAAAGCCAATCAATGATCGGCTTTTACTATGCTCTATGAGCTTGCTATTCCCACTTGTACTTCAAGGCGACCCGACTGTACACGTAGTCCTCTAATTTCAAATTGATCTACCAATTGCTGGACCAATTCTCGACTTTCTCTCAAAATATTCAAACCAGGTAAAATACTGAAATCTGTAAGACTCAAAAGCTTTTCAACCATCCAAGATCGATTATTAATAAAGTCAATAAATCCTGCCTGCTCTAGGTCAATAAACCACATACGGTGGCCATCACGCTGGATCCCCGGAATATCACCAATTAAATGATTAATAAGTGATGGAATGGGTAACATATTTACAACTTCAAAACCAACCCGACCAATACGGCGCACAGCCCAGTTTGACAATGTTCCTCCATGACGAATCTGGACATCAAGACTTTCATCCATTTGACGTAGGCGCAAAAACTTTTCCTGCCCAATACGACATTCCAATACTTTAAAATCTAAACTTAAACGGTACATGAAACGATGATAATGCCCATCGATCTCGACTTGGAAACTATCATTGCCGCACTTAATTTTAATATCATCAATTTCAGAGCGGTCTATGCGCTTGCGGATTTGATTATTTAATAACATTTCAGGTAAGTACAACGTTAAGGTACTCTTACCCAAAAATGTACGCGCCATTATCAATGCAACTTGGCGTGCGGTTTCACTAGTTTCAGACACCATATCTCTTACAGTGCCAGCCGCCAGATTTGTCATTCCAACAACTCCACGTCTGGTGTGGGTAGTCACTTGATCGAGCGCATCTAAAGCCGCATCTGCAACCTCTGCAATATTACGTGTTGTGTCGCTAGCAAACCCAACTGCATCTTGGGCATGTTGCAATGTCTTATGCAGTAATCGACGAGATAATGACGGTTTTGCGGTATCTGGGGTAGCTAAAACCGATGCTGTCGTTGTAGGCTGCGACTTATTGTCATCTTGTTGACCCAAGTCCCTCTCTCCTTTTTATATTTATTCCACGTCCTATTTACGAGTATTTAAGCTCATTTATAGTGCTAATCACACTTCATTTTTCTGTAGATTAGCATGCTCTACAATATTATTTTAATTTTTATGTGTACGGATAAATCATCAGTTTTTTATATTTCTTTGTTTATTCATAAGTAATTTTTTTGCTAACTCATAGTACTTCATCGATATCTTACAAATTTTTTTCTTTTCCCACATTTCCGTTAGAATAGATTCAAACTAAATGTGGAGTTCTCATGCAATATCGTTGCCCTCAATGTCAAAGTGTTAAAATCATGCCTGTAAGCCAAGGCATGAACAGCGTAAAACCAGCAGTTCCTAAAAGCCTAGCTATCTTAATTCCTGCACTTTTTATGCTTTTACTCTTGGTTGTGATTAGCATTTTTATGTGGATTTTTGGCAATGGTGCAGGTAGCACTCTTCAAATTGCAACAGTAGTTGTTTTTGTTGTGACTGTAGGAGCAGGTTTTATGTTTTGGCGTGATTTGCCGGACTTTAAACTGTCTATGCAAGCATTTATGCAGTCACAAAAACATTGGAAATGCCGTGACTGCAATAACGAATGGGAAATTTAAAAAAAGTGTTCACATCAGCTTAATGCTGATGTGAATGTTCTTTATCATCATGCTCGTGTGAAGCATGTTGAGCAATATGCTGGCAATTGATCTCGGCATCGTCTTCAATTTGCAAGGTCACTTCGCCAATACCATGTTCATGAGAAAGCATTTCAACAGCATCTTGATAGAGCTTGGTACGATCTGCTTGAGGCGCAAATAAGTGCACCGTTAAATGGATATTTTTAGAAGTAATCGCCCACACTTTAAGTTGGTGAATACTCTCCACACCATTTAAAGAAAGCAGATCTGTACGTAACTTCTCAATATCCACTTCTTCTGGCACACCTTCGAGTAAAATATTAATACTTTGTTTAAGTAAAACCCATGTTCTTGGTAATACCCAAAAGCCAATCAGTACCGCAATAATCGTATCGACCCAGTACCAGTTGGTGAAGTAAATGATGAGTGCCCCGATGATAACGCCGACTGAGCCTAGCGCATCACTCAATACCTCCAGATAAGCACCTTTCACATTTAAACTGCTATTGGCACTCGACATGAGAATTTTCATTGAGATGAGATTAATCACCAAACCAATGGTCGCCACAATGAGCATTCCTATACTTTGAATTTCAGGTGGCTTAGAGAAGCGGATATAGGCCTCATATAAAATATAAATTGCCACCACAAAAAGCATGAGTGCATTAAATAAAGCAGCCAGAATTTCAAAGCGCTGATAACCGAAAGTGCGTTTATTATCAGCAGGACGTTTGGAAATTTGAATAGCGACCAAAGCAATTGCCAAAGCAGCTGCATCTGTAAACATATGCGCAGCGTCAGAAAGCAATGCCAAACTTTGTGTGATTAAACCTGCAATGACTTCAACAATTAAAAACGTTGTCGTAAGCGCTAAAGCAATCGTTAACTTCTTAGCATTACCTTCAGTCACTACAGCATGACTATGATCATGACCATGATGTCCACCCATTTTGCGGACTCCTTTTTATTTATCTTTATGGTGAGTTAAAAGTAACAATGAAGACACCATTACCTTTAACTCTTTCAAACACTCTTTTGAATTGACTCTATCATCAAAAAAGATATCTCAAATCGATGACATTATGAATGTTCAACACTTTTCGTCTTGCCTTCATTCATCCATCGATAAATAACTGGTAATAAAACCAGCGTTAATATCGTAGATGAAATAATGCCACCGATTACTACAGTTGCCAAAGGTCGCTGTACTTCTGCACCAGTTCCAGTTGCTAAAGCCATTGGAATAAAACCTAGTGACGCGACACAAGCCGTCATGAGTACAGGTCTTAAACGCAAGATCGCTCCATTCCATGTTGCAGTTTGAATATCAAATTTTTCTCTAAGCTCTTTAATAAAGCTCAGCATCACCAGACCATTCAAAACAGCGACACCCGACAAAGCAATAAACCCAACACCAGCCGACATGGAAAGCGGAATATCTCTTAGCCACAGAGCAATAAGACCACCTGACAAAGCAAATGGCACACCACTAAAGACCAACAGGCTTTCTTTAACATTATGGAATACAGCCATAAGTAGAATGAAAATCATAGCAAGCGCCAATGGAACAACAATTTTCATTCGGGCAGCAGCTGACGCTAGATTTTCAAACTGACCGCCATATTCCAACCAATAACCCGCTGGCAGTTGTTCTTTTGCGAGTGTTGTTCTTAACTCTTGAACAAATGATCCTAAGTCACGGCCTTCTACATTTGCAGTAATAATGACACGGCGCTTACCATTTTCACGTCCCACCTGATTTAAACCTGATGTACGTTCAACTTTAGCGACATCTTGAAGCTGGATCAGTCCACCATTTGGTAGCTGAATCGGAAGTTGAGCTAAGTTTTGGATGGTACGCTGCTGGTCTTCTAAGCGAATTTCAAAATCGAATCGTCTATCGCCTTGTAAAATTTGCCCAACATTTTGTCCACCGACACTTGCCGCCACAATATCTTGAATGGCTTTTGCAGATAGTCCGTATTGCGCAGCCAGAGGTCGGTTAATTTCAACACTCAGCACCGGTAAACCGCTCGTTTGTTCTACCTTAACCGCGGTAGCACCTGAAATTTTTTGTACTTTCTGAGCGAGTGCTTGAGCCTGCTCATTGAGTACTTGCATATCATCGCCAAAAACCTTGACACCAATATCACTCCGGATCCCTGAAATTAGCTCATTAAAGCGCAGCTCGATCGGTTGAGAGAACTCACTGTTATTACCTGGTAATGTCGCTAAAAAAGCTTCCATACGTGAACGCAGCTCAGCCAGCGTCTCTTTAGAGTTTGGCCATTGATCATGCGGTTTAAGTAAAATAACTGCATCAGAGATATTTGGCGGCATCACATCCGTTGCAACCTCAGCCGTTCCTGTTCGAGCAAAAACAGCTTTTACCTCGGGAAAGTTTTTCAAAATGAGTTTTTCAGTATTTTCCTGCATTCGCAGTGATTGCTCGAGCCCAGTACTCGGTGAACGCATTTGCTGTAAGGCAAAATCACCTTCGCTGAGTTGTGGAGCAAATTCACTGCCCATTTGGGTAGCTAACACGCCTGTGAGCACTAAAATACTTAATGCAAAACTAACAACCACTATCTTAAGCTGATAAGCCTGATCGAGGACATCTCGGTATTTCTGCTTTAAAAGCAACATCCAACGTGTTTCTTTTTCTTTCACTTCACCTGTAACAAAAAGAGCAACTGCGGCAGGTACAAATGTCACAGAAAGAATCATGGCACCCAATAATGCCATCACCACAGTCATTGCCATTGGATGGAACATTTTGGCTTCAACACCAGATAAAGCAAAAATAGGTAAATAGACCACCAAAATAATGATTTGCCCAAAAATAAGAGGTCGACGGGCCTGTTTTGCTGCAAGGAATACTTCTTTGAATCGCTCAGCCCGTGTAAGAGGTCGATGTAAAGCATGCTGTGCTTCTGCTAGACGTCGAATACAGTTTTCTACAATAACAACTGCACCATCTACAATAATCCCAAAATCAAGTGCTCCTAAGCTCATGAGGTTGGCACTAATGTTTTGTTCAGCCATACCTGTAAGGGTAAATAACATCGAAAGTGGAATAACACAGGCTGTGATTAAAGCAGCTCGAAAATTTCCTAGGAAAATAAACAAAATCACAATAACCAGAATTGCACCTTCAACAAGGTTCTTCTGTACGGTTGCAATTGCTTTGTTTACTAAACTTGTTCGGTCATAAACCGTTTCGATTTCCACACCTTTAGGTAATGTAGGCTGAATTTCCTTAATTTTGGTATCAACCGCCTGAGCAACGGTACGGCTATTTTCGCCCATCATCATCATGGCAATGCCAAGAACGGTTTCCTCACCATTGTAAGTTGCAGCTCCTGTTCTTAAATCATGCCCAATAGAAACATTTGCTACATCGGCCACGCGAATTGGTAAACCATTTTTGGTGCTCACAGTAATGTTTTGAATATCTTCAACACTACTTAACATGCCCGGCACACGAACAGTGAGTTGCTCTCCATTTTCTTCAATAAAGCCGGCACCGCGATTTTCATTATTTTCTTGCAGAGCAGTTTGAAATTCATTGATTGAAATCTGAAGCTGCTGCAAACGTTTTAAATCAGGCGACACAATATAAGTTTTATTGTAGCCACCAATACTGTTAATTTCGGCTACGCCTTTCACACGCTGCAATTGAGGACGTACAATCCAGTCCTGAATTTCACGTAAATCCATGGCTGTATAGGCCGTGCCATCTGCTTTTTTAGCACCAGATTTTGCTTTTACGACCCATTGGTAAATTTCACCTAAACCTGTAGAAACAGGAGACATGACTGGATCGACTGATTCAGGCAGTTGCCCATCCGCCTCTTGTAAACGCTGGTTAATCAGTTGTCTTGCCCAATAAATATCGGTTCCATCTTTAAAAATGATGGTGACTTGAGAAAGCCCATAACGTGAAATAGAGCGGGTTTGTTCCAGATTTGGAATTCCAGCCATCGCATTTTCAATAGGATAGGTAATCCGCTGTTCAACCTCTAAAGCGGTATAACCATTGGCTTGGGTATTAATCTGGACTTGCGTATTAGTAATATCTGGAACTGCATCAATAGGAAGCTTTTGATAACTCCAGATCCCAACTCCAATCCAAGTCAGTACAAATAACATAACCCAAATGGCATTTTGAATAGCAAACTGAATAACTCTATCAAACAGTCCTTCTGGTTTGGGTAGCTCAGGTTTATTAATGTCCATGCTCCGCCTCTCCCTTTTCCAGTTCGGATTTCAGCAAGAAGCTACCTTCTGCCACATAGCGCTGGCTTGGATTAATACCTTTTACAACTTCGACCCACTGACCATCTTTAGAACGTTGCCCCAACTGCACAGTGACAGGTTCAAATTCAAAGCCTGTTTTCACCATTTTTGGGATAAAGATAACGTCTTTACCTTCGACTTGTTGAATCGCCTGAGCTTTTACACGGGTCACTTTTTGCGTTGTGCCTGAAGAATTCAGCTCAACATTAACCATCAAGTTTGGACGCAATTCACTACTATTTGCCAAGACCTTGGCACGTACTTGTAAACGCCCCGTTTGAGCATCGGCTTCAGTTGTTAAACTTTGAACTTGAGCGTTAAATGCATTCCCTGTTTGTAAAGATTTAAATTCAATCTGCTGATTTGGCTGTAAATTCAGATTTGCGGTGCTTGGTAAAATAAACTCCAGCCACAACTGATCAAGCTGATTAATAATAAAAAGCTGGTCTGCTAGCTGTACGTTTTCACCTACCACAATATCTTTATTACTCACCATCCCAGCAATTGGCGCTGTTAAGGTATAGCGTCCTCCTGAGCCCGAACCCGCCCCGAAAGCACTTAAGCGCGAACGAGCTGCTTTCACTTGAATTTGGGCCTGCTGGTAAGCGTTATAAGCTCGTTGATAATCTTGTTTGGCAGAAATTCCTTGAGACCATAAGCTACGCTCACGTTCATAGTCTTGACGCGCTAAATCAAGATTAGACTGGGCAATTTGCAAATTTGCTTGTTGATCGACTAAATCTGGAACCAATAAGCTTGCGAGAGCCTGCCCTTTTTTAACCTGTTGCCCCAATTCAACATATACCGCTTCGACACGACCACTAAAACTTGGTGAGACATGGGCTTGTCGGTCTGTATTCACAACCAGTTTTGCTGGATAAGTTTGAAGTTGAGGAACTTCACCTAGTTCAGCTTGTTCAATTTTTAAATTTTGTTCCTGCATTTGCTGGGCAGTGAGTAGCAGTGGTTTTTCACCTTCTTCATGGTGTTCTTCACCCTCTTCTTCAGCATGCCCGTGACCTTCCGATGCTTCGGAAGAATTAGATTTATTTTTTGAATTTAAAACCAGTAAACCAATTAATAGTGCAGTGATTGCAGCAATCACCCCGACCCAGAGCCATTGAGAATTTTTCTTTAAATTTGTCGACATTATTATTCTCCTGCCTGAGTTGGGAATGTTTGACTTTGTTGCCAAGCACGTTGATTGAGTTGCATTAAGGCATCTTTCGCCATGATCTGTTCTGGTTCTAACCCAAGACTTAAACTTTGAATTTCAATTGAATTTTGCCAAGCTTGTTTTAATAGCTCGACTTTACGTAAGCGCACGTCTTGCAATTGCATGGTGGCTTGCTGAACATCGGTAACGGCGAATTTACCCAAACGGAAACCTTGCAATGTTTTTTGCTGAACTTGAATAGCAAGAGGAACTTGCTGATCATTCAGTTGTTTAAACTGGAAGCGTAAACCTTTTAACTCTGATATTAGGGTTTCAATATCAACCTGATTTTGCTGTCGATAAAAGCTTTGCTGACGTTGAGATAGCTCTTGTTTGGCCTGAGCAATCTTGATTCCGTATTGCTGGCGATTAAAAAGATTTAAAGGAATTTCCACACCTAAACGAATTTGGTTATCTGTACTCTGTTCTGGAGAACGAGTGTTATTAACACCCAAAGTTACAGTAGGTTGCGGTCTTGCTTTTGCTTTAAGCTGTTGAATATTGGCTTGCTGCGCAAGAGCATCTAGCTGGAAAGAACGCTCTAATAAATTATTTTGCGCATCTTGGCTTGGTTCTAGATTCGCGGCCAATACCCATAACTGATTTGGACTTTGGAATAGCTGAAACTGACTTGAACCACCTCCCCATAAGTTCACCAATTGTTGTTTCGCAACTTGAAGTTTTAAATCAACTTGTTGGTATAAACGCTGATTTTCCAAGTGAGACATCCGCACTCGGTCTACATCAACTTGCGCAATACTTCCTGCTTGATAACGCTTTTCCGATGCCAACAAATTTTCTTGACTGACTTCTAGCTGCTCTGCAATAAGAGACTTTTCAAGCTCAAACAAAGCCACTTGTGACCAGAAATATTTAACGATTAATCCAAGTTCAGCTTGATAACGCTGCTCAGCCAAATCAATTTTTGATATTTCCACTTTTGCTAAGTTTTGCGCAGCCTTACGTTGTCCAAAAATATCTAAAGGCTGAGAAATACCTATCGCGAGTTCTTTTTCTTGATCACTTTGGAAGCCAGTTTGTTCAATGGAAAGACTTGGGTTGGCCCATAAACGACTTTGTTTTAAATTGGCCTCAGCCATTTGCTGCTGTGCTTGCCAAACACCTTGCTGACTTTGATATTTTTGTACCTGCTCTAAAGCTTGGTCAAAAGTAAACGCTGCTTTTTGAATATAACGTTCTTGTTGAATCTCAGACTGAGCCATCGTTACTTGTCCAGCCAATAGCATCGCAACAGATAGGCTTGAGATTGTTAAAACCTTTTTTAACGTTATCTTAACGTTACTCTCTAAGTGAGAAGTAGAACTCACTCGAGTTGAAAAAATAGAAGACATGTTTTTGCCCCGCAATAAATAAGAGATGCGGTGGGCTTGTTTTGGCTACCCCACCTATAGCGGGGTTAAAACAGGAGGAGGTTTTAAAGCAGTAAGATGGGGCGACTGGTAAGAATTAGACCAGTGATAAATTTGTGAGAGTTCCTGCACATGCACTACAGGTGTTTCAGCTTGCTTTGCAACTTCAGTCATCACCACATGAAAACATGAAGGCAAATGATCATGATGATCTTGCAAATTTAAAGGTGCTTTATGAGAAATATTTCCGGCATCTTTCTGTTCAGTATGAGCTTGATGTGAAGGTTGATATACATCTAAAGCTGCGTGATGCCCGAAATGATGCAATGCTTTTTCCTGATTTTCATGCGCACAAAATGCAGCAGCTACATTCCATAAACTCTGGAATATGAGCAAACTAAACAAGACGGACATAAAAATTGCGGAACGTGGCAAAAGCACACCATTAAACTAAAAAGTTGAACAAAGGCACTATAACAGGCTCTAGGCATGTAATAAAATTACAAAACCTCGATTCATAAATCTCCGTTTTTTTATTTAGAACTTATCTCACTCTATACGAGACAAAAATAATTTCTTTTGAGTAATCATTATGTACAAGCTTTTTTCTGCATCTATATTAACAATTTGTCTGGGCTTAACGGGCTGTGCGACTAATATATTGTCCACCGCTTTACCAAATGAAACAACTGAAATTAAAACAACCACTTTAAAAACCGATCAAATTATTGCATTAGGTCAAGCAGTTAAAAATGATCAAGAACAAGGCTTTGTATTTATCGGTCAAGATTATAATTATTTAATGACTGAGGGGAGCTCAAATCTTTTAAATATTATCAAAAGTATTCCAGCAGAGCAGAGAACAATAAAGACTCCATCACCTCTTGTACTTGAGATGGATGATTCCACCCATTTCCATGGAGAAATAACGATTCGTTATAATATCCCTACGTCCAAAATGGATGAAAAGCAAAAGGAACTTTTAAAGACCTTAGGTTTTAAAAATCAATTCATGGCAATGAAAAATCAACAACAAGTTTTTTATCCCTTCACCATCATCCGCTTTAAAGGAAAGATTTACCAAAAAGCAGAGAATCAAAAGATTAAACAGCAACTCGCAGCCCCCTACCCAGTCGCTTTACAGCAAAAAGATGAAATAACCAAGAAACATCCGTTTAAACGTGTAACACGTATGGCGTTATATCCTTTAGCAATGACCTTTGATGTGATTACGGTAGCTCCATCATTAATATGGTCAGATTTACATGGTGACTTTAATAAGTAAGATCTTTCACTCTTAAAACAAAAAACCAGCCCTTAGGCTGGTTTTTTCAATTAGCAGAGATTAACCGCTAATTTTTTTGTATTTCGTACGTTTTTGAACAGCGTCGTCACCTAAACGTGACTGACGATATGCTTCGTATTCTGCATAGTTACCTGCGTAGAATTCTGGCTGTTCATTTTCAAATGACAAGATATGTGTCGCAATACGGTCAAGGAACCAACGGTCATGCGATACCACCATTACCGTACCTGGGAATACAAGAATTGCATCCTCAAGCGCACGTAAAGTTTCAATATCCAAATCGTTCGATGGCTCATCCAGTAAGATCACGTTTGCACCCATCTGCAAGATCTTCGCAAGTTGTAAACGGTTACGTTCACCACCAGATAATTCACCTACACGTTTTTGCTGATCTTGACCTTTAAAGTTAAAACGGCCAATGTAAGCACGTGACGCGATTTCGTAATCACCAATTTTTAAGATATCTAAACCGCCAGAAACTTCTTCCCAAACAGTTTTATTATTATCTAGAGTGTCACGAATCTGACCAACATAAGCCACTTTAACTGACTCACCTAAGGTCACAGTACCTGTATCAGGTTGCTGTTCACCAGTCATCATACGGAATAAAGTCGTTTTACCCGCACCGTTTGGACCAACGATACCAACAATCGCTGTTGGAGGTACGGTAAACGTTAAGTTTTCGTACAACAAGCGGCCATCGAATGATTTACTGATACCTTCAACTTCCACAACTTTATTACCCAAACGCGGGCCAGGTGGAATATAGATTTCAGACGTTTCATTACGTTGTTGGAATTCTTTAGAGTTAAGCTCTTCAAAACGTTCCATACGTGCTTTGTTTTTCTTTTGCTGACCTTTCGCATTTGAACGAACCCATTCAAGTTCCTTTTTCAATGCTTTAGCAAAAGATTCTTCTTGTTTCTGCTCTTGTTCTAAACGCGCATTCTTTTGTTCTAACCAAGAAGAATAGTTTCCTTGATAAGGAATACCCATACCACGGTCAAGTTCAAGAATCCACTCAGCCACGTTATCCAAGAAATAACGGTCATGCGTAATGGCAACGATAGTGCCCGGGAAATCTTTCAAGAAACGTTCTAACCAAGTTACAGATTCTGCATCTAAATGGTTCGTCGGTTCGTCCAGAAGTAACATATCTGGTTTCGAAAGCAATAAACGGCAAAGTGCAACACGACGACGCTCACCACCAGAAAGTAATGTTACGTCTGCATCCCAAGCTGGAAGATTTAAAGCATCCGCAGCAATTTCAAGCTGGTTGTTTAGGTTGTGTGCATCCCAAGCATGGATAATTGATTCTAATTTTTCCTGCTCTTTTGCAAGTGCATCAAAATCTGCATCTGGGTCTGCATATTCTGCAAAAACCTGATCAAGACGCTCTAATGCATCTAAAGCTTCACGCACGCCATCTTCAACGTTACCACGAACGTCTTTTGTCGGATCTAGCGGTGGTTCTTGCTCTAAATAGCCGATTTTAATTCCAGGTTGTGCACGAGCTTCACCAGAGAAATCTTTATCTACGCCAGCCATAATACGAAGCAGGGTAGATTTACCTGCACCGTTCAAACCGAGTACACCAATTTTGGCACCCGGGAAAAATGATAAAGAGATGTCTTTTAAGATTTCGCGCTTTGGCGGAACCATTTTAGACACTCGGTTCATCGTATAAATATATTGGGCCACGCAGGACTCCTCAATTGAAAAACCAATACATCGCATAAGCGATAAATAATCGCGCGTATTATACGCTGAAAACCTCATTGACTTGAAGTTATGATTTCCATCGTACGGATTTATCAAACAATTTTCTTTTTCAATAAGTTGCAAAATGTTTATGTATAAGATTTATACAGCGTTTCAGCGTATATTTTTCTATCTTTATTCCTAAAATTAGAAAACAAACCAGAATTTCTGCAATTTTCAATATGAATTTTAGGCTAGACTCGCTCAATATTTAACTCACGAAGATGAAGTAATCATGACTTATAAAGATGAAACCTTAGCAATCCATGCTGGTTATTCACCAGAAGCAACCACAAAAGCTGTTGCAGTCCCTATTTATCAAACCACTTCTTATGCATTTGATAACACACAACACGGTGCCGATCTTTTTGATTTAAAAGTTCAGGGTAATATTTATACCCGTATTATGAACCCGACCACTGCTGTACTTGAGCAACGCCTTGCTGCACTCGAAGGTGGGATTGGTGCTTTAGCTCTAGCTTCTGGAATGGCAGCAATTACTTACTCAATTCAGACGATTACCGAAGCTGGAGACAATATTGCTTCCGTCTCAACCTTGTATGGCGGAACGTATAATCTATTTGCCCATACCTTACCCAAACAAGGCATTGAAGTTCGCTTTTTTGATTATCAAAACCCTGAAAGCTTACGTAATTTAATTGATGATAAAACTAAACTTGTTTTTGTTGAGTCAATTGGTAACCCGCTCGGAAATATCATCGATTTAGAAGAAATTTCAAAAATCGCACATGAATATGGTGTACCCGTCATTGTCGATAACACCGTTGCCACCCCTGCTTTATTAAAACCATTTGAATATGGTGCCGATATCGTCATTCATTCACTTACTAAATATATCGGTGGACACGGCAATAGCATTGGTGGAGCAATTGTAGATAGCGGTAAATTCCCTTGGGGTAAATATCCAGAACGTTTTAAAGTTTTGAATACACCAGACCCAAGCTATCACGGGGTTAATTATGTCGAAGCTTTAGGTGAGGCTGCCTATATAGCACGAGCTCGCGTTGTGCCATTACGCAATACAGGCGCAGCTATTAGCCCGCTCAGTGTTTTTTTAATTTTACAGGGTCTCGAAACTCTAAACTTACGCATTGAACGTCATACTGAAAATGCTCAGAAAATTGCGGAATATTTGCAAAACCATCCGAAAGTAAAATGGGTCAACTACGCAGGTTTAACAGACCATCCACAGCACCAACTTGCTCAAAAATATGTAAAAGGTAAACCTTCTGCAATTTTATCTTTCGGCGTACAAGATGGTCTCGAAGGCGGTACTCGGTTCATCGATGCTCTTCAATTATTTACTCGTCTCGTAAATATTGGCGATGCAAAAAGTTTGGCATGTCATCCTGCAACGACGACCCATCGCCAGCTTAATGAACAAGAACTTAAATCTGCTGGTGTAAGCGAAGATATGGTACGTCTTTCAATTGGAATTGAGCATATTGATGACTTAATTGCCGATTTAGACCAAGCACTTTCAGCTGTATAACTTTTAAACTATTCAACAAGCCTCTGGAAATAGAGGCTTTTTTTATTTTTCATTTATTATACAACTAAAATAATTAATAGATTAAGATCGTATTTTAGAGTTTTTACTCTAAATAAATTGTTAAATTTCATATATTTACAGACTAGACAATTTTTAAACATCTATTAAGATAAGGACAATATTTATGAGTTCATTTGGATGAACCTACGGTTGTAAAAAATAAAAATTACATACCGGAATAAATAGTCCCTGCCCCTACTTAGGTAAAATGCTGTGAATAAAAAATTAGAAGCTCTGTTCCAGGAAAAGGTACAAGATAAAGTCATTTTAGTGACAGGCGCCTCAAGTGGAATCGGATTAACGATTTCAAATAAGCTTGCTGATGCTGGTGCCCATGTTTTACTGGTTGCCCGTACTCAAGAAACTTTGGAAGAAGTGAAAGCAGATATTGAAAGTCGTGGCGGTAAGGCATCAATTTTCCCGTGTGATCTCAACGATATGGACATGATTGATCAAGTATCTAAAGAAATTTTAGCGACCGTTGATCACATTGATATTTTAATTAATAACGCAGGCCGCTCTATTCGCCGTGCCGTACATGAGTCTTATGATCGTTTTCATGACTTTGAACGCACGATGCAATTAAATTATTTTGGCGCAGTTCGTCTAGTTCTCAATATCTTGCCACATATGATTCAGCGTAAAGACGGGCAAATCATTAATATTAGCTCGATTGGTGTGTTAGCAAATGCGACTCGCTTTTCTGCTTATGTTGCATCTAAAGCAGCGCTTGATGCATTTAGCCGTTGTCTATCAGCCGAAGTTCATGCCCATAAAATCGCAATTACTTCAATCTATATGCCATTGGTTCGTACCCCAATGATTGCACCGACTAAAATTTATAAATATGTACCAACACTTTCACCTGAGCAGGCTGCAGACTTAATTGCTTATGCAATTGTGAAACGTCCAAAACGTATGGCAACTAACTTAGGCCGCTTAGCTTCAATGACATATTCGGTTGCACCGGGCATCAACAATATATTTATGTCGATTGGTTTCCGTTTATTCCCAAGTTCAGATGCAGCAAAAGGTGAAAAAACCGAGAAATTAAACTGGGCACAAAAAGCATATGCACGAATATTCCCAGGCGAACACTGGTAATTTTGAGTTGATATCATAATTAAAAAAAGCGCCTTAAATAAGGCGCTTTTTTTAATTAAAGAACTGATCAATCAAGAAATTGAACATCCCCTGTTTTTACATCGTAAATTGCACCCACAACTACAATGTCACCTCGCTCAACCATATCTTTGAGCACACTGCTGTTATTAATAATGTACTGGATATTGTAGTGGACATTCATTGCGGTTACTTGGCTAATAAAAGCATTACCTAATTCACGGGGCTGCATAATGTCGTATACGCTATCAACCGAATGCATTAATGGCCCAAGCACATATTGAATGTGGGGCATTTCCTTTACATCAGACACCTGCTTTTGTTCTAGACGTAATTGACATGCACTCGTCACAGCACCGCAATCGGTATGTCCCAAAACAACAATTACTTTAGAGCCTTTAGCCTGACAAGCAAACTCAAGTGAACCCAACACTTTTTGCCCAGCAATATTACCTGCAATTCGTAAGCTAAAAAGATCACCAATACCCACATCAAAAATCATTTCGGTAGGTGCGCGTGAATCCATACAACCAAGGACTGCCGCAATCGGATGCTGCCCCTCATCTGCAGTAACACGAATTTGTCGATAAATATCTCGTTGTAGACGTTCATTTTTTACAAAACGTTCGTTCCCTTCTTTAAGTAAGTTGACGACCTGTTGAGGACTCAGCTTTTGTTGCAAATCATGTGTACTAATATCAATATCAAGTACTGCATCATCAACGTCTTGATAGTGCTGTTTGAACCCGACCAGTTTAAGATTTACCTGACGTTTAATGGCCGTTTCACTTTGATAATCTTGAATAACTTGATAGATATCAGGATCGATCGAATCACATTGAGTCGCGTCAATAATGAGTTGCTGATGTTTATGCACATGTTCCAATGCAGAAATAAGCGCAGAACGATTAAGAAAGGTCACTTGTGATGGAAGTTCAATGCGAGTCACTACGCCATGCAAGCGCTTCTCTCTATAAACACGAATACCTTTATTAAAGTTACCATAGAGAATAAAAGCACTACTGGCGAACAGACCAATTAAAATTCCCATTAAAAGATCGGTCAGTAAAATTGCAACCAAAGTAATAATAAAAGGTAAAAACTGTTTCCAACCTTTTTGATAAAGCTGCTTAAAGAGTTTTGGATGGGTCAGCTTAAAGCCTGTCACGATTAAGATCGCAGCCAATGCAGACAAAGGAATCATGTTCATTAATGGCACGAAGAACAAAACCGCTAGTAGCAACAATACGCCATGAATAATGGTAGAGCATTTGCTACGCGCGCCTGTATTCGCATTTACCGAACTACGTACAATCACTGAAGTCACCGGCATTCCACCAATTAAGCCAGAAATGATGTTACCTGTACCTTGTGCCCAGAGTTCACGGTTAGGAGGAGAAGAGCGTTTTTGAGGATCAATTTTGTCTGCCGCTTCTAGATTCAATAATGTTTCTAAAGATGCCACGACAGCCAGAGTAATTGCCCCTGTGTAAATCATAGGCTCAGCTAAATAGCTAAAATCAGGAAAAATTAATACATCTTCAGGTGCTTGTAAGATATTCGGTAACTGAATGAGGTTATCAATTTGCACTGCCCATTGAGAGCCAATACTCACTAAAACAAAATTTAAAACTGCTGCAAGCACAACCGCAATCAATGCCGAAGGTAAAGCTAATTTTTTGAGTGGGCTACTATCCCACGCTAAAATTAAGAATAAACTGAGCAAACCAATAAGTGCAGCTCCGCCATCAAAACGCTGCAGAAATGCATCCGGAGTCGATGTCCAAACCTGTTTCAATGAAAAATCAGAAAGTCCAAACAGATAAGGCAATTGTGTCGCAATCAGTATGACACCAATAGCGGCTAGCAATCCTAAAATGACATTATTTGGAATAAAGTTGGCAAAAAAACCTAACTTGAATAATCCAAATAGAATTTGCAGGACACCAGCAAAAATAATACATAATAAAAAGGCGGCATAATTGCCGCCTAGTTGTTCTAACTGTACAAGAATGACGGCAGTCAGCCCTGCCGCTGGGCCTGCAACGCTAATGTGGGAACCACTTAGCAAACCTACGATAATGCCGCCTACAATACCTGCAATAATACCTGAGATGATGGGAGCACCTGAGGCTAAAGCGATACCCAAGCACAGCGGTAATGCCACAAGGAATACGACGACTCCAGATAAGAGGTCTTTTAAATGAAATCTATTTTTCAGGTTTAAAACCGACATAAAACAACCATTTATAATAAAAAGAAATAAGCAAAGTTGTACTATTACAGCCTGAAAGTGAGTAAATGCTTCAAGGCTCGGTTGATAATGTCGAACAACTGAATATCATTAAAGTTTAGTTATGCTATAACGTTGTATATTTAATTGTGTATTTAACAACGATTTGTTGATCTTAAGATTCACCTCATCTTTACGACTGCGATTTTTTCCTGAATTGCTCTTTAACCCCTATTAAAAATAATACTTCGCCAATAAAAAAGCCCCCGATTGGAGGCCTTTTTATTAATTAAAGACGCTTATTTAGAGCCTTTAATCCCTGCTTGTAGCAACAATGCACCTAAACCACCAATTTTTTGTTCTTGAGGTTTCTCTTGCTTGGCGCGCTGAGGACGTTCAGCTTGATCTTTACGCGGTTGAGGACGTTTACCTTGAGGTTTACGCTCAAAACGTTGTTCCGTATTTTGCTCACGGCGTGGTGGACGCTGAGCTTTTACAGGTGCAGAACCTTCAGCACGCATACTTAAGTTCACGCGGTTACGTTCAACATCAACCTGCATAACACGTACTTGTACAATCTGACCCGGTTTTACAACTTTATGTGGATCAGATACAAACTCATTTGCAAGTTCAGAAATATGAACTAAACCATCCTGATGTACACCAATATCAACAAAGGCACCAAAGTTTGTGACATTCGTGATCACACCTTCAAGTTGCATACCTTCTGTCAATTGACCAACTTCAGTAATATCTTCACGGAATTTAGCAGTACGGAACTCTGGACGTGGGTCACGACCTGGTTTTTCAAGTTCAGCTAAAACGTCTTGAATTGTTGGTAAACCAAATTTGTCATCAACAAATTCATCAGCTTTTACTTGGCGAATGATTTCAGTATTACCGATGATGTCTTTAACAGTTGTTGCTTTTGCTGCAACAATTTTCTCAACAAGACCATAACTTTCAGGGTGAACTGAAGAAGCATCTAAAGGTTCAGAACCATTTTGAATACGTAAGAAACCAGCTGCTTGTTCAAAAGTACGATCACCTAAGCGCGGTACGCTTTTCAACGCTTGACGGTTGTCAAAACGGCCATGTTCTTTGCGGTATTCAACAATCTGTTGAGCAATTGCTTTGTTTAAACCAGCAATATAAGCCAAGATTGCTGGTGAGGCGGTATTTACATCAACGCCTACAGCATTCACACAGTCTTCTACCACTGCATCAAGGGTTTTTGCCAAACCAGTCTGGTTCACATCGTGTTGATATTGACCCACACCAATTGACTTCGGATCAATCTTAACAAGTTCAGCAAGTGGATCTTGTAAACGGCGAGCAATAGAAACTGCACCACGAATTGAAACGTCAAGCTCTGGAAGCTCTGCCGATGCAAGTTCACTTGCCGAGTAAACTGATGCACCCGCTTCACTTACAGTGATTCGTGTTAAATTCAGATCAGTATTCGCAGCCATCATTTCAGCAACAACAGCTTCTGTTTCACGGCTAGCTGTACCATTACCAATTGCAATCAGCTCTACATTATATTCACGGCATAGACGTGCAAGTTCAGCAATTGAACCTTCTTTATCTTCTTTAGGTGCAAATGGATAAATCGTGCTGTGAGCAAGTACATCACCTGCATCGCTGATCACTGCTAATTTCACACCTGTACGAATACCAGGGTCAACACCCAAAGTCGTACGACTACCTGCTGGCGCTGACAATAATAAATGACGAAGATTTTCAGCAAATACCTGCATTGCTTCTGCTTCAGCAGTAAGGCGTTTTTCTGTTAGCAATGAATGTTCGATTTGAGGACGAATCTTGCCTAACCAGAATAATTTTGCAGTTTGCTTTAAGAAATCCTGACGTGCTTGAGGTTGAATTTGCTCAAGGTTGTATTCAGTTTCAATACGTGCCAATGGCGCATCATCTTCACCATCTACTTTCAAACCCAATACGTTTTCTTGACGACCACGTAACATCGCTAATAAACGATGTGAAGGTAATTTGTTTAGACCTTCAGAGAATTCAAAGTAATCACGGAATTTTTTACCAACTTCTTTCTTTTCTTCAGATGCAACCGCACTTTTTAAAACCGCAGTTTTTGCAAAAGTTGTTTTTAATTCTGTAGTAAGTGAAATATTTTGTGCCCAGTCATCAATCAGAATATGCTGAATCGCATCTAACTGACTCTCAACGTCTGGATAGTCTTCATGACTAAAACCAGCCAATGCTTCTGTCGGGTCAACTTGTTCTGCAATAATTTTTTCAGCAATTGGTCCTAAACCTGCTTCTTTTGCTTTAAAAGACTTACTTGTACGCTTAGGGCGATACGGTGCATAAATTTCTTCTAAAGCATTTTTTGTTTCGGCTGCATTCACCCGCGCCAACAAGTCATCACTCAATTTATTCTGTTCTTGCAATGACTGAATAACCTTTTCACGGCGCTCATATAAATCACGTAAATACGCTAAACGAGTATCTAATTGGCGTAACTGCGTATCATCTAAACCTTGTGTTACTTCTTTACGGTAACGGGCAATAAATGGAACACTGGCACCTTCATCAATTAAGCGGATGGCAGCTTCTACTTGGTTTGGACGTACGGCAAGCTCACTTGCCAACTGCTGAACTAAGTCAGTCATCGTGTTTGATCCCACAAGGATAAAGTTTAAAAGCACTGATTATAAAGACCAAGCCCATAAAATCCACACTTGTTTGCGTATTCAAAACGTTTTTTTGTATTGACTCTGAATATTTATACTTTTTACGACTACTAGAGCACATAAAAACAGGAGTTCAACTATGAAAAAGTTGAGACTGAGCTCTGTCTTTTAATCTTTATAAAATATAAACGTAGGACTTACTGTCATGAATCTGACAAAATTTTATTATAATTTATGAGAAAATGAACATATTGGTACACTCCTCAAAAGATAAAAATATAGAGATTCAACAAGGTTTTATTCGTCTAACTTTTTATCGAACCCAGCTATTTGCTTATTTCAACAATTAAAAAATTAAAAGAAACAAGTGAGCTAATCTGAAATAACTTATTTGAAACAATTAGTTATTAATATTTAATTATTAAAAAATTATCAAAGATTTAACTATTTGTTTTTTTAGATCAGTCTTTGCTAAATTATGAGCTTAAGATGTTGTTTTTTGGTTTCAAACTACCTTGAAAATTGTAATTTTGAGCAAATTGATACATAGTCTTAACAAGAACATCAGCATTATACTGAGGGCTTGTTGGCAATAAGCCTCACCGACCCAATAATATATAAATTATGACTTTAAAGGGAGTACATCATGAGTTTAGTTGTACCTGCTGAACATCCTGAAACCGTACACAACGAAACGGATCGTGTCGAACGTATTTTAGTGGTCGATGACGATGTGCGTTTACGTACCCTCTTGCAACGTTTTTTGGAAGATAAAGGCTTTGTTGTAAAAACTGCCCACGATGCTTCGCAAATGGACCGTCTATTACAACGTGAGTTATTTTCACTTATCGTACTCGACTTTATGTTGCCAGTTGAAGATGGTTTGAGTATTTGCCGTCGTTTACGCCAATCAAATATTGATACACCAATCATCATGCTAACAGCGCGCGGTAGCGATTCAGACCGTATTGCAGGTCTTGAAGCTGGTGCAGACGATTACTTGCCAAAGCCATTTAATCCAAATGAACTTTTAGCCCGTATCCGTGCTGTATTGCGTCGCCAAGTTCGTGAAGTTCCTGGTGCTCCAAGCCAACAAGTTGAAGTTGTAAGCTTTGGTCCATGGTCTCTAGACTTGTCTACCCGCACACTAACACGCGAAGGACAAATCGTTACCTTAACGACTGGTGAATTTGCAGTATTAAAAGCATTGGTACAGCACCCACGTGAACCATTAACGCGCGACAAACTCATGAATTTAGCTCGTGGCCGTGAATGGGGTGCAATGGAACGTTCAATTGATGTTCAAGTCTCTCGCCTACGTCGTTTAATTGAAGATAATCCTGCACGTGCACGTTATATTCAAACGGTATGGGGCGTGGGTTATGTATTTGTTCCAGATGGTGCGGAATAAGTTTGAGATAAGATAGAGTGAGTTTAGATCCAATCGCGCCACAAAACTTTACTGATTACGCTACCTACTCAGAACGGAAACGAACTCGGTGGGAACGTTTTCTCGACAAAATTAAGCCACGCTCTGCTGCCATGCGTACCACTATTCTGGTACTGCTGGTGGTGTTTTTTAGCTTATTTATGTCGTTATGGTTCTTTTGGCGCACTCTTTACTTACCTGAAATTCAACAACACGCGCGTTATCTTGCAGTTGAACTCGAGCTCGTCAACAATCCAGATATACGAATTTTTCATCGCGAAAATGAAGTCGATGTTGATGAGTGGTTACGTAATCGTGTTGGAATTGAATACATTACCAATCCCAAAGAATATCCAAGTGTCCGCGATAAAGTAATTGCTGAGTTTTTTACTAATCAAATCGAACAAAAACTGGCAAATGAGATTGGGGCTAAGGATGTTACGGTTTACTTCCAGTTTAAGCCTAGCCCACGTATTTGGATTCAAACACCTGAAATGCATGGGAACTGGGTTCGTGAACCTTTAAAAACCTATGCAAACTACAGCCCTGAGCTATTAATTGGTTGGGTCGTTGGTGTTCCTCTACTGTCAGCTATCATTATTTTGATTCTAGTCAGACAAATGAACCGCCCTTTGCGTCGTTTGCAAAATGCTGCCAATGAATATAGTAAATCAGGAACAGCACCTTACCTAGATACCAATCATGGTCCATTAGAAATTCGACAGGTGAACCAAGCCTTTAACCGCATGGTCTATACGCTTGATCAAACCGAGCGTGAACGACGTATTATGTTGGCTGGTATCTCACATGATTTGCGAACTCCTTTAACACGCATTCGTTTAACAGCAGAAATGTTACCTGACGAGTTCTTACGTGAAGGACTAGTCTATGACGTAGATGATATGGACGCGATTCTTAATCAGTTCATTTCGTATATGCGTGATGGTTCAGACGAAGAGTTGAAAGACACCAATATCAATATACTTTTGCAAGAACTTGTTGTGCAATTTAAGCCACTTGATATTCAATTCGAGATGCAGGATGTGCCTATTATTCCGGCACGTAGCCTTTCTTTAAAACGACTTATTGCGAACCTGATTAATAATGCAAAACGCTATGGTGCTGAACCTATAGATCTCAGTGCAAAAGTTGAAAATGAACATATTTTAATTACTGTTGCCGATCATGGTGAAGGTATTCCACCAGATCAAATTGAAGAATTAATGCAACCCTTTGTCCGAGGAGACGCCGCAAGAACGATCCAAGGGAGTGGACTTGGATTGGCTATTGTCAAACGTATTGTCGATATTCATCATGGTGAAATTCAAATTCACAACCGTGAACAAGGCGGTTTAGAAGTTATTATTTCTTTACCGATCCCAAAATCAGTCCCTGAAGAAAATAGCTCGATCAATCCATTAGAAAAAATAAAACAAACTTTGAGTGAGCGCTTTTAATTTAACCAGTTGGTTATTAAAAGCCTCATTTTAAAGACAAATAAAAGCGATAAAAATCAATTAAATAAAAACCATAAATATAATTTATACCACCATTTATTTACAAAATTAGACCTTAGCCTAACACCTATGCACTTTTCAATTTTTCATAGCTAAAATCCCGTATGTTTTGACAATTCTGAGGATGTCCAATGTCTTTAAGTCGTATTCGCCTAGCTTCTCTTCATGACAAGGTCATCAGTGCTGAACAAGCTGCGCAATTCATCGAAGATGGAATGACTGTAGGTATGAGTGGTTTTACTCGTGCTGGTGAAGCTAAAGCTGTTCCACAAGCACTTGTAGAACTTGCAAAGAAAAATCCGTTAAAAATCACGTTAATTACGGGTGCTAGCTTAGGTAATGACTTAGACAAACAACTCACGGAAGCAGGTGTTTTATCTCGTCGTATGCCATTCCAAGTGGACAACACTTTACGTCGTGCCATTAACAATGGCGAAGTTATGTTTATTGATCAACATTTGTCTGAAACTGTTGAACAAATGCGTAACCAACAACTTAAACGCCCTGATGTTGCGGTAATTGAAGCAATTGCAATTACTGAAGATGGCGGCATTATCCCAACAACTTCTGTAGGTAACTCTGCAAGTTTTGCTATTTTTGCCGAGAAAGTTATTGTTGAAATCAACACATCTTTAAGCGAAAGCTTTGAAGGTTTACACGACATCTATATTCCGACTTATCGTCCAACACGTACTCCAATTCCATTAACAAAAGTGGATGAGCGTATTGGTACAACAGCAATCCAAATCGATCCTGCAAAGATTGTCGGTATTGTATTTAACGATACTCACGATTCACCATCAACGGTAACTCCGCCAGATGATGAAACTCAAGGCATTGCAAACCATCTTATTGCTTTCTTTAATAAAGAAGTTGCGGCAGGTCGCCTACCAAAGAGCCTTGGTCCATTACAAGCGGGTATCGGTTCTATTGCAAATGCGGTATTAACTGGCTTAAAAGATTCTGACTTTGAAGACCTCATCATGTACTCAGAAGTATTACAAGACTGTACTTTTGAACTCATTGATGCAGGCAAAATGAAATTTGCTTCTGGTAGCTCAATTACACTTTCTGCAAAATGTGGCGAGAAAGTTTTTGGCAATATCGAAGCTTACAAAGACAAATTAGTACTTCGTCCACAAGAAATTTCTAACCACCCTGAACTGGTTCGCCGTTTAGGTATTATCGGCATTAACACTGCGCTTGAGTTTGATATTTACGGCAACGTGAACTCAACTCACGTATGTGGCACAAAAATGATGAACGGTATTGGCGGTTCTGGTGACTTCGCTCGTAATGCTCACTTAGCAATCTTTGTGACCAAATCAATTGCTAAAGGCGGCGATATCTCTTCTATCGTGCCAATGGTGAGCCATGTTGACCACAGTGAACATGATGTTGATATTTTAGTGACAGAACAAGGTTTAGCAGACTTACGCGGTTTGGCGCCTCGTGAACGCGCTCGCGCTGTTATCGACAATTGTGTACACCCACTTTATCGTGATGCATTAAATGATTACTTTGATCGTGCATGTGCTAAAGGTGGACACACTCCTCATTTACTTCGTGAAGCGTTGTCTTGGCATGCAAACTTCGAAGAAACTGGTCAAATGCTTCAAGCAGCACCAGTTGCAAAATCAGCTTAAATAACTGGTTGAATTAAAGCACTCCTAAGGGAGTGCTTTTTTATTTGTGTAAATTATTAATAAACACTGCTCAAGCCCGAGTTTTTATTTTATCTTTTGAGCACATCAAAACAAAAAGTAGAAATCCATATGTTTATCATTCGTCAATTTACAAATGCGGATCTGGAAGATGTCGTCATTTTATGGGAAAGCTGCGGCCTGACTCGACCTTGGAATAATCCTGAAACGGATATTTTTAGAAAAGTCTCACAACAAGATGATTTGTTTCTAGTTGCGATTAAAGATGAGCAACTGATTGGTACGCTTATGGGTGGCTATGACGGCCATAGAGGCTGGATTAATTATTTGGCTGTTCACCCCCACCAACAACGCTTAGGGATAGCTACAGCCCTTGTTCAGCAGCTTGAAAAGCGGCTGATTGCGCGAGGCTGCCCAAAACTTCAATTATTGGTGCGTAAAGATAATTTGAATGTACTGAATTTTTATGAACAACTCGGCTATGACGAAGTAGAAGCGGTATGTTTAGGAAAACGTCTAATTAACGATAGTTCACATGATTAGAGCCTTATTTATTATCATTTTGGCATAACACAGAAAATAAACTGAGTTTGGGGATAAGTAAGTGTCCTTGTGGATAAATCTCATTTTACCCACAGTTAAACAAATAATGCTTTAGATAAAATCACAAGCATGAAAAAAGCCTCATACGTTATGTATGAGGCTTTTTCGAATATGGTGGCGAGACCCAGGATCGAACTGGGGACACACGGATTTTCAATCCGTTGCTCTACCTACTGAGCTATCACGCC
>NZ_JBWZIF010000025.1:0-106796 GCF_056735735.1 Acinetobacter sp. V116_7
GCACCAGAGATTGATCCAATCAATGGTACGGATCCGATCACAGGTACGGCAGAACCAGGTTCAACAGTGACAGTGACTTATCCAGATGGCACCACAGCGACAGTCGTTGCAGGTACAGATGGAAGCTGGACAGTACCGAACCCAGGCTTGAATGATGGCGATGTTGTCACAGCAACAGCGACAGATGCAGCAGGTAATGAATCAGTACCGGCAACAGAAGTTGTAGATGCATTGGCTCCGGCAGCACCAGAGATTGATCCAATCAATGGTACGGATCCGATCACAGGTACGGCAGAACCAGGTTCAACAGTGACAGTGACTTATCCAGATGGCACCACAGCGACAGTCGTTGCAGGTACAGATGGAAGCTGGACAGTACCGAACCCAGGCTTGAATAATGGCGATGTTGTAACAGCAACAGCGACAGATGCAGCAGGTAACGAATCAGTACCGGCAACGGAAGTTGTAGATACTGTACCTCCAGTAATTGCTATTGATGAATTGGATGATGTTGATCCGATTACAGGTACGGCAGAACCAGGCTCAACAGTAACTGTAACCTTCCCAGATGGTAGTACCATTACTACTACTACAGAAGGTGATGGTACTTGGTCTGTAGCTAATCCTGGCACATTAGTAACTGGCGATGTTGTAACAGCAACAGCGACAGATGCAGCAGGTAATACTTCATTACCAGTCACATCTATAGTTCCAGTTTTCATTGATGCTATTGACGATATTGCTACGGTATTAAGTGAGGTTAATCCTGTAGTAACTCATCCTGATATTCCGGGTGGTGCATTAGTAACCTTCCCATCATTGTCATTCATCGGTCCAATTATTGATCTTAAAGGTCAAACACCAATTACAGTTACCGTACCTGAAGGTGGAATTGCATCGTTTGATGTATCTTTTGGTGGAGTGTTAATAGGTGGTGGTATTGGTTCTTATGACCTTAATATTCTTCGTTATAACGAGAATACTGGTGGATACGAACAGTACAGCAAAATAGACAATGCTGGATCTATGCTTGGAATTGGTTTAGGCGTCATGGGTGGTGGAGCATCTATCAGTAATCTACCTGAAGGACAATATGCGCTTGTATTAACTCCAGGTGAGGGTGTTCAAGTAACTGGTATTGGTATCGCTTCAATTTCTGTTACCAATGAGGTACTGAGTGATTATGGTGATGTCGTTGCGAAAGGTAATGTGATTACAGCAAATAATCCTGAAAATCCAACGGACGTTGCTGATGTGATTCATGCTGGTGAAACAGCAACGGTTATCAGTGTTGCTAATGAAGATGGTGTGACAACTGCTCTACCACAAGACAGTGAAGCATTTACTCGTATTCAAGGTGAATATGGTGAGTTGTTTATTGATAAGAATGGTAATTATGAATACATCCGTGATTTCACCATTCCAAATAGTCTAGGTAAAGTAGATAGTTTCACTTACACCATTCAGGATAGTGACGGGCATCAAGATACAGCGACTTTAAATGTTCGCATTGATACAAATGATCTTGATATCACATGGCCAGAAGATCCAACTCAAGATGGTGTAGTAGAGTTGACGGCAACTGATAATACAGCAGCAGCTGCGATTACGTTAGTTCCATCAACCAATACAACTGTTGATACGGGTAGTATGGCTGCAAGTAGTACGAAACCGTTATTTGGCGCTGCTACTTCAGTTGCTGGTAGTGATACGAGTGATGTGATTAATGTCGCTGCAAATACTGCTGCATCGCTTAATTTCTCTGTGACTACACAAGGTGGTATCCTCGATAGCTCTGCTAATGGTGATACTTTCAGTTATCAAGTGCAAAAACTTGTGAATGGTGTTTGGACAACTCAACCTGGAGCATCAGCTTCTGTTGTACATTCATCACCAATCTTAGGTGATGCTGGCGGTACTGTGTTGATCAGTGGCTCTTATCAGGTTTCTGCATCAGACACTGCTAGTCAATGGCGTGTCGTGTTTGGTAGCACAGAATCTAATATTCCTCTGATTGCTGGAACGAATACAACTACTGTCAACACTACTGTAAATGCTACTTTCACACATTATGACCAATTCGTTGGTAATGGTGCGACGGTAACTGCTACGGGTAACTTGTTAACAGATGATTCTGGTAATGGTGTAGATGTAACGGGTGGAGCAAGTACAAAAGTATTTGTAGAAACTTCGCCTGGTACATATGTACAAGCGAATGGTCAAACAATCGCGGTTGAGGATGGTACATTCGTTGTTTCGGCAAATGGAACATATACGTTCACAGCAAATAGTTCTGCTACTTCTGGTGATGTCGCTACATTGAACTATAAACTGGTTGCTGCAACAGGTGATGAAAGTACACCTGCAACATTGACCGTGAATATTGGTAGTGAGACCATCAGTACTGCTAGCCATGACATTATTACCACTGGAGCTGGTGCAGATACAGTTGTCTATAACTTACTGAATGCTGCTGATGCAACGGGTGGCAATGGTAAGGATGAATGGACTGACTTTAATTTGGCGCAAGGTGATAAAGTTGATATTAGTTCATTGTTAAATGGTGCTAATGCAAGCAATATCTCTAATTATGTGTCTGTTACTTCTGACGGTGCGGGTAATACTTTGATTAGTATTGATCGAGATGGTACTGGAAATACCTATAACTCAACTGATCTCATTGTATTGAAAAATACAGATACAACACTGGATGAGTTATTGAATAATAATCAGTTGTTATTTTAATTGATTATTGCGGATAGAAAACTGTAAATAGAAGAGAAGGCATAAGTGCCTTCTCTTTTTTTATTTAAAATAGTTTTTAAAAGCATTAGTCGCAGTAAATGGCTTTTTTAATATTTTTGAAAGTAAAATTAACTAGATTTTTTATTTTTAATAACTTTTTTTAAGAGACTTTGAAATTTATTTTTCTCTATATTGCTTTCGTTAGTTTTTTCTAGAGTTATCAATAAAGTATCTAAAATTTTTTGGTTGAAATGAGCTGAATTTTGATCAATTTCTTTCCAATGATATAAATTCCAATTATTTAAAATAGAAATTTGTTGATCTTGTCTTCCAAGATTTTCAAGAAACTTTTTCATAAAGATGGTTCCTTTTAAATATTGATCTTGAAAAACAGGTTGTCCATCAGTGTATCTCTGTTGTATGAGAGAAGAGGGTAAAAATAGTTTTCCATCAGATGTATCTATAAGTGTGGTAAGACGGTTCCATAATTGAGATGTTCTATAAGTTCTTTGAAAGATGTATTTGTCAAAATCTTCTTCATTTTTCGGCAAATTTCTTTGTCCATATGTACCAAACTTATCTTTTCTGATAATCCCTTCTGACCAAGCTGCCAAGCTTTCTGTCAGCCAAGGTTGCTTAAACATCGTATAACCATAGGTGTAAAGATGAAATAATTCATGTGCTATTAATGAAGAGTCAGTAGTTAGATTTGTAATATTATTGCTAATAAGAATAATTAGAGCACAAGCATTTTTTTTTAATGGATTATTGGAATGTCGATGGGGTTCATCATAAGCTAGTCCGAGTCCATCAAGCTTCTGTATTTGTATATCAATATATTGGACGTTATTTTTATAGCGTGGACTATTCAAAGGATCTTGGTAGCCTAAAACGGACCAAGCTTTTCGTGTGGTATTTGCTTGAATAGCAATATTTTCTACATAGTCTGGAACATGATTTAGATTTTTATCCTGCTGAAATATTAAAGCATTATCACCAGAAGTAGTGTAAAAAATACGCAGATTATTCATGCCATAATAGACTTGATCAAGTTGTTTAACAACAGGAGGGTTACTTGAATAACAATCAGTTTTTGCATGAATATAAGTAGATACACAAAATGTAGAGAATAATAAAACCAAAGTTTTTTTATGCATAAAAAACATTACTGAATAGCCTGGAAAAGCTCTTGCCATTTTAGGGCAAATTGTTTTTGATCTGTGAGTCGACTACATGCATATGCATTTTCACTAAGTTTAAGCCGTTTGTGTTCATCTTTTAATAAAGAAACTACTTTTTGTGCAAATAATTCTTCATCTTGAAAAGTAACTAAATAGCCATTTTCATCATGATTAATCATGTCTGATGGTCCGTAATCGATGTCATAACTCACGACAGGGCAGCCATGGCATAGGGCTTCTAAAACTGCCATACCGAAACCTTCAGATCGGCTAGAAAAAAGGAATAAGCTTGCCTTATTATATAAAGCATCAGTATTCTCATTATAGCCCATCAATTTAATATGGTTATTTAACTGATGTTCATCAATTTGACTTTGTAAGAAGTTATGCTCACTTCCAAAACCATAAATGTTTAAATAAGCATTGGGGATTACTTCTACAACTTTTTTGAAAATTCTAATTAAGCTATCTAAATTTTTCGCTTTATCATATCTAGCAATAGTTAAGCAAAACATTGGGTCTCTGTTTGAAAAATTGACATGGTCAATAGCTTTTTCATATATATGTGGAATAACAAATAATTTCTCTTCCATTCCAAAGCGTTGTTGAATATGTTGTTTTTGGCGTTCAGTTAAGATTACTAGTGCGTCTAATTCATTACTATATTTAAAATAGCTACGATAATGACGATTAATTGTAGAATTTTGAATATCATGACCATTTAAATGGGTAGCATGAATTGTCCCAATAAATCGCATGTTTTCTTGTTTTATCTCTCTAAGTGGTTCATAGAAATGAATTGCACGGTCGATAAGAATATACATCAGATCATTTTTATAAAGTTGAGAGATTTTTAGGAACCAATATTGAATGAGTTGAGACTCAGTATCGAAAACTTCATTAATAACACCTTGTTTATTAAATAAAAAAATATTTGAAACAATGCTTTTATTCTTTTCGTTGAGTTGATAGTTTTTTATAATAACTGGATAACCTTCTGTATGATAATAAGTTTCAGTTATTATCATTTGATTCTCTGGGTTGATGACTTGAATACAACTAAGATAACCATAAGAGTCATAAATAATTCGTCCTGTTTTTACACCTTTTTTGAAAGTATTCACATAACTTAAAGTAGGAGAGTCATTTTGCCGTATTTCGTACAAATAGTTTTTATTATTTTTATCATGAAAACGTTGATTGTATGTGAAAGGAATTATAGTTTTTAAAATGTTACTGTTAAACATTTCTACCATAGGGCCATGAATTTTTTTATTAGCTAGTTTTAGATGAGTTCCTTGAAAATCACCATATAAATTGAGATAGCCAATAGAAGGAGGAGCTAAGTTTGTAGCTATAAGGCTCCAATAATTTTCTGCAAGTGAGCGATCATATTCAGTAGTAATAATTGTGGGGCTAATACCTAATTGTTCATTTAGTATTTTTGCGCGCTTTAAAAGAGCAAAAACCAATCCATTTTTCTTTTGGTCAATTTTTGGAAATAGAAAAAAATATTGAGTTTTCATAATAAATAACCATTTTATAATTTATACAACATAAAAGATTTTTTTGCTTTAAGATGGTTTAAGTAAATCATTTTTTGTAAAAATTGGTGGGTGGTATTCATTTAATTTTTCCACATAAATTCTTTTTTCTAAATTATTTATGAAATCAGATGGGGCTGTAAAATTTAGACCTTTTAAATCATTTTTATGAAATCTCCACCATTTTAAGTGCATTAATTCTTTAATGACTGTATCTTCGAATCTTTTACGAATTAATTTGGCAGGATTACCACCCACAATAGTATATGGTTCTACATTCTTTGTAATAACACTATTAGAAGCAATTATTGCGCCATCACCAATTGTAATGTTATTTTTTAAAACAACATCAGCTCCAATCCAAACATCATTTCCGATAGTAACATTACGCCGACTTCTATAATTATGGGTGACTAATGCTGGATCAGTATCATGATAGTCCTCACTATAAAAGTGCGGTGAAGTAGAAATCCACTCGGGGAAGTGGTGAGCACCCATAATTTTGATATTACTTGCTAGACTACAATAGCGGCCAATAGATATTCCATAGTTAAGATTAGAAGATGAGTATGAGAAGGCACCAATTGTACAAAGGCTTAGAACAGAATTATAAAAATTATTATGTCCTTCAAGTTTCAAATCATTATTTAGTGTAATAAGCTTATGTGGATTTTTTTTAAGGAAAAACATATTTATATTAAGTCGACTAAGACTCTTTTCAATTTTAAAAAACTCAACATTTGTAGTTTCATTTGATAAAGTAAATATTTCATTATTCATAAAAATACCTTTAATTACATTATTAAATAATTTTAGATTTGAAACTAATCTTTGAAGTGTAAATAATAAGCAATGTAACCTGATAAATTATGTTCTTGATCATCAATTCGAGCACGAAAACGATCATGTCTTACATAAAAAGAATTTAATATAGACTTGGGGTTTTTCATATACATGGCAACTTCTGGATAGAAGAAACCTGTGCGTTGAAATTCAGCACGTAACTGAATAAGAGATTTTAATTCTTCGAATTTAGAAGATTTAAATAGATTTTCATGACCTTGTATATTTAGACGATTTACCATTTTATAAGCAGACATCATCATCTCAAGGAAAGTAGCATATACTGTTTTACGATTTTTAATGAAGTTCATATGATTTAAATAGTTATTTATACCAAACTGATAGTATTTAACTTCTGGACATACTACTGTTAATTCATTCGTACAATAACTTAACCAATGATCATGATATTTTTCATATGAATTAGATATGAAGTTATCAAACATTAACTTAACAGTATCTAAAAGAACTTTATTATTATTTAACTGATAAAGCCTTAAGAGTGCCAGTGCAGCTTCACCATCATAATAAACAATTCTAAATTTTTCTTTAATAGACAAGGATGGGTATTCCAAAATATGAGTGGTTTTTCCTGTTTTATCAATCATTTGCAGAATTCCATTTGCTATTTTTTCTGCATATTCTAGATATTTTTTATTTTTAGTAATTTCCTGATATTTTGTTAACATTAAAATAGTAGCTGCATTCGCACCAAGCTTGATCTCATAATTATTTTCATTTCCATCAATCATATGAGCTGTATCTTCATCTATTAATTTATAAAAATTTTTGATGCTATACTCAATAGCTAAGTGAATTTTAGACCAATATTGATTGTTTTCTTCAATCTCAAAAGTTTCTAAAAGTGAATAAATTGAAGTGCAATGCCGTATTGTATTGTAGCTTTTAATTTCATTATTAAATGCAGGGAAATAGCCGTAGATAAATTTCCCATCTTCTAAAATTTGACTGGTTAGGAAACTAGCATTTTTATTAATTATTTCTTTAATATGAGATTTATCATTTTTATCAATGAACCTAACCCCATTTTCACAACCTCCACTTTGAAGTTTAATAAATTTACCATTTTCGTAAAATACACTTTCAGTTTCAAAAAGCCATACATCTTTAATTTTTATAATTTCTAATTCTTTTTGAATAGAAGAATATTTTTTCTTGATTGCATTATTTAAATTATTCTGGTCAATAAAATTTTTTTGATCATATGAAATTCCTCGTATGATTGCATTCCCATAAATCTCTTGTTCTAAAAAACATATATTGAAATCTTTATCAAAACTAATACCTTTTCTAAAATGATTATTATGCTTTTGATTAGATATATCATGGGTAACATCGGTCCAACTTTTCTTTTCTACGTGAGTTACAACATCAAGTTTTATATAGCCTAGATAACGTTTATCTCTAAGAAAAATTTTTTCTAAAAAGTTATTTATTTTTTTTTGCAGTTTTTGTATGTCAGAACTAGTAATTGAAAAAACTTTACATCGTTGATCTAGGCAACCATATGAGATAAAGACTATTTTTTTTTCAGAGTCAGTCTGATCATATAGTGATATCCATTCACTGATCTGATTTTTTAAATTACTTAAATCTAAATATTTTAATTGATGTAGCATATTGCGACCTAATTAAGTTAATCTTGGCTGGAAAACAATTAAATTGTTTTAATTCCTTTCTTAAAAAATAATAGAGTGATATTTAATTCTGCTTGTTATTGTATTGGTTTTTTTGTGGTACTAGAAGTGATTTTAAGGCTTTAGTTATGTTTAAAATTATACGAAATTTAATTCATATGTTTTAATTTAATTGTAGTTTAAAACATAATTTATATTTTTAGTTTTAATGCAATATAGCTTAATTTTTTGATAAAAATAAATGAATTATATGGTTTTAATATTTCTATTTTTTTTTGTTGTATTAACTAATCTTGGTTGTTAATTTAATTATCTAAAGTTTATCTGAATTAAAAAGGTTAATTATGAAAAAAATAATTTCTTTATTGATGTTGTTAGCTGCTAATCATACTTTCGCTGAAACAGTTAGTATTGATTTAACAAATGGAAATTTTATCGGAAAAGATGCGTATAACGTTGTTACTTCGACTCAAGCACAATGTACACAATTAGATAATTCTGGGATCGGAAGAACGGTTTGGGTTGAAGTAAATTTAAATGGCTACTCATATAAAGAATGCATACGATATTATTCTGCCGGATTACTCGAAAATCAAACCAATAATAGAGCAATTGCATATTTTTCTGGAGATGTAGCAATTGTGGGAGCGACGGCGTTTCCAGAGTATACTAACAGCAAACCACAGGACAAAGTTAATGAAGCAGTCGTTAAGTCCACAGAGTTGTATAATTTCCCATATATTTTTGTAGCTCGTCCAGGGATTTATGGATCGTCTGGTGTACATAATGGTGCTAGAAAGCCATTAGAATCTTTATTAATGTCTGAAGCATTAAATAAAATTAAACAAAGACATCAAATCCTTAATTATGTGTTAGTTGGGCATAGTGGTGGTGGTCATATTGTATCTGCCTTATTATCAAAAAGGACAGATATATTATGTGCTATCCCAAGTTCAGCCCCTTCATCACCAAAAATATTGGCAGAAGCATTGGGGAAGATACCTGATCCAAGACTATTTGAAACTGTAGATGCAATAACAGCACTTACACCCAAGCACCCAGCGAATAGAGTATTTGTTGTGGTGGATTTAAATGACAGTATTGTGCCTTGGGTTTCTCAAAAAGTACTTCATGACAAGTTGATTCAATTATCTTGGGCATCAAATATCATAAATTTACAAGCGGCTGACAGGGATCATCATAATTTGGCTGAGAAAGCTACTAAGATCGCGGGGATGTGTGCAAGGGGATTGCCAACCTTGAATATTCTTGACCAAACTGGAAATCTATAAGCGTACTTTTTATTTGCATAGAACAAAAAAAAGTACTATTGCTATCATTCATAGGAATCACTTTTATGCGGATATTAAAAGATTAGCTTGCTTTGAATCTATAAAATGATCTATTTAATTGTTTATTACTTAAATATAAGTTTTATAAACGAAATGAAAGTTGAGATGAAAAGTAATATAGATGAGAAAACTATAAATTCTGGACAATAAATTGTGAAAGTATTCTATCTTTAATTATTTTTATAATGTTTGAAATTTAAGTATTTAAAACATGATTTTAAAACATTTTTTTAGATGGAAGTGATCTTAGTGTATGTAAAATAAAGATAATTTTTTAATAAAAAATTTTATTTTTGAAATTAATTGATTTGTAATTGATACAAATGGAGGCTTATGTGAATATAATTTTGAGGATTTTTATTATGCAACTATCCTCGTATTTCAGGTTTGAGTGATATTCACTAAGTCCACAGCCTTTTAGGGTGTGGACTCTTCTTAATTAATAAAGAACTTAAAGTTATATTGATTTCTTTTATTCCAATTTAAGAATGCAAGGTTAAATTTCACTTAAATGTATTGGGGTATATCTATTGTTAATAATCCCAACGCTCTAAATTTTAATTTAAGATGGGATTTATAAAAATGGATGTTTATATATTTAACATGAGGATTAAAATTAATGAAGAATTTAATTCTAACTCAAATCGTATTTTCATTGACACTAATCTTTTCTGGTTGTGTGAATCAACCATATGGACATCAATCGGTTTATTCACCACCTTCTATTAATACAATTGCGAAACATAAATTGTACTTAATAGCAGAAAAATCAGCCCATCCTAGCTTTGGTACAGGTGAGGTTACAGCAGATAAAGCTGCTCAATATGCAAATAATCATAAGAAGACAGTGATTTGTGATAAACATCATTACTATGCTGCGAGTAATACGATTAGTGAGTTGAAGCAGACAAAGATTACTTTAGTAAGTGGCGAGGAAGTGAATGTCCCTAAATCGTGTTGGGTCGAAGATGCGAACCCACAAAACTCAATTTATGTTTCCAAATCATCTGTGAGCCACGGTTTTTGATAATTAATTACATAGTGGAGATTAAGCTCGAATAGCTTAATCTCCACTATAATTTATTTAAACAATTTTTAAAATATTAGTTATTTAAATCAAAATAATTGATTGAAACGATAGCCTGAAAATAATTTTTATATAATTCTATATTTAGATCTAGAAAACTATTTTTTTCAATTTCTATTAAATATATTTTATTATTATTTACTTCTTTTCGATTTGAAATGTATTTTATAGCAGAACCAATTTCATTAATTTTATAATTATTTGATTGGTTTAAATTTAATGAAACTAAAAAAGAGAGAAAACCTATTTCTTTCATTTTTTCTGCATAGAAAGTAGCGTAAGTTTTAGTGCTTTTTATTGATCCTGTATCAAACATAATTATGACTGGAAAGGGCCCAAGTCCTTTGGGAATATAAATCTCACCTGTTGCTGAGCCTAGTGAGGAATTCCAAAAAAGATCATTCATATTAAGTGTTTATCAAAATTAAAAATAAATAAATTTTCATAATAATAGCTTGAAAGCATTAAACTATTTGATTCAAAACTCAAAATTATGAATTTTAAAAGATTAAACTCTTAAGCTAACATTTGAAATTTTTTAACACTATCAAGATTAACTTAAAAGTTTGATTAAGTTATTTCATAGAAAACAACTTTACTTTGTAAATATAATATAATCAATAGTAAATATATATAAATTATATATTTGCGTAAATTAATTTCATAAATAATTGAAAATAAAGTTTATTTTATGTTGTATAACTAATTAATCCTGATTTTATAGAGAAGAGTAAAAAGTAATTTAAAATTGTAAGTAAAAAGTAAATTAATATAGAGCCATTATAAATTATCATTAATAAAAAATAAATTTAAAATATAATAATATTTTAAATATGTTTGTATATCAATACCTTATTGAATTTTTTAAAATTCAATATTTCCTATAATTTATATTGTGTAGAGGATTAACTTTTACTAATTAAATATATTCCATTACGGTTCCCTTTGATATCATTCCATATGCATTTAATGGGTTTTGAATTAAAATTTTAAATAATTACAATGTGTTACTTTTTGAAGCATTGTTTAAAATTCTTTGAATTACAGTTCTTGTAACTGAAAACTCTTTAGCGAGTGAATATACACTATAGCCTTTTTTGAACAACTCAATCACTCTATTTTTTTGTTCATTATTCAATATTTCAGGCCTACCAACTTTCCTTGCAGGTTTATGATCTTTGAATTTTTTATTGTCAGATTTGAACAATTTTTCAAATTCAGCAGATAATTTTAGAAAATGAAGGAAGAAAATTTTCAAGTCACCATTAATTTCATTTTTAGAATAATCCAAGCATATCAGTCGGATTTTTTTTTGATCAATTTTATCAACTATACCTAAAATTTCTTCAAAACTATTACCCAAGCAATCCATGCTTTTTATCACTAAAATATCACCTTCTTCTAATGAATAACTTATTAAGTTAAGAAATTTATCTCTATAAATAATAGATTTATCAACAGATACTTCTTCTACTACTAATCTATTCTTTTGAATTTTATAACCATACTCACTAAAAAAAGAGATATATCTAGAAAATTCAAATTGCAAATTAGGCTCTATTCTAACATAGGCATATGTACGCATATTAAAAACACCAAAATTAAACAAAAACAAAACAAATCTTAGCATCTTATTTTTTTAAAAAAAACATGAACTAAATCACAAAAGTGTACTATACACTGTTTAAAACATATTAATTAAATGCATAGATTAAGCTTCACTGTTCATCACATTTTTGATCATTATTATTATATTAGTTAATAATTTTATTGGGCTTTTCTGGGTATTTTTTTTCATCTTTAATTACCTTGTTGCTTAAGTCTTTCTAAATTTAATATTAATCTAATATTAAAATCTAGTTTTATTTTTTTAATAGAATAATTTGAATATACATAACAAAACAAAATATCATGTGGGAAATCAGAAGGTGTTTGATATTTTATATATCTTTTTGATATAAAAGTATTTTTTTAATATATCTGTTTGATTTCCAACTATGTGTTTAAATTTGTTAAAAATAAAAAACATGGTTTTAAAACACTTCTGTAAAATAATTTATGAAAATTATAAATTTATATTTTTTGTTAATATTTAAAATATATATAGTTTTAATATTTGACTATATTTATAATTTTCTTATGCTGCTTTGTAAGTTTTAAATATAAAAATTAAAGTAATTTTCAGGCAATTATTTAATCTTTATATAATATTTTAAGATATTATATTTTTAGTTGTTGTAATCGTTGGAATTTTAAAATAGTAGAAATATGGTAATAATTACACTACTATAAAAGTATGAAATTAATAAACTAATCATATAACAATCAATAAGTGAAGATCTAAAAGTATATTTTTTGATTTTAATTTACTTTATTAGACATACTTCACATCACTCTAAGGGATAGAGGGGGATGACTATGCGTATTTATGCATATATACGAATAAATTCAAATATTGATGATTTGCAAAAAGAAAAAGAATCTTTTATTTCTTTACTAGCAAGCTTTGATCATAAAGTTCATCCAAATAGAGTTATTCTTGAATTGGTATCAGTAGATAAATCTATTACTATACGGAATATTTTTTTAAATCTAATTAATTATTCCTTGGAGGAGGGGGACTTTCTAATTGTTAAAGGTATTGATTGTTTAGGAAATAGTTTTAAAGAAATATTATCTACAATTATTTTAATTGAAAAAAAGAAAATTAAATTAATTATATTGGATTATGCAAATAGTGAGTTGAAAGAAGATATTAAAAATAATTTTATCCATTTTGTCGAAATTGGTATTGGTTTTGAAGAACTTTTCATATTTGATCAAGCTGCACAAAAAAACTATAGATTATCTAAAAAGGTAGGTAGACCTGAAAAATTAACGGATGATCAAAAACAGGATGTTATTAATAAATTTAAAAAAGGATTTAGTGTATATTCTTTAGCTAAGGATCTTGCAGTTTCAAGGACTGTAATACAAAGAATAATTGAAAAATCCAATGATTAATTATACAGTTAATATTAGAGTTAAATGATGGATTAAAATGATTTGTTTTTTGTTGCGAATTAAATTGTGTTTTAATTTTTAATTTAATGCTTATTAAATTAAAAATTAATTTTAAAATTAAATTCATATTGATATTTTTATTTTTTATTCATATTGTTGTATATGTTATATAAAATAATTTTAATTTATTAAAGGTTGTATTGTATAGCTATGTGGTTGATTTTTATGATCTGGTAAAATTAAATATGGATATGAATATTGATCTAGAGAAATGGAGGTGCTCTATATGTAATGGTTTTATTGTTGTTGATCATTCAAAAATTCAGAAAGAAGATTATGTGCAGTTTGTATATAGAAGAATAACTAATAATGATTCTTTTTATTTCATTTATAGAGTTGGCATGGTAGTAGACCGAAAAGAAAAATTATTAACTATTAAGTATAAGAGTAGGTTATATAAGGTGTTGGATAGTGGTACTTATCCTGTAAATGCTCCAGCTCTTATTGTCTATAATATGTTTTGGATTTGTGGTTGTTAGTGTCTAAATATTAAAAATGCTTATTTTGTCAGTTGAAATTAGTATAAATTTTAAAAATATATGTCGTTGATTTTGTTATTTATTTTATATATTGTATTTCTAATTTAATGAAATATGTCTTAAATAAAAAAACCGCTATAGATAGCGGTTTTTTATTTAGCAGATGCTTAAACTTACCAGCTTAACGCACCACCAGTTTGGTAGTCAGTTACGCGAGTTTCAAAGAAGTTCTTCTCTTTACGTAAGTCCATCATCTCAGACATCCATGCAAATGGATTCGTTACACCAGCAAATTGCTCTGGTAAACCTAACTGAGATAAACGGCGGTTACAGATGAATTTCAAATATTCTTCCATCATGCTTGCGTTCATACCCAATACACCACGTGGCATTGTGTCACGCGCATATTCGATTTCAAGCATTGTTCCTTCAACAATCATTTGAACCACTTCTTGTTGGAACTCAGCGCTCCAAAGGTGAGGGTTCTCAATCTTGATTTGGTTAATCATGTCGATACCAAAGTTCAAGTGCATAGACTCATCACGCAAGATGTATTGGAATTGCTCAGCAACTCCGTTCATCTTGTTACGACGACCCATACTCAAAATTTGAGTAAAGCCACAGTAGAAGAAGATCCCTTCAAGAACACAGTAGAATGCAATCAGGTTACGAAGTAAACGCTGGTCGTTTTCAGGTGTGCCTGTGTGGAAATTAGGGTCAGTTAAAGATTGAGTATATTTCAATCCCCATGCTGCTTTACGCGCAACAGATGGAACTTCACGGTACATGTTGAAGACTTCGCCTTCATCCATACCTAAAGATTCGATACAGTATTGGTAAGCGTGAGTGTGAATTGCTTCTTCAAATGCTTGACGCAAAATGTACTGACGGCATTCAGGGTTAGTAATGTGGCGGTAAATTGCCAATACTAAGTTGTTTGCAACCAAAGAGTCCGCAGTCGAGAAGAAACCTAAAGAACGCATAACAATCGTACGCTCATCTTCAGTTAAGCCGTTTTCAGACTTCCAAAGCGCGATGTCTAGGTTCATGTTTACTTCTTGCGGCATCCAGTGGTTTGCACACCCGTCAAGATACTTCTGCCAAGCCCATTCATATTTAAATGGAACAAGCTGGTTCAAGTCCGCACGACAGTTAATCATTGCTTTGTCGTCAACTTGAACACGTTGCGCGCCCATTTCTAGCTCTTCAAGGCCAGGGGCAACATCTAAGTGTTCTAAGGCTGCAGAGGCTCTAGCCACCGTATCGGAGGCAACTGTTGGTCGCACGGAATGGGTTCCAGCGGATTGTGGAGCTGCCACGCTCTGCGATGATGACTGCGCAGCAGATACATTCTGCGAATCAGACGTTTTTTCCGGTTGGATGGGCGCAGACTTGTGTTCAGGTGCAGCCGGTTTTTGCGAATCATCTTCAAAATCGTCCCAACTAAGGATAGACATTTTTGTTCTCTCTTCGTTGTGTATATCTATATTTGACATCTCTTAAACGAAGATGTCCCTACTATACGCTTTTAATGTGTAAACAAAATTAAGTTTTATTGATGCATGACTAAATTTTGGGCCTCTGGTCTCTACTCACTACAACTTATTTTGCTTACGCTGTTGCTTACGTATTGTGAAAAATGCGTAAATCAATGGTATATAAAAGAAAAGAAAGGCAAAGATTAAAACTCCAACACCAAGCATATAATTATGGCTGAGATGAAAAAGCATAATCTTTACCTCTTAAAATTGCTCTTTAGTGAAAAAGAGAAATTTCATTGAATGTTATTGGCAAGCTTCACAATCTGGGTTGTCGATTGAACAAGCCATTGGAACTGGAGCTGCTTGGGTAAAACCATCTTCTTCAACAGCTTCTGGTTTTTTCGCTTCTACAACAGGGGCAGCAACTGCCGCCGCTTCAACAGTCGCAGGTTTAACTGCGTTTAAAGCACCTGTGTTGATTGTAGATTTTTCAGCAGACGTTGCGCCTAAAGCTCGGAGGTAATAAGTCGTCTTAAGACCACGTAACCATGCCATCTTGTAAGTGATGTCAAGTTTCTTACCATTTGCACCAGAGATGTAAAGGTTAAGAGACTGAGCTTGATCAATCCACTTTTGACGGCGTGATGCAGCATCAACGATCCAACGTGTATCTACTTCAAACGCAGTAGCAAAGATTGCTTTTAATTCTTCAGGAATACGAGCAATTTTTTGTACTGAACCTTCAAAGTGTTTCAAGTCGTTAACCATTACTGTGTCCCAAAGACCACGATCTTTTAATGCACGAACGAGGTAAGGGTTAATTACAGTGAACTCACCAGACAAGTTAGATTTCACATATAAGTTCTGGAATGTTGGCTCAATAGACTGAGAAACACCACAAATGTTAGAGATGGTTGCAGTAGGTGCAATCGCCATCACGTTTGAGTTACGCATACCGTCTTTTTGAACTTTGGCACGTAAAGTGTCCCAGTCTAAACGTTGAGTACGGTCAACTTCGAACATGCGCTCTGGACGAGATTTCGCAACAATTTCTAAAGAGTCGATTGGAAGGATACCTTGATCCCACAATGAACCTTTGAATGTTGAGTAAGAACCACGTTCAACAGCCAAGTTGCTTGAAGTTTCAATCGCGTAGTAGCTAATTACTTCCATTGATTCATCAGCAAAATCAATAGCAGCGTCTGAACCGTAAGCGATGTTCATTTCATATAGAGCATCTTGGAAGCCCATGATACCCATACCCACTGGGCGGTGTTTCAAGTTCGAGTTTTTCGCTTGTGGTACAGCGTAGTAGTTAATGTCGATAACGTTATCGAGCATGCGTACTGCTGTTTTAATTGTGCGAGCTAACTTCTCACGGTCTAACACACCACCTTGAACGTGTTGTACAAGGTTGATTGAGCCCAAGTTACATACTGCAATTTCGTCTTGATTTGTATTCAAGGTAATTTCAGTACATAAGTTAGATGAGTGAACTACACCAACATGTTGTTGTGGTGAACGTAAGTTACATACATCTTTGAATGTAATCCAAGGGTGACCAGTTTCAAACAACATAGAAAGCATTTTGCGCCATAAGTCTTTAGCACGTACTTTCTTGTGTAGCATGTTGGTTTCTTTCGCTACAGACTCATAGTAAGCATAACGCTCAGCAAATTCAGCACCAGTTAAGTCGTGCAAGTCTGGAGTTTCAGAAGGGGTAAATAGTGTCCATTCACCATCTTCAAATACACGTTGCATAAACAAGTCTGGAACCCAGTTCGCAGTGTTCATGTCGTGTGTACGGCGACGGTCATCACCCGTGTTTTTACGAAGTTCTAAAAACTCTTCGATGTCTAAGTGCCAAGTTTCTAAGTATGCACACACGGCACCTTTACGCTTACCACCTTGGTTTACTGCAACAGCTGTATCGTTCGCAACTTTTAGGAATGGAACTACACCCTGAGACTTACCGTTTGTACCCTTAATGTAAGAGTTCAATGCACGTACAGGTGTCCAGTCATTCCCTAAACCACCAGCCCATTTAGAAAGCATAGCGTTGTCACGCATTGCGCCATAAATGTCGTAAAGGTCATCGCCAATTGTTGTTAAGTAACAACTAGAAAGCTGTGGACGTAATGTACCTGAGTTAAACAGGGTAGGCGTAGACGCCATGTAGTCGAAGCTAGACAATAAGTTATAGAACTCGATTGCACGTTCTTCTTTATCTTGCTCATTTAACGCAAGACCCATCGACACACGCATGAAGAATAATTGTGGTAATTCAAAGCGAACGCCGTTTGAGTGAATGAAGTAACGGTCAAATAAAGTCTGTAAACCTAAGTAGGTAAACTGATTAGAACGTTCTGGCTGAATTGCTGCTGCCAATTTCTCTAAATCGAAATCAAGCAAGTCTGGTGAAAGCAAGTCAAGCTCTACACCTTTTTTCAAAAAGGCTTCGAGTGCATTGTTTTCAGGCGTATCTGTAGGTAAGCCTAAGAATGCTAAACCTGTGCTCACTAATTCACTAGAAAGCAAACGTGCAGTTACGTAAGTATAGTTTGGTTCTTGTTCAATACGAGTACGTGTTGCCATCATCATTGTAGTGGCAATATCACTTTCTTTTACGCCGTTATATAAGTTCTTAACGGTTTCATCAACAATGGCCTGAACGTCAATACCTTCCAAACCTTCAGCTGCTTTCGCTACAGTTGCTTGCAATGCACTCAAATCAAGTGGCTGAAGCTGACCGTTAGCATCGGTAACTTGTAACGTAGGGTGGTGGTTTGAGTTCGTTTGCTGACGAGCAGTAGTACGTTGTTCACGGTAAATCACGTAAGCGCGAGCAACTTTCTGTTCTCCGGTACGCATTAAAGCAAGTTCAACCTGATCTTGAATTTCTTCAATATGGATTGTACCGCCTGATGGTAAACGACGAGTGAAAGTATTTAATACCATTTCCGTCAATTGGGTAATACGGTCATGAATACGGCTTGAATCCGAACTCTGTTGACCTTCCACAGCAAGAAAAGCTTTACCAATCGCAACAGAAATTTTCTCTGCATCAAATGCAGCAACATCTCCAGTGCGTTTGATCACCTGAATTTGACCGGGAGTCGAAGTAATTACGCTCATGCCAGCATAGCTCCATTGTCACTTTTGTTATGTTTATAGACCGTTTGAACCGAGCAAAAAGTATGCCACGATGTTTGAGGGATAAACACAAGACTTAGTAGTTAAAGTTTATTTTGAACACAAGATACGGGATTTTTCATAGCAGATCAATCTTGACTTTTTAGTAATTTTTTATCTGTATGATTTGATGGGAGATAGCATAGCAAAGCTATTAAAAAACGCTTATAGATAACTTTGTGGATAACTCAAAAAACAATCACTTAAATACAATTAATGTAGGAGAAGAAATAATTTGTTTAATATTCATACATTGGAAATATGAATAGAATATGAAATTTCATAACAATAACTAAATGTTAAAAACACGAGAAAATTCAAAGGTTAATAAAATGCAACAAAACACGGTTGTCATGTATCAGTTTGGTGAACGCCTACTTGTTTACAATGTAAACGTGTGTATATTGCAAATGATAAACGAATGTATCTGCAAGATTTTTAAGATGCATGTAATGAGATTTATAGGGGCAATGATATGAGCCAAGAAGAAAAGTTACCAAAGATTCTGATCGTTGAAGATGACGAGCGTTTAGCACGATTAACTCAAGAGTATTTAATCCGCAACGGCTTGGAAGTTGGTGTAGAAACTGATGGTAACCGTGCAATTCGTCGTATTATTAGTGAACAACCAGACCTAGTGGTCTTGGATGTCATGTTGCCGGGTGCCGATGGCTTAACTGTTTGCCGTGAAGTTCGTCCACATTATCATCAACCGATTTTGATGTTGACTGCACGTACAGAAGATATGGATCAGGTACTTGGTCTAGAAATGGGTGCAGACGACTATGTTGCTAAACCAGTTCAACCACGTGTGCTATTAGCGCGTATTCGTGCACTATTACGTCGCACAGATAAAACTGTAGAAGACGAAGTTGCACAGCGTATCGAATTTGATGACCTTGTAATTGATAATGGCGGCCGTTCTGTAACACTGCATGGTGAGCTTGTTGATTTCACTAGCGCAGAATATGACCTATTATGGTTGCTTGCATCAAATGCTGGTCGTATCTTATCGCGTGAAGATATCTTCGAACGTTTACGCGGTATTGAATACGATGGTCAGGACCGTTCAATCGATGTCCGTATCTCACGTATTCGTCCAAAAATTGGTGATGATCCTGAAAATCCAAAACGTATTAAAACAGTGCGTAGTAAAGGTTACTTGTTCGTTAAAGAAACCAATGGGTTATAAGATCTGAATAAACTTCCTATAAGGTTGGTCGAGTGTTTAAACACAGCATATTCCTGCGAATCTATGCGGGACTGGTAATTCTTGTTGTTTTGGTTGCCGTTTTTGGTTATTTGCTTGTACAAATTATCAATTATCAGCGTGCTCAAGAATACCGTGAATCTTTAACTGATGGTATTTCTTATGTCATTAGTGAGGGAGTCGCTCGACAACCGGGGAAGCAACAGAAAATAGACTGGGTTTCAGATGCATCAGATTTATTGGAACTTCCAATTTATTACACTGATGCGAGCAAGGTTGAGTTATCTCGTACTGAGAAAAAACGGATCGAAGCTCAAAAGTCTGTTGTCCGTTACGATGCCAGTAATAGTATCGCGTATATCATTATTGGTTTACGTGACGATCCTCAGCACTTTTTATCGATAAAAGTAGACAAAATTAGTGAGCGCCAAATGAAGGCTCTCCCTATTTTTGTACTTGATTATCTAATGTTTTATCCGGGGCAAGAACAAGAATATCTTGCCAAGATTCAAAAACATTTTTCATATCCAATTAATATCTACAATATTCAAGATATTAATCTAGACTCTGAGCAAATTGGTCGTTTACGCCAAGACCAAAGTGTCATGTTGTACAAAGATAGTGCAACAATGCGCGGAACAACCATTTCAATCGTATCTCCAATACCAAATCAGCCTACACGAGTTCTGGTTCTTGGACCGGTTCCAATGTTTAACTGGATGCCTTTACAGCTTTCTGCCGGAATTACCTTATTTAGCCTATTCTTACTGAGCTTAGGTGTTTATGGTCTTATCTTGCCGTTAGAACGTAAAATTCGCCAAGTACGTTATGCATTAAACCGCATGAAGTCAGGTGATCTGTCATTGCGTGTTCCTATTGAAGGAAGTGACGAAATGGCAAACTTGGCATCAAGTTATAACAATATGTCTGATCATATTCAGCGTTTAATTGAGGCTCAGCGTGAGTTGATGAGAGCTGTATCTCATGAACTTAGAACGCCGGTTGCACGTATACGCTTTGGTACAGAGATGTTGGCAGAGGAAGATGATTACAATCATCGTATGCATCAGGTCGATATGATTGATAAAGATATTGAGGCGCTTAATACCTTAATTGATGAAATCATGACTTATGCAAAGCTAGAGCAGGGTACACCTTCATTAGATTTTGCTGAAATTGCGCTATTTGATGTATTGGATCAGGTTGCGGTAGAAACTGAAGCTTTAAAAACGCAAAAAGAAATTGAGCTTGTTGCTCCTCCCGTTTATTTGAAAGTCGATGCGGAGCGCCGTTATTTACATCGGGTGGTTCAAAACTTGGTGGGTAATGCTGTTCGTTATTGTGATAACAAAGTTCGTATTACAGGTGGTATTCACAGCGATGGCATGGCCTTTGTTTGTGTTGAAGATGATGGCGCCGGAATTCCTGAGCAAGATCGTCAAAGAGTATTTGAAGCCTTTGCCCGTTTAGATGACAGCCGTACGCGTGCGTCGGGTGGTTATGGTTTAGGGTTGTCAATTGTAAGTCGTATTGCTTATTGGTTCGGTGGTGAGATTAAAGTAGATGAAAGTCCTACCTTAGGTGGAGCTCGCTTTATCATGACATGGCCGGCAAAACGCTTTAAACAACCTCCTTTGAAAACCAATAAAAAAGCACCTTCATAAAGGTGCTTTTTTATTGCATTACTTATAATTGAGTTGCATCTGGTTCCAAAATGGGTTTTCCGCTTCTTAAGCTGGTTAACGCATCGGAATTAAAGTCGATTAGTAATGAATTGTTTTTTGCATCAATCTGGTATTTTTGAATAAGAGGTTGATCTCCATTAAGCGTTTCTATTTTATATTCATCTGCAATATGCAAAATACCTTCTAGGTTTGTTGTCGTTGACGCAAAATCCTGTCTAAATATTTCATAGACATCTCGCAAGTCAAAAATTGCATTATTCGCATCTGGATGTTTGTGAATATAGCTTTCTATATGTCGCACAAGTAACTGAGCAAACAAGTAGTAGTTTGGTTTGTGCGTATATTCTAGAGTCATGCATTTTTCTCCTTATTATCTGTTATTAGCATACATGGCAAAACACAGGTTATTGTATAAAATTCATTACACTAGATGATTAAATGAAAACCTATAAAGATATAAAGACCCGATTACGCCCTTGACGTTTTGCTTGATATAAAGCGTCATCTGCTTCTTTAAATAAATTTTCAATTGCTCTATGTGATGAAGGGGAATATAAACTTATACCAATACTGACTTGTATGAAAATTGGTAATTTCCCATAAATGTAAATCGGTTGCTGACTAATTTTAATTCGTATTTGCTCTGCAAGGTCAAAGGCACTCTCTTTGGTGGTATCTGCAATGAAAATTGCAAATTCTTCACCGCCAAATCGTCCTAATAAATCATGAGGATGCAAAATATTTTGAATAGTGGTAACACAGGTTTGTAGGGCGCGATCACCTATTTGATGGCCGTAGTTATCATTAACTTGTTTGAAATGGTCTACATCCAACATGAAAAAAGCTGAGGTTTTATTTTCCTTGTGCACTTTTTCTTGAAGTAGTCTGACTGACTGTAAAAATTGGCGTCGAGTGAGACTTGAGGTTAACTCGTCATGCGCAATCGCGTGTTGAAGCTTTTGAATTAATTCTGAGTGTAAAACGCTAATACTGGAAACCGTAAGAGGGGCAATCGTCATCATGATTAACCCAATACGAATTGAAATCGTATTGCTGAAATAGTCATTCGGATAGAGTAAAAGATAATGTCCAGAAACATGATAAATAATGTAGGCACTGGTAAGACTTGTAATGAGTGCAACAACAATAGGTTTGTAGCGAATTGCACACCAAATCAGTGCAGCAATTGGGTAGAGTAGCGAACCGGGACCAGAATCATAATAGCTGGCTGCAATAGAAATGAGGACAGCCCCGAAAGGTAAAAGGTCGGTTACTTGTAAGCCGCGATTTCTTGAAAAATAATGTTTTACCTGACTATATTGAGGTAGGTTCAATATGATCGGTAAAAGAAGTAGAGCATTTTGCAATTCTGAAGTGAACCAGTAACCAAATTCATCCCACAAACCACCTAGCATAAATTTAGTATTAAACATAGGCACGAAAGTTGCTGCAAACAATGCGCCTGCTACGCTTCCTACTCCGCATAAAGCAAATAAAAAAAGGTAGGAATAACCTCGGTAGGCTGCTTTAATATGCTGATTAAAAAACATATAGAGTGCAAACGTAGTAACAACATAAAGAAAATTTGACGTTGTTAAAACGAGTGTAAGAGCAAATGGAGTGCCCTGAAGCAGATCGGCAACGACATAGCCGCTATAAGCACCTAAAAATGAGCTTAATCGACGTGTGCTTGGAAAGCGAATGAGTAAACCAAGCAAAACCGAGTTAGCAGGCCAGAAGAATGCGAGAAAGCTTAAAGGACGAGATGCGATGCCAATAAAACAACATACTGCAATAATAAAGCTAAACAGGAGAAAAATTTTTAAAGAGGAAAAAAATGAAAATTCACGAAGTGAGTATGGCATCAGCTGCCCTTAATGATAAATACTCTTATCCAAGAGTAATAAAATATTATGCATGACTAAACATTCATCATAATTCAGAGGAGAAGCTGAATACAATAAAAAACAAACTAATATTATAAAAAAGTAAGTTATTAAAACTTAATAGTCGATGAACTGTGTAAATATTCTAAAATTAAAAAATGAAAAAAATCATCATAAACAAAAAAACTATTAAATAAACCGATTATGTGCGGTGAAACCCCCCTTACAACCCATAGAAGAATAGTTTTGTTTAGAAAATCATCCGAAAGACTAAGACGCTTCAACTAGCATGCGAAATTAGAAATCAGGTACAATTGGCGGGATTAATTTTGTGTTTGGTGTATTTGAAGGCCAATACATACATTCTTTGTTAAATAATAGGCCTGCCAGGAGTTATCCCCGCATGAGTGCCATTACTCCATACGACTGGGCGATTATCGCCTTCGTGATCGGCGTTACATTTCTTTGCGTCTTTATGCTCACAGTTCCCTTACTCCTCGGGGGGAAATCGTGGGGGCGTGCTAAGCAAGAGCAGTTTGAATCGGGTGTCGTGAGTGCTGGTGGCGCTCGCATTCGCCTGTCTGCAAAGTTCTATTTAGTTGCAATTTTCTTTGTTGTCTTCGACTTAGAGGCACTTTACCTCTATGCATGGTCTACTTCTGTGCGTGAAGTAGGGTGGTTGGGATATACCACTGTCGTGATCTTTGTCGTTGATTTATTGATTGCGCTTGTTTATGCCTTCTCTGTAGGTGCTTTAAGTTGGTCACCAGCAGATCGCCGTAAATCAGCAGGTGAGGCGATTAAAATCGGTTCGCCAACAATGAACATTGCTGAAATTACACGCTTTAACTCTATTGAAGAGCTTGTAACTGACCCTACAGGCCAGATTCCAGCTCAATCATCAGGTCGTGTTAAGTCAAAAACTACACCTGCATTGTCATCTGAAAAGGAGTAAGTCGGGATGAAATATACTCTGACCCGCGCGAATCCGGATGCTGATCAATACCCATTGCAAGAACGTCAAATCGTGACAGATCCACTAGAAGAGGAAGTGAATAAAAACGTATTCATGACTCGTTTAGAGGATGTCTTGCATACAGCAGTAAACTGGGGGCGTAAAAACTCCTTGTGGCCATTTAACTTTGGTACCTCTTGTTGTTACGTTGAATATGCAACGACCTTAACAGGTGTGCATGACTTGTCACGTTTCGGCGCAGAGGTTATCCGTGCTTCACCTCGTCAAGCTGACTTGATGATTGTTGCAGGAACCTGTTTCGTAAAAATGGCACCAGTTATTCAGCGTCTATATGAACAGATGTTAGAGCCTAAATGGGTCATCTCGATGGGTGCTTGTGCAAACTCTGGAGGTATGTACGACATCTATTCAGTAGTTCAAGGTGTAGACAAAATTATTCCTGTTGACGTGTACGTCCCAGGTTGTCCGCCTCGTCCTGAAGCATTAATTCAAGCTTTAATGCTTTTACAAGACCAGATTCAATTAGAGCGACGCCCGCTTTCTGCCGTGATCGGTGATGATCTTCAGCCAGTGTATAAGCCAAAGATGATGCCAGAACGTGACCGTAAGAATGCGCAGCGTATTGCCGTTAAAAACTTACGCTCTATGGATGAGATTAAATAATTTTTTGACGGTGTTTTGACATATCTAACCGATATGTTCATCGAGAAAATTGACAGAATTTGTATTAAATAGGAAGCCAAGCCAATGGCTGAAACTGACATTGCTATGCCAGAGTCAACACCAGTTGATTCACGCCCAGCATTTGCAATCGTAGAAGAACTCAAAACCAAATTTGGTGAGAACTTTTACGTGCAGGCGACTTTTGAAGAGTTTCCAACAGTCTGGGTTGAGCGCGCACGCGTGCAAGAAGTCCTTATGTTCCTACGTAAAGTGGAACGTCCATATGTAATGCTGTTTGACTTGTCTGCGATGGATGAGCGTTTACGTGTTCATCGTGATGGTTTGCCAGCATCTGACTTCACTGTGTTCTATCATTTATTATCGCTTGAGCGTAATAGTGACATTCGTATCAAGGTTGCCTTGAACGAAAATGATCTTAACCTTCCGACAGCGACTAATATCTGGCCAAATGCCAACTGGTATGAACGTGAAGCTTACGATATGTTTGGTATCAATTTCGAAGGGCATCCAATGCTCCGTCGTATCTTGTTGCCAACGTATTGGGAAGGTCACCCGCTTCGTAAAGAATATTCAGCACGTGCGACGGAATATACGCCGTACATGCAAGACAAAGCGAAACAAGACTTTGAACAAGAGCACTTACGCTTTGTGCCAGAAGACTGGGGTCTTAAGCGTGGTAACGCTGACGAAGACTTTATGTTCCTGAACTTGGGTCCTAACCATCCATCTGCACATGGTGCGTTCCGTGTTGTATTACAGTTAGATGGCGAAGAAGTGAAGGACTGTGTTCCTGATATCGGTTATCACCACCGTGGTGTGGAAAAGATGGCTGAACGTCAAACATGGCATTCTTTCATTCCTTATACTGACCGTGTTGACTACTTAGGTGGTTGTGCTCAAAACATGCCGTATGTAATGGCTGTAGAGCAAATGGCTGGTATTAAAGTTCCTGAACGTGCGCAAGTGATTCGTGTCATGTTGAACGAATTGTTCCGTATTAATAACCACTTATTATTCTGTGGTACGGCAATTCAGGATGCCGGTGGTATGACACCAGTATTCTATATGTTCGCAGACCGTCAAAAAGTTTACGACATTGTTGAAGCAATCACGGGTTACCGTATGCATCCAGCATGGTTCCGTATTGGTGGTACAGCACACGATCTTCCAAACAACTGGCAAAAACTTGTTAAAGAATTGCTAGAGTGGATGCCTAAGCGCTTAAACGAATACTACACAGCGGCATTGAAAAACTCTGTGTTTATTGGTCGTACGCGTAACGTTGCACAATACGATGCCAAATCTGCACTCGCATGGGGTGTAACAGGTACTGGTTTACGTGCGACAGGTATTGATTTTGACGTTCGTAAATATCGTCCATACAGTGGCTATGAAAACTTCGATTTTGATGTGCCAGTTGAGTATGAAGGCGATGCATATGCACGTGTACTCGTTCACTTCCGTGAAATTACTGAGTCGTTAAAAATTATTCAACAGTGTTTGGATAACATGCCTTCTGGTCCATATAAAGCGGATCATCCATTGGCTGTTCCACCACCGAAAGATAAGACATTACAAGATATTGAAACCTTGATTACGCACTTCTTGAGCGTTTCATGGGGTCCTGTCATGCCAGCGGGCGAGTCATCATTTATGACTGAAGTGGTTAAAGGCGCAAGTACTTACTACTTGACTTCAGATAAAGCGACGATGAGTTATCGTACTCGTATTCGTACACCGACGTTTACTCACTTACAGCAAATGCCTTCAGTGATTAACGGAAGTTTAGTATCTGACTTAATCATTTATCTGGCGACCATTGACGTGGTTATGGCTGACGTGGATCGCTAAGAGGTAACACATAATGATGATTTTGACTGATAAAAAGCCACGTGTGAATGTTGAAGGAATTTTGACTGCGGAAGAAATTCACGATATCGAACATCACATTGGTCACTATCCATACCCTCGTGCAGCCTCTTTGGATGCATTGAAGTGTGTACAGCGCCGTAATGGTTGGGTAGATGACGCTCAAATGAATGCCATCGCACAGTTATTGTCGATGAGTGTTGCTGATTTGGAAGGTGTTGCAACATTTTACAACCGTATCTATCGCCATCCGGTAGGTCGTCACGTAATTTTGCTTTGTGACTCAATTGCTTGCTTCTTGATGGGTGCAGAAACACTTGCTGAAGCATTCCAGCGCGAACTAGGAATTCAGTATGGTCAGACGACACCAGATGGTCGTTTTACGCTGCTTCCAATTTGCTGCTTAGGCAACTGCGACAAAGGCCCAACTTTAATGATTGATGAAGATACTCACGGTTTAGTTGAAGTGACATCGGTCAAACAGTTATTGGAGAAGTATGTATGAATACTGAACCAAAACCAATTTATGGCGACGGTAATCCAGAAACTCATCCACTAACTTGGCGTTTAAGCAAACGTGACGAAGTTCGTGGTGCTGATGATTACGAAGCACTTGAAGGTTATGCTGGCTTTAAAAAAGCATTAGGCATGAAACCTGCTGAAGTGTTAGACGTGATTAAAGCTGCAACCGTAAAAGGTCGTGGTGGTGCGGGTTTCCCAGCGGGTATTAAATGGTCATTAATGGCACCAAATGATGGTGGTCCACGTTATTTGATCTGTAATGCCGATGAAATGGAACCGGGTACCTTTAAAGACCGTTTGTTGATGGAAAAACTTCCACATCAATTGATCGAAGGGATGTTGATTGCGGGTTATACCTTAGAGGCAACTCAAGGTTATATCTTTATCCGTGGTGAATACATCGAGGCGGCTCAATATCTAAATGAAGCGTTAGAACAGATTCGTGCTAAAGGTTATTTAGGCGAAAATATTTTAGGTTCTGGCTGGAATTTTGAGTTGCATGTACATACGGGTGCAGGGCGTTATATCTGTGGTGAAGAAACTGCATTGATTAACTCGCTTGAAGGTCGTCGTGCTAACCCTCGTACTAAGCCGCCGTTCCCGCAAGTTGCAGGAGCATGGGGCCGTCCAACAATTGTGAACAATGTTGAAACTTATAACAACTTGCCAGCAATTATGCTTCGTGGTCCAGAGTGGTATATCGGTTTATCAGCAGGTAAATCAAAAGACCCAGGCACTAAAATTTATGGTGCGTCAGGTAAAGTGAAATTCCCAGGTCTTTGGGAATTGCCATTTGGTACAACTGCACGTGAAGTGATTGAAGATCATGCTGGTGGTATGCGAGAAGGCTTAAAGCTTAAAGCATGGTTACCGGGCGGTGCTTCAACTGACTTTTTACCAGCAGATACCATTGATTTACCAATGGATGCAGACACGATTATGAAAGCAGGTTCTCGTTTGGGAACATGTTTATTGATGGTTGTAGATGAAACTCAATGCATGGTATCGCTCACTCGTAACTTAGAAGAGTTCTTTGCGCGTGAATCATGTGGTTTCTGTACACCATGTCGTGATGGTTTGCCATGGGCTGTTAAAGCGCTTAAAGCACTTGAAGCAGGCGAAGGTAAGAAAGAAGATATCGACCATTTACAAGAATTGACTCGTAAATTATGGATCGGTAAAACTTTCTGTGCCCACGCACCAGGTGCGATGGAGCCGCTTATGGGCGCACTCAAACATTTCCGTGGTGAGTTTGAAGCGAAAGTGACGACTCGTCCTGTCGTGCAAACCAGCAACGTAGAACAAGCTTAAGGAATTCGACTATGGCTACAATTCATGTCGATGGAAAATCGTATGAAGTCAACGGCTCGGAAAACTTGCTACAAGCATGTTTGAGTCTGGGCATCGACATCCCATATTTTTGTTGGCATCCATCCTTAGGTTCGGTTGGTTCTTGCCGTCAATGTGCTGTTACGCAATATGCGAATCCAGAAGATACGCGTGGTCGTTTGGTCATGTCTTGCATGACACCAGCATCTGACAATACCTATATCTCAATTGAAGACAAAGAAGCAACGGATTTCCGTGCCTCTATTGTTGAATTTTTGATGACGAATCACCCGCACGACTGTCCAGTCTGTGAAGAGGGTGGTCACTGTCATTTACAAGATATGACTGTAATGACGGGTCATGACCGTCGTCGTTATCGTTTCACAAAACGTACGCATTACAACCAAGAACTCGGCTCATTCATTGCGCATGAAATGAACCGTTGTATTGCTTGTTACCGTTGTGTTCGTTACTACAAAGATTATGCGGGCGGTACAGACTTTGGTGTGTATGCCAATGCATCTCGTGTTTACTTTGGTCGTCCAGAATCAGGTACTTTAGAATCTGAATTCTCGGGTAACTTGACTGAAGTATGTCCAACAGGTGTATTCACTGATAAGACTCATTCAGAGCGTTATAACCGTAAATGGGACATGCAGTATGCACCAAGCGTGTGTCAAGGTTGTTCTTCTGGTTGTAACATTTCTCCGGGTGAACGTTATGGTGAAATCCGTCGTGTAGAAAACCGTTTTAATGGTTCGGTTAACCAATACTTCCTTTGTGACAAAGGTCGTTTTGGCACAGGTTATGTAAACCGTGCAGACCGTCCACGTCAGCCTCAGTTCCGTAACGGTGAAACTGTTGCAACTGTTTCTGTTGATCAAGCTTTAGATCAAACGATTGCAAAACTTCAAGGCAAAAAAGTCTTGGGTATTGGTTCTCCACGCGCAAGCTTGGAATCGAACTACGCACTACGTGAGCTTGTAGGTCAGGCAAATTACTCAACTGGTGTTGCTCAAAAAGAACAAAAACTTGTTGAACTTGCTGCATCTATCATGCAAACCGAGGGTATTTACAACCCGAACATGCGTGAAATTGAAAGCTATGATGCTGTTCTGATTTTAGGTGAAGACCTGACTCAAACTGCTCCACGTATGGCATTGTCTGTTCGCCAAGCTGCGAAAAACAAAGCTCGCGAAATGGCTGCGAAAACACGTACTCCAGATTGGTTGGCTGAACCTGTACAACGTATTGGTCAAGAAGCAAAATCTCCGATCTATATCTTGGCTGCAACTCAAACTCGTCTTGCCGACGTTGCAACTGGTGAAGTTGTTGCTTCTCCAAATGATATTGCACGTTTAGGCTTTGCCGTAGCAGCAGCAGTGAAAGGTGATGTATTAATTGGTCTGGATGACGATGCAAAAGCATTCGCTCAAACTATTGCTGACACTTTAAAAACAGCAAACAAACCATTAATCATTGCGGGTACAAGTTTGCAAGATGCTTCTATTATGGAAGCTGCGGCTGAGTTGACTCAGAACTTAGGTTCTAAAGCTGGTTTAAGTCTTGTGGTTCCTGAAGTGAACTCTATGGGCTTGGCATTGTTTGGTGGCTTAAGCCTTGAACAAGCATTTGCTCAAGACTACGACACACTTGTTATTGTTGAAAATGACTTGTTCCGTCGTTTACCTGCTGCTCAAGTAAAAGCTGCACTAGATAAAGCTGAAACAGTAATCGTGCTTGATCACAGTGAAACTGAAACTGTGAAACAGGCTGATATCGTTCTTTCAGCAGCAAGCTTTGCAGAAGGTGACGGTACTGTTGTAAGCCAAGAAGGTCGTGCACAGCGCTTCTACCAAGTTTACGATCCAAGTTACTACAAGCCTGAATATGCAATTAAAGAATCATGGCGTTGGTTACATGCCATTGAAACTGGCATTAAAGGTAAGGCTGTAGATTGGACATTGCTTGATGATGTGATTGAAAGCATCGTGAAAAATGTACCAGTACTTGAAGCAATTCAAGATGTGGCACCTGATGCAGGTTACCGTGTACATGGTTTGAAAATTGCACGTGAACCACGTCGTTATTCAGGTCGTACAGCAATGCGTGCGCCGTTATCAGTTCATGAACCGAAACAGCCTACCGATCCAGATTCAGCATTAACATTCTCAATGGAAGGTTATGTTGGTCCACAAAAAGCATCATCATTAGTACCGTTTGCATGGGCTCCGGGCTGGAACTCTCCACAATCTTGGAACAAATACCAAGATGAAGTAGGTGGTCACTTAAAAGGCGGTGATTCAGGTGTTCGTTTATTCGATCGCTTGGCAAAACGCCCTGCGCGTAGCTATGTTGCTCCAGTGGCTGTAGTTGCAAACCCTGAAAGTTTCCGCTTAGTACCAATGCATCATATTTTTGGTTCTGGTGAATTCACTATTAAAACACCTGCAATGGAAACTCGTATTCCAGAAGCTATGTTTGCAGTGGGCGAACAAGATGCAACTCGTTTGAACCTTCAAGAAGGTCAACGCATTACTGTAAAAGCAGGCGAAACCAGTGTGAGCTTGCCTGTACAAGTAATTGAATATTTACCTACAGGTTATATTGGTTACCCAGTTGGTTTAGCACCAATGGTGTCACTAGCTGAGCCTGTTTCAGTGGCTTTAGGAGTGTAATTCATGAATCAAGAAATTATACGTCAAACGCCACTTTGGGCTGAGAACTGGCCAATCGCCTACGCTGTAGTTCAAGCAGTTGTGATTTTGCTTGTTGTTGTTTTAGTTGCAGCGTTGATGTCTTTTATTGAACGTCGTTTACTTGCTTGGTGGCAAGACCGATATGGTCCAAACCGTGTTGGTCCTGGTGGTATGTTCCAGATCGTTGCCGACATGCTTAAGATCATGTTCAAAGAAGACTGGACACCAAAATTTGCTGACAAACTTACATTCCGTTTAGCACCAGCTGTTGCAATGGCAACAGCGGTTCTTTCGTTCATGGTAATCCCGGTGAGTCCTTCACTGGGTGTTGCTGACATGAGTATCGGTTTGTTGTTCTTCATGGCAATGGCTGGTATTGCAGTCTATGCAGTATTGTTTGGTGGCTGGGCTTCAAATAACAAATACTCATTGCTTGGTGGTTTACGTTCGGCTGCTCAAACCATTTCTTATGAAGTGTTCTTGGGTATCTCATTAATGGGTGTGGTTGCAATTGCAGGCTCATTTAACCTTCGTGAAATTGTTGAAGCACAACGCGATGTTTGGTTCGTTATTCCACAATTCTTAGGTTTCTTGATTTTTGTGGTTGCTGGTGTTGCGGTAACTCACCGTCATCCATTTGACCAACCAGAAGCAGAACAAGAATTGGCTGAAGGTTACCATGTTGAATATGGTGGTATGAAATGGGGTATGTTCTTCGTTGCTGAATATGTCAACGTGGTACTTATTTCTGCATTGATCGTAACTTTATTCTTTGGTGGTTGGTTAGCACCATTCAATTTAGAAATTCCATTTGTTCCACCAGTATTCTGGTTTGTGATTAAAACAGCATTCTTTGTAATGATGTTTGTTTTGGCTCGTGGTTCTTTAATGCGTCCACGTTATGACCAAGTCATGAACTTTGGTTGGAAAATTTGTTTGCCATTGGCGTTGGTCAACTTGTTAGTGACTGGTGCTGTGATTCTGATGAATCAGGCCTAGGACAGCAGGGAGTACAAAATGTATAAATTTCTAGCTGGATTCGGATCGATTGTACGTTCGTTGTTTATGGTATTTACCCATGTAACGCGTAAACGTGACACGATTTTATATCCAGAAGTACCGGCTGAACAGATTGTGCCGCCACGCTTTCGTGGTCGTATTGTGTTGACGCGTGACCCAGATGGGGAAGAGCGTTGTGTGGCATGTAACCTATGTGCGGTTGCGTGTCCAGTTGGCTGTATCTCACTACAAAAAGCAGAAACAGAAGATGGACGTTGGTATCCGGAATTTTTCCGTATCAACTTTTCACGTTGTATTTTCTGCGGTATGTGTGAAGAAGCTTGTCCAACAACTGCAATTCAGCTCACACCAGACTTCGAGTTAGGCGAATACGTACGTCAAGACCTTGTTTATGAGAAAGAAAACTTACTCATTTCAGGTCCGGGAAAATACCCAGACTACAACTTCTACCGTGTAACGGGTATGGCGATTAACGGTAAAGAGAAAGGTCAAGCACAAAAAGAAAGTGCACCAATCGATGTACGGAGTCTATTACCATGATGTGGCCGTTTTATTTGATGGCACTCGTGGCCATCGTTTCTACGGTTCGTGTAGTGACTAACACGAACCCTGTACACGCTTTACTTAGTCTAATCGTTTCATTGCTTGCTGTTGCTGGTATTTTCATGATCGTGGGGGCGCCTTTTGCAGGTGCTCTTGAAATCATCGTCTATGCTGGAGCAATTATGGTTCTGTTTGTATTCGTTGTGATGATGCTTAACTTAGGTCAACACACCGTTGAACAAGAACGTAAATGGCTTTCTTCAGATGCTTGGGCATATCCAGCACTCATGAGTTTCTTACTCGGCTTGCTTTTAGTTTGGATGCTTGGTGGTGAATACACTACTATTTCAGCACCGCTTGGGGCACAAGTGATTGGACCAAAAGTCGTTGGTCAAGCACTCTTTACTCACTATTTATTATTGGTTGAAGTTGCCGCGATGTTATTGCTAGCAGCCCTTGTTGCAGCATACCACTTAGGTAAACGTGAACCAGGTGCAGAAGAGGAAAAAGAATAATGGGCCAGATTCCTTTAGAACATGGTTTGATTGTTGCAACCATCCTTTTTGCACTCGGTTTTTACGGTGTAATGGTGCGACGCAACCTATTATTTATGTTAATGAGCCTTGAGGTCATGATGAATGCTGCTGCATTGGCATTTGTTCTTGCGGGTAGCGTATGGGCACAACCAGATGGACAAGTGATGTTCATTCTGATTTTGACCCTTGCAGCAGCAGAGGCATGTATCGGTCTTGCGATTGTCCTTCAGTTCTATCATCGCTTCCATCATTTGGATGTGGATGCTGCTAGTGAGATGCGCGGATGAGTTATTTATATCTAACAGTATTATTTCCGCTAATCGGTTTCATTTTGTTGGCGGCGGGACGAGACAAACTCTCTGAAAATGTTGCAGCAATTATTGGTGTAGGTTCTGTAGGTTTATCTGCATTATTTGCATTGATTGCTGGAATGGCATTTACCACAAGTGGTCAGCAAGTTTTTGTTCAAAATCTGTGGACATGGTTCAATGTTGGTGGTTTTGCACCAGGCATTAGCTTACATTTAGATGGCTTATCTTTACTCATGATGGGCATGGTGACAGGTGTTGGTTTCTTAATCCATATCTTTGCATCATGGTACATGCGCGGTGAAGAAGGTTATGCGCGTTTCTTCTCTTATTTCAACCTGTTTGTTGCCAGCATGCTTGTGCTTGTATTGGGCGACAACTTAGCGTTGTTATTCTTAGGTTGGGAAGGCGTAGGTCTTTGCTCTTATTTGCTTATCGGTTTCTATTATGCAAACCCTGCAAATGGTTGGGCTGCGATCAAAGCATTTACAGTTACCCGCGTAGGTGACGTATTCTTACTTATCGCTTTATTCTTGCTTTACCAACAATTTGGTACGCTGAATACTCAGTACATCGTTGAACACGCAGCAGAAGTAATGACGAAGAGTTCGTCTCTTACGATCTGGACTGCATTAATGTTGTTCTTGGGTGCTGCTGGTAAATCTGCGCAAATTCCATTGCAAACATGGTTGGCAGATGCAATGGCAGGTCCAACACCTGTTTCTGCATTAATCCATGCTGCAACAATGGTAACGGCTGGTGTGTACTTATGTTGCCGTCTATTCAGCGTATTTGAACTTGCTCCTGAAGTGATGCAATTCATTTCAGTAACTGGCGCGGTAACTTTATTAGTTGCAGGTTTTGCTGCACTCGTTCAAACAGACATCAAACGTATCTTGGCTTACTCAACAATGAGTCAGTTGGGTTATATGTTTATGGCTGTAGGTGCGGAAGCTTATCAAGCTGGCTTGTTCCACATGTTGGCTCACGCATTCTTTAAGGCATTATTATTCTTGTCTTCTGGTGCGGTGATTTTGGCTTACCACCACGAGCAAAACATCTTCAAAATGGGTGGCTTGTTCAAACGTAACAAATTCCTATTTGCTTGTTTCGCGATTGGTGGCGGTGCATTAGCAGCGATTCCATTCTTGACCATTGGCTTCTTCTCTAAAGATGCGATTCTTGGTGAAGTTTGGGTACAAGGTCAATCAGTTGCTCTATATCACACCTTATATTGGGTGGGTGTAGCAGGTGCATTCCTGACTTCAATCTATACATTCCGTTTAATCTGGGTTGTATTCTTTGGTCAAGAAAATACGCCTTACCATGAAATTAAAGGTGCAACTTACTGGGCTCCATTGGGCATTTTAGCTGTACTGTCTACTTTTGTTGGTGCCGTATTAAAAGCACCTGTAGCCGGTATTCTTAATACTGCAAAAATTCCTGAATTCCATGTGGCTGAACAATTTGTTGAAGGCATGCATGGGGCAGAGCATTTAGCAGTAGGAATTGCGCTAGTTGGTCTAGTTGTTGGTATAGCATTATTTACATTTGCTTATGGTGCAGTGAAATCATTCGCTCAAACAAGTTTGGGTTCAGGTTTGGCACATATTTGCCGTACCGCTTTTGGTTTTGATGCATTGTATGACATCGTTTTTGTTAAACCTTATTTATTCTTCGCCAAAATCTTTGGCCGTGACCCGATTGACAGTTTGTGGTTAGTTCTTCCTGCCCTTGTTAAAGGCGGAAACAGTTTTACAAGCTCACGTCAAACCGGTTCATTGCGTGAATACGCATCAAGTATGTCACTCGGTGTAGTGGTGTTATTGATGATCTTGATCGTTATTCAGGTAGTGGGGAAATAAAATGGAAAACAATTTAATTTTACCCGCGCTGATCCTTGTTCCGTTCATTGCTGGTTTTATTTGTTGGTTAGTCGATAAGCTCGACAAAACCTTGCCACGCTGGATTGCCTTAATTGGTATGCTCATTACTTTGGGCCTAGGTCTTGCACTTTGGCAAAATGGAACTTATAGCTATGAGATGGGTTCAAAGATCCCAACTTGGTCTGCTGAGTTCTATTTACCGTGGATTCAATCACTCGGTATCGGCATTCACTTAGCTGTGGATGGCTTATCTTTACTCATGGTGTTATTAACAGCGTTACTTGGTGTACTTGCTGTTGGTTGTTCATGGGGCGAAATTCAAAAGAACGTTGGTTTCTTCCACTTAAACCTTTTATGGAGTTTAGGTGGCGTTATCGGTGTATTCTTAGCGATTGACCTGTTCTTGTTCTTCTTCTTCTGGGAGATGATGCTTGTACCAATCTACTTCCTGATTGCGTTATGGGGTCATAAAGGTTCAAACGGTCGTTCACGTGTTTACGCAGCTACTAAGTTCTTCCTTTATACACAAATCGCTGGTTTAGTGATGTTAATCGGTATCCTTGGTCTTGTAGTTTATGGCTACATGATGACAGGTATGATCGGTTTCGATTACAACTATTTATTAGCTGTAGCTAATCACTTACCGCCTGGCTTAGCGTACGGTTTCATGATCTGTTTCTTTATCGGTTTTGCGGTGAAGTTACCAGTGTTCCCATTACACGGTTGGTTACCAGATGCGCACGCTCAAGCACCTACAGCAGGTTCTGTAGACTTAGCGGGTATCTTGATTAAAACAGCTGCGTATGGCTTGCTTCGTTTCGTTATTCCATTCTTCCCGACAGCTTCTGCTCAGTTTGCAGACATTGCGATTATTTTCGGTTTGATTGGTATTTTCTACGGTGCATGGTGTGCTTACCAGCAAACTGACATGAAACGTTTACTTGCGTACACGTCGATTTCACACATGGGTTTTATTTTACTTGCGATCTACGCAGGTAACATTTTGACCTTCCAAGGTCTAATGATCATGATGTTGGCACATGGTTTGTCATCAGCTGCATTGTTCATTATGTCTGGTCAAATCTACGAACGTTTACATACACGTGACTTGCGTTTAATGGGTGGTCTTCGTGGCCAGCTTCAGTACTTGCCATTTTTCTTGATGTTCTTCGTTGCTGCTCTTGTTGGTGTGCCAGGTTTAGGTAACTTTATTGGTGAATTCCTGATTTTGATGGGTTCATTTAATAAATATCCTGTATTCACGATTCTTGCTTCTATCAGCCTTGTATTTGCAGGCTTATACGGCTTGATTTTGATTCACCGCGCTTTGTTTGGTGAACCAAATCCTGAACAAAAGCAACACTACACTAGTCCACTAAAAGACTTATCTGCTCGTGAAGTTGGTATTTTGATGATTTGTGCGATTGGTCTCGTTTGGCTTGGTATCTACCCACAAACATTCTTGGATGTATCTCATTCAAGCATGCAGTGGTTCGTCAATAGTTATGTGCCAGTTCAAGAAGTCGTTGACACTGTTCAGCAAACAGCTACTCAACTTGACCATGTGGAGATCCAATAATCATGAACTTCACAGTATCATTCGCTACGCTTATGCCTTTAGCTCCGGTGATGATTGTTGCTTTAACAACAATCGTCGTCATGCTGTTAATTTCAATTAAGCGTAATCATAATTTAATCGCAACAGCTTCTGTTGTTGGTTTAAACCTCGCTGCACTTTATATTTTATTTGCAGTATTTGGCGGTAAGTTTGTACCGGCAAATGTGATGGGCATGTTTATGGTTGATCCATTTACCATGTTCTATCAATTTATGATTTTGATTGCGGCGTTGGCTTGTTGTACTTTGTCTCACGCTTACATCGAAACCTATAAAGATAACCGCGAAGAACTCTATCTTTTGTTACTTGCTTCAGTAGCAGGTGCAATGTTGATGGTTGCAAGTTCTCACTATGCATCGTTCTTCATTAGCCTTGAGTTAATGTCGATCCCTGTATACGGCTTACTTGCTTATACTTATCAACGTAGTAGTTCACTTGAAGCTGGTATTAAATATCTTGTACTTTCAGCAACAGCTTCTGCAATGTTGTTGATGGGTATGGCATATATCTATGCATATACTGGTTCACTTTCATTCTATGATTCTGTACAGGCTTTATTTGGCGCAATTAAACAGCCAATGGTGTTATTAGGTTTAGCACTCATTATCTTTGCTGTTGCGTTTAAATTATCGCTTGCGCCGTTCCATAAATGGACACCAGATGTATATGCAGGTGCACCAGCGCCAATGGCAACTTTCTTAGCGACTGCTGCTAAAGTTGCAACCATTGGTTTATTCGTGCGCTATATGCTTGCTTCAGGCGCAATTATGGTGGATTCGTTAGTCACTATTTTGACAATCATTGCAGTATTGTCGATTTTAGTTGGTAACTTACTCGCTGTTCGTCAAGTTAACTTAAAACGTATTCTCGGTTATTCATCTATTGCTCATTTTGGTTATTTGTTAATTGCTTTAATTAGCATGACTTATGCGAGCTTGGGTAGTGTAACTGTATATGTGGTGTCTTACGTATTAACAACTATCGGTGCTTTTGGTGCTGTAGCGTTAATGTCTAGCCCATATAACAACGTAGATGAAGCACAAAGTCTTGCAGACTACCGTGGTTTGTTCTGGCGTCGTCCAGTACTTACAGCAACTTTAACAGTCATGATGTTATCTTTGGCTGGTATCCCATTAACAGCAGGCTTCATTGGTAAGTTCTTGGTTGTAATGGCTGCTGTAACAACTCAGCACTGGTTCTTAGCTGCAATGATTATTGTGGGTAGTGGTATTGGTTTGTACTATTACTTACGTGTGATGGTTGTAATGTACATGACACCACCAGAAACTCCTCGTATTGATGCAGATGCTCATTGGGGTCAAAAAGTAGGTGGTTTAATGGTATTAGCTGCTGCTGCATTAGTTATTATTTTGGGTGTTTACCCAGATCCAATGATTAATTTAGCATTAAAAGCAGAAATTTTATCTCCATTACATTTCATGCTTTCACAACAACACTAATTCTAGTGTACAAAAAAGCCTCCAAATCTGGAGGCTTTTTTTTATTGAGCATTAAAAAAAGATTATAATAAATACGTTTTTATATTTTTAGGTAACATCTGTGGCCATTCAAGAAATTCGTCACCCACTTATTCGTCATAAATTAGGTTTGTTGCGTCGTTCTGATATCAGTACTAAGAATTTCCGTGAGCTTGCTCAGGAAGTGACTATGTTGTTGACGTATGAAGCAACAAAAGATTTACCAGTGGTGGATTGTGAAATTGCTGGATGGGCTGGAACTGTTACTACACAGCGTATTGCTGGTAAAAAAATAACGATTGTACCGATTTTACGTGCAGGAATTGGTATGCTGGATGGTGTACTTAATCTGATTCCAAGTGCAAAAGTAAGTGTTTTAGGTCTTGAGCGTAATGAAGAAACACTAGAAGTTCGTACTTATTATAAAAAACTAGTTCCAGATGTCGCTAATCGTCTTGCAATGATTATCGACCCAATGTTGGCAACAGGTAATTCATTAGTTGCTGCCATTGATGTATTAAAGGCGAGTGGCTGTAAAGATATACGTGTTATGGTATTAGTTGCTGCTCCAGAAGGTGTTGCTAAAGTTGAAGCAGCTCATCCAGATGTACAGATTTATACAGCATCTATTGATAATGGCTTAAATGAACAAGGTTATATTGTTCCTGGCTTAGGTGATGCGGGCGATAAAATTTTTGGTAGTGTCCAAAAAGACTAATTTTGAAATAACGATAAAAGAGACTTAATCAAACCGTAAAGTTTTGAGTGCGGATTGAAAGTCTCTTTTTAATTTTCTGCTGTAACGACAGTATTGAAAAAGTAAGGTAAAGATCATGAAGCAAGAATTTTATACCGGAAAAGTTAAACAATATGATCCTGATAAGGGATTTGGCTTTATTTCGACTACTGAAGGAGATATTTTCTTTCATATTTCTGATTTCCCTGCATCCGAAGGTGAGCCAAAAAGAAATGAAAAAGTGAGATTTCTTGCGGCAGATAATCAGGGGAAATTTAAGGCTATCAAGATCGAGCGTATTGATCCTAATCCGGCTAAAACAAAGAAGAATAAAATCGCTGATCATAATAAAGCGATTACGTCAGAGTTGTTATCACATTTTCGTCGTTAATAGAGATTCTCAATCTTTAAGGCTAGCTTATTGTCGAGTTTAGCCGTGACAGACAGAGATGATTATTGATAACGTTTCGAACAAGTAAGTAATACAAAATTAAGGGAGGTGGTAGCTTCCCTTAATTGTCTTAACCCATAAATAATAAAATGAAAAATGGTGAGCCATGTGAGAATGACTCAAGATGGTACTAGAAGATCAGGTCTTAAACTTGATCTTCACAGAATTGCAAGAATGCTTTGAGGCCAGGGCCTTGGTATTTTTGACGATGCACCAACATGTAAAGTGGGCGAGTAAGTTGCCAGAATGGTGTTTCTAAAATAACTAATTGCTCTTTTTCAATTAAAGGTTCAATAGCAAGTTTAGAGATACAAGACATTCCTAAGCCACCAGCAACAATTTTCAAGATTGCTTCATTGTGACCTAAGGTTAGGCGAATATTGGCATCTGGGAGATCTTGCAAAATAGCATTATCAAACACTTCACGAGTTCCCGAACCTTCCTCACGTAAAATCCATTCAACTTGATAAAAATCATTCGCAGTTAAAGGTCGATTTAAACGTGCTAGAGGGTGATTAGGGGAGCAGCATACTGCAAGCTCATCATCTCGCCAGTGAATACATTGAAGTTGAGGCAGGTGACATGAGCCTTCAATTAATGCCAAATCAAGCTGAAACTGATTGACTGCTTCAATCATTTGGCGTGTGTTGCCTACCTGTAATTGCAGGTGTGCTTTTGGATGATACTGTAAAAAGTTCGCCATTAAATCTGGCATGAGATAATCACTGATCGTTAGAGTTGCCCCAATACGTAAATCAATGCTTTGTAACTCACCTTTTGCAGCTTGCTCAAAAGCTTCACAGCGACCTAATATTTCTAGCGCTTGAGGCAATAAAAACCGACCAAGATCATTGAGTTGTAGTCGTTTACCTAAACGATCAAATAGAGGGGCACCAAGACCATCCTCTAAATCGGCTAAAGCCATACTTGCTGCACTTTGCGTCAGTCTGACCGCATCACTGGCTTTGGTGACAGTTCCTTCTTGAGCGACTGCTACAAAAACAGCCAACTGGCGTAATGTCATGCGCATGTTTAAAAAGCCTTAACGTTTAAAAGTATTCATTATTTCGGCTGTCATGCTAACATGAGCGCACTATTTCATGCCACGTTGAAATCATGTCAATTGAAAAATTTAGCGTAGAAAAAGTTTTATCTGTACACCGCTGGACGCCAACTCTTTTTAGTTTCACCATGACTCGCCCTGCACATTTTAAATTTACGGCTGGGCAATTTGCGCGTATTGGACTGAAAGTTGGAGAGGAACTTGTTGTTCGTGCCTATTCGGTAGTGTCGTCTCCATTTGATGAAACGCTAGAATTTTTCTCGATTGTAGTACCTGACGGTGCATTTACCTCAAATCTTCAACATTTGAAGGTAGGTGATGAGCTTTACTTAGAAAAAATACCTTATGGTTATCTTACTTTAGCTCGCTATCAGCAGCCTTTACCGCATGATTTATGGTTATTGGCAACAGGTACGGGTTTAGCGCCGTTTTTGTCGATGCTACAAGACTTCGATACATGGTCTAAATATCAAAAGATTAATCTGGTCTACAGTGTCCGTACTGCAGCTGAATTAGCTTATGTCGATCGTATTCAAGAAATTGCTGAAACTTTTGGGGAAGGACACATCGGTTTTAAATTTATTTCAATTATCACTCGTGACCCATCAGCACAGTTACATGATCGTTTGCCAGTTTTGATTGAGAACGGTGAATTAGAAAAAGTTGCTGGTATAGAACTGAGCTCTGCAACAAGCCATGTCATGCTTTGTGGAAACCCAGAAATGGTAGATGACACGAAAGATGCTTTAAAGCGCCGTGGTTTGACGATGAATCGTCGAGGTGAGGGAAATATTGCAGTAGAAAATTACTGGTAACAAAAGACAATTAAAAGAACTTTAAAATTATTTTTATGGATATGTTTATTAATGGACAAACATATCCATAAATTCACGAATTTCGGAAATTGCACTGTCTACATCACTTGAAAGCCAAGTCGGTTCAAAAAGGCCTGCATAATGTTCTAAACGATCTTGCGGAACAACTAAGCGAACAGGGCAGTCTTCTTCAAGTAAACGCCAAGGTAAAATTGGAACTTCATTGTCCAGAAAAATATTGATATTACGAATATCAACAATCATGGCGTTAATGCAGTCAGGAAATGGCATCACTGAAAACTCTTCAGTACGGCGACGAAAATACTCCAGATCACCCCACTTGAGTTCATAACTTGGTTTATTAAATTCAATAATACCAATCAGATGTTCATCTCTCGTCTGGTGTATATAACATTGATGTGTGACGTCAGTGTCGAGATCAAGAGTTACGTTTTGCTGACGATACATCATAAAATAGAGCAGCTTTAAAACAAGGGGGCTTATTATAGCCTATTTTATAAAAAGTAAGCGCTAAAACATATTGTATTACAAATGGGGAATAGACGAAGTTCGTGAATAAAGAGAAATTATTTTTAATTGTCTAAATTAATGTGTGCAAATTTTATACTATTTTTATTTATTTAAAAGTAGAGTTTTGCAACTACAGACACCTTCCAATAATGCTTTTTCACACAATGCAACAAAGCAAATTGCTATGATGAATATAAAGTTAATGATAATAGAAGAGGGGAAAGAAGATGCATGACTTTTCAAAACCACCTCATGTGACGAGTCCTGAAGAAACTGCGAAAAAAAGAAGACTGCCAGTTTATATTTTAATTATTGTTGGGCTTTTTCTTCTTGCACTTATTGTCTATATGGTTGCTGACCACAACCAGACTCCTAAACAAGAAGGAGCATTTCAAAATGAGACCACACCACATGTAATTAAGGGTAGTTCTGATTTGAATTTAAAGACCTACACAGGGTAATAAGAGAATCAGTTTAACTTGATATCAAGCCTTTAGGTGTAAACCTGAAGGCTTTTTTGCAACCTTTTGCATCAATTTGTTGTATTTGTGCAGAAGTGTGTTGATTAGAAAATATTCAAAACATAATGTGAGATAGACCGCATTCATCGTCATTTTTTACAACGAATGGTGTTTCCTAGAGATAACACTGAAAAGAACATAACAATTGAGGACATAACAATATGAATGAATTTTTTGATGGGCCTCGCGGCGCTCAATTTGATGCGATGTATTACTGGGATCAGTTTCATCCTATCCTGGCTGCAGTAGTGATCTTATTGGTTGGTTGGATAATTGCTTTATTAGTAGCAGCAGGTGTGAAAAAGCTTCTACAAAAAGTAAATACCAATGCCAAACTATCTTCAGCTACTGGCAGAGCGCCAAATATTGAAGGTCTGATCTCCAAGGTTGTATTCTGGTTTATTTTGATTTTAGCTGTTGTTGCTGCTCTAAATGTGCTCAACATTAGTGGAGTGAGTGGCCCATTCAGCAACATGGTAAATCAGGTACTGGTCTACATTCCAAATATTATTGCTGCTGTAGTGGTGGGTTTTATTGGTTGGATCGTTGCTCGACTGGTGCGGGCAGGCATTACCAATGTTTTATCCAGAACCCAGCTCGATGATAAATTAAGCAGTGAAGTGGGTGTAGGTGGAATTAGCCAGAACATTGGTGAAATTCTTTACTGGCTTGTATTGTTACTTTTCCTTCCGATTGTTCTTTCAATATTAGGACTTACAGGCTTACTCATTCCAGTTCAAAATATGGTAAATGATGCCGTAGCTTTCTTACCAAATATCTTTATTGCTGGCGTTATCGTTTTTGTTGGTTATATCTTGGCAAAAATTGTACGCGGTATTGTTGAAGGTCTAGTAAATAGCTTAGGTGTTCAGGCTCAAGCGGAAAAAATTGGTCTTTTCAAAAGCTCTAATGTAGGCAAATTCTTAGGTTCATTTGTTTTTGCCATCATCATTATTACTACATTAATTGTAGCGTTCGAAGCTTTAGGTATTGAGACAATTTCTCAACCTGCGACAGCAATGCTAAATGAAATCTTGCAAGCAATTCCAAACATTATTGCGGCTGGTTTAATTTTACTGGTTGCTTATATTGTTTCTCGTTTTGTTGGCCGCTTAGTAGCTGAATTAATTGCAGGAACAGGTGTTGATGAAATTCCTGCAAAATTAGATGTACAACGCTTTTTAGGTCAAACTAAAGTTTCTAATGCAGTTGGCTGGCTAATTGTATTCTTTACTATGCTGTTTGCAGTATCTGAAGCAGCGGACCGTCTTGGTTTCGATCAAATTAGTGGTCTCATTGCAATGTTTATCCATTTCGGTGCAAACATTCTATTGGGTGCTGTAATTTTAGTAATTGGTTTCTGGCTAGCGAATATTGTAGCGAATGTAGTTCAACGTGGTGAATATAATAGTTCACGTTGGTTAGCTAGTTTAGTTCGTGTTTTAATTATTGGTCTGGTACTTGCGCTTGGTTTAAGAGCAATGGGTATTGCAGATTCAATTGTTAACCTTGCATTTGGTTTGACTCTAGGCGCGGTTGCCGTGGCTTTCGCTCTTGCATTCGGTTTAGGTGGTCGCCAACCAGCAGAACGACTTTTAACTGATTTACTTGATAAAGCGAAAAAAGAAGCGAATCAACCAAATCCTCTTTATCAACCGCCTTCTACTACGAGTAGTTCAGCTCCAGCTACAACTACGTCAACAACTCCATCTACACCAACAACGCCACCATCAACAGCTCCATCTGATGCAAAACCAGCAGATTCTGTACAGGTGAATCCAGCACAACCGCCAGTGAATAAACCGTTTGGTTCTACAGGCGAAAATGATGAAATTTAAGGGAATTAAATTAAATTTCAGATAAACAGTACAAAAAATCTTTGATTTTTGTGATAAGTTCGACCACTCTATATTGAGTGGTCGTTCTTTTTTGGCCGTTATAAAAACAAATAAGTGAGGAAAATACGATGAAGAAACCAGGTCGTTTTTTAGCACCGATTGTCATTGCCGGAATTACGGTAGGGTTTTTAGCAAGTGCTTATAAATTTGTGTTTAGTAAGTCGGAAAGCTCAAAACAGACTACTTCTCAGTCACAAGATTCATCGAACGCATCAAGTAGTTCGAAAAACTCAAATTAGCTTATACATATTGGGCAGCAGCATAGGCAGAAGACCAAGCCCACTGGAAGTTGTAGCCCCCTAAATGGCCCGTGACATCGAGTACCTCGCCAACAAAAAATAGCCCTTTCTGCTTTTTACTTTCCATGGTCTTAGAAGATACTTCTGTTGTATCTATTCCGCCTAAAGTAACTTCAGCGGTACGATATCCTTCTGTGCCAGATGGTTTAACTGCAAAGCCATGTAGCTGCTCGGCAATATGATCTAGCTGTGCATCACTGATATTGCCAATCGCTATTTCGCTCTGTTCTGGCCATATGAGTTGTTGTAACTCTTGGATAATACTTTTGGCAGTAAACTCATTAAGAAGGGTACGTAATAAAACTTTCGGCTGTGCTTTCTTTTTATCTTTTAAATAGGTTGCTAAATCTTGGCTAGGGAAGAAGTCAATTTTAAAACTTTCTCCTGAGTTCCAATAGTTTGAAAGCTGCAAAGAACTTGGCCCACTCAAGCCACGGTGGGTAAATAATAATGCTTCAGTAAAGCTATTTTTTGAGTTACTTAACGTCACATCCAAAGCATTACCACTTAAACGTGTGGTCACCTCTTTAATGTGATCTGAAAAAGTAAATGGAACTAAACCCGCACGAGTTGGAAAAACTTGATGGCCAAATTTTTGTGCTAGTTCATAGCCAAAACCGGAACCACCTAATGTGGGAATCGATAATCCCCCAGTGGCAATAACTAAAGAATCACAAGTGCAATGTCCTTGATTGGTGTTTAGTGAAAACCCACCTTGTTCTAAGGGTGTAATTTGGCCAACTTCGCAATGGGTTTGAATATCCACATTTTTGGTTTTATTACACTCGTTCACAAGCATTTCTAAAATTTCTTTAGCGCCGTTTAGCGTAAATAATTGCCCGTGTTTACGTTCTTCATAGGCAATTTTGTAGTCACATACCAAACCGATAAAGTCCCAGTTGCTATAGCGTGACAGGGCAGAAATAACGAAGTGCGGATTATGAGAAATATAGTTATCAGGTTCGACATACAGATTGGTAAAGTTACACTTACCGCCACCTGACATTAAAATCTTTTTACCAATTTTATTGGCTTTTTCTAAAATTAAAACCGAGCGTCCGCGTTTAGCAGCATGTGCAGCCAACATGAGTCCAGAAGCACCTGCACCTAAGACAATGACATCAACATGGCTGTTAGACATAAGAGGTTCTCGATTAATCTTGAAAATTAAAAAGGGGCATATACTATCATGCTGAGCCTTAGTCATGCTAAAGACATTTACCACTCTGGTGAATAAGGCTCCCTAAATATTTGTGAGTCAGTAGCTTGGTTTATTTCTTATATCTGCTTGTAAGCCACCAGAATGAATTGCCAGAATGCGAGTTCCTTCAGGGAAGTAGTTGTTTTTGATAAGGTCAAATAGACCGAACATCATTTTTCCCGTATAGATCGGTTCAAGGGGTATAGCATATTGTTCTTCGAAATTTTCTATAAATGCCAGTAACTCAGATGAAGTTTTCGCATAACCACCGCAGCAATAGGCATCTGTCAGCGACCAATTCTGTTTCTTAGTCCACTGCATAATATCTTGTTGTAGAAAGTCGCCTTTTAATGCTAAAAATCCTAGAACCTTTTGATGCGGTGCACTTCGTTCAATGAGCCCTGAAATCGTTCCTCCAGTTCCAACCGCACAGCAAATGACATCATAGTTTTGTAAATCGCTTTGACTGAGAATCTCCTGACAACCTTGAACTGCTAGCTCATTAGAACCACCTTCAGGAATAATGAAACTTTCAGGAAATTGATTGTGTAATTGTTGAAGGTAGTTTGCGTCATCCCTCAAGCGATATTCAGTGCGCGAGACAAAATGTAGATGCATTCCTAAACTTTGAGCTTTTGCCAAGGTGGGGTTAAGAGGTTGGGTTGCTAGTTCTTCACCACGAATAATGCCTACACTTTTAAAGCCAAAAAGATAAGCTGCATACGCAGTTGCAGCAATATGATTTGAATAAGCCCCACCAAAAGTCAAAACGCCTGATAACGCTTGTTGTTTTGCGGCAAGCAGATTGTATTTTAGTTTGAAAAATTTATTACCCGAAATTTGAGGATGAATTAAATCTAGCCGCTTAATGTCGAGATGCAGGGGATTAGGTAGTTGAATATGTTGATAAGGAACTGATTGAGCAATGTGATCAAACATTAGAAATTGAGAAAATAATGATTGATCACATTGTAACTTTTTAAATAGAACTTTAAAAAGCTGTTTACGAATTTGTATCGACAGAAGTAACCACGGACATGCCAGGGCGTAAATGTTCCATTCCTTCTTGATTTGGATCAATAGTAATACGCACGGCAATTCGTTGCACAACTTTGGTAAAGTTACCTGTCGCATTGTCAGGTTTTAACACACTGAACTCAGAACCCGCAGCAGGTGAGATCTGCTCAACATGTCCCGTAAATTTTTTGTGTTTCATCGCATCGACTGTAAACCATGCTTTCTGACCTATTCGCATATTGGCAATTTGGGTTTCTTTGAAATTGGCAATCACCCACGTTTGCTGTGGAATGAGGTAGAGTAACTGTGACCCTGCTGCTACATATTGCCCAACACGAGGGTTAACTTCACCAAGTTGGCCATCCATCGGAGCAACAATAACGCTATAGTCTTTGGTGGTTTGTGCTTGGTCTAACTGTGCTTTAGCACTTGAAACTTGTGCTTCTAAACCAGCTTCTGCAACTTGTGCTGTTTTAAGTGCTTCATTTGCAACTAATACATTAGCTTCTGCTTGCTTCAGTGCTGCAAGGTTATTTTCAGCATCTGCTGCGGCTTTATCTTGCTCAGATTTAGAAGCTGCGCCACTATTTCCTAGCTGTTGATAGCGTCTAAGCTGGGCTAAAGAAAGTTCATATTGAGCTTTGACTTGATCCACTTTAGCTTGTGCCGCCACAATGTCAGCTTGTTTTTGGGCAATGGATTGAGTTTGATTGGCTAAGGTATTTTTAGCTTGCTCAACACCAGAAGCTGCTTGCATTACTTTTTGATCATAAGTAGTTGCATCAATATGCATGAGCACTTGACCTTTTTTGACATGATCAAAGTCTTTAACGACTACATCTTTAACGTAACCATTAATTTGGGACGATAAAATCGTAGTTTTACCTTTGACATAACTATTGTCAGTTTGCTGGACACTCGTTGCAAATGGCCCGATTCTCCATGCCCATAAAATCACTAAAATACCGACAATAAGAACACCTAACATCCATAACAGTGTTGAGCGTTTTGTCGGAATCAGTTTACTTGCAGGTGCAGGTGCAGGTGCAGGTGCAGGTGTTGGCTCGTTGGCGGGTACCTGAGCTGGTGTTGGTTCTGGTTTGTTTTGATCATCTGACATATATCAATCTCAATTTCTATTTCATCAAATACGAAAGCTATTAAGGACGGCTAATCCCTCTGCGTTGTAGATATTTACTACGCGCAATATTAAATCCACCCCATAAGAGTAGGGCGACGGCAAAAATACCGTTTAAAGCAATAACATCATTGTAGGCACGAACTTGGGCTTCACGAGTGACCACTTGATTAAGTGAGCGCATGGATTGAGCTGTTTGTAATGCTGGGTCAGTAGTGGTGATGGATGCACTGCGTTGATAGGTCGAGAGCCTTTGAGCGACTAGAGGGTCTGCTTGTTCTAAATCTTTAATAATCTCTGCCTGATAGTTTTGCGTACGATGTTGTTGATAGGTCGAGAAGAAAGAAGACCCAACAAGACCACCAAAAGTTTGGGTAGCAGAAAATAATACGATAAAGGTCACTACGTAAGATGGGCCTTTAGCAAGTGTTTGTGCAAAGCCAATCAGAAGCAGTGGGCCAATAAATAGACCACCAGCAAAACCGACTAAAAACTGACTTGCAAAGAAATTCACAGGTCGAACATCACTGGTTAGGTGATAATCTAGTCCACAAGCAACCAAAATCAGGAACTCTGCAAAAAGTAAATGGAAGATAATTCGTTCGCGTGAAAAAGTAAGTGCACTAAAAAGTGTTCCACTTAAAATCCCCACTAATATGACAACATAGAGTGGAACAAATTGGTCAGGACCCATTCCCATTGTTTTTAAAAAGTTAACAGCAGCATAGCTTTGCTCTGACATTAAAAGTCGAATAGCAAAAGCACCAAAAATGAAACGTAGGGTCGAAGACGCACCTAACCAACGTGTCATAATTAATGGATTGGCACGATAGTGTTCATAGAGCAAACCTAAAACAACTAAGCTAAAACCTGCAATTAAAACGTAAGCAAGCCATTCGCTATTAAACCACCATAAAATTGGGCCTTGCGTGAGCACAATACATAAGCAGGCAAAGCCAGGAGCCAATAAAGCAAAGGTAAAGAAATCTTGCTTCTCAAAAACATAGATTCGTAAGCTACGTGGTAATTTCAATGAAACAACCATGGCTAAACAACAAAGTGCTAAACCAAGCTCAAAGGTGTAAAGAACAGACCAACTGTCTGTACTGACAAGAAATGGAGAAATAATCCAAGCTAACGGTACGCCAAGTTGCTGAAAGCCGAAGGCGATATATATTCCTTTTGCCATGTCTGCTTTTTTAAAAGCCTGCATGGTGTAATACATACCTAAAGAGCTGAGAGGAGCTCCTGCTAAACCTGCCACGACCCGTGCGAATAAAGCCATTTCATAGGTATGCACAAAAATATGTAAAACCAGCACGGCAATAAAAATAACGAGCCCTATTTCTGAAAATACTCTCAGGCCATATTGTTGTCTGGCTTTAAATAAAATCAGGTTTGAACTGACATTTGCCATAACATATGCCGCAGGCAGCCAAGCAGCTTCGGAAGGTGTCAGGCCATATTCACCTTGGATTAGGGGTAAGTTTGCTGTAATAAAACCATTACTTAAGCTTGCCGACAGGGCGATAAATAAACCGATAAAAAAGTAAATAAAACGCTTAGGTACAGAATGCGCAATAGCTGCTGGTGAACCAGGTAGAGTCGGTTGCTCTTCTGGCGTCCAGTCGGGTGGTGTTTCTAAATAACGAGGCGTTTTACTCATTCTATCCCTCGAATTTTTTGTATTTGAATACCATGAAATAGTAATTCAATTGCTCGTTTTGCTAAGCGAGTCTGTTCTTCTGGCTCATGTCCTTGAAATGAAGAACCCAACATTGCAGTGACCATTGCATAGTCATTGGCAGTGAAATCAGCTCGGCACAGTTTTTGTTCTATCGCATTTTCAATCAGTGGGTTAAGTGCATTATTTCGCCGTTCATAAATTTTTAACATAATTGGGTCTTGTCGATCAATTACTCTCCAAAAATCTTGCAAAATTGCGAGCTTGGGAAGTTGCCCAATATGTCCTTCAATTAAACGAAATAAACCATCCTCGAATTGTTGAAAATGAGCTGCTTTTTGCTCTAGCTGTGTAATCGCACGCTCTAGAAGCGCGCTAATTAAAGCCTTGCGATCACAAAAGTTGCGGTAAAAAGTTGCTCTGCCAACACCAGCGTGGTCAATTACAACTTGTAAGGGAACATTAATGCCATGAATACGAAAACATTCTTCGGCTGCATTGAGTAATTCATCCCGATTGTGGGCAGCAATTTTTTGACGTTTACTCATGTCATCGATTGGGGAGTTTCAAAGGTGATATATTTAACGGACATTTTTGTCCGTTGTGAAGATATAAATTGTAAAAACATGAAAATTCAATTTTCATCATTTATATCTTCTGCATTTTTATATGCGTCATAAAAAGCTGTTAGAATACCGCGCAATTGCGTGATGCTAGGTCAATACAATGTTTGAGTCCCTTATTCCTCTTTTTTCAATTGCTATGGCATTGATGCTTGGAGCAATAAGCCCTGGGCCAAGCTTTATTTATGTAGCGCAAAATTCAATTTCTAAATCACGTAAACATGGCTTGTTTACAGCGTTAGGAACAGGAACGGGCGCAGCTCTGTTTGGCCTATTAGCTGTTATGGGATTGCAAGCAGTTTTACTGGCAGTACCTTCTGCATATTTAATTTTAAAAATTGGTGGTGGACTGTATTTGCTTTGGCTGGCTTTTAAAATTATTAAACATGCCAAAGAACCAATTGCTATGGAAAATGATGGCAAATCAAAAATGACCTATAAACAGGCATATCGTTATGGTTTGATTACGCAATTAAGTAATCCGAAAATTGCAGTCGTGCTAGCGAGTGTATTTACTGCTTTGTTGCCCAAAGAAATCCCAAATTATTACTACGTCGCATTACCAGTGATTTGTTTTATGATTGATGCGGGTTGGTATTCATGTGTGGCAATGCTGTTATCTTCAGAGAAGCCTAGAACAATGTACTTAAAAGCAAAAACTGGCGTTGACCGAGTAGCTGGAAGTATTGTGAGTGTATTAGGCTTAAAGTTAATTTTCTTCAAATGATAAGTCTTTAATTAAAATATCTAAAAAATCCAAAGCCAGCTATTTATAGTCTGGCTTTATTTTTGCGTAAAATATATACAAATTGAAATATCTTTTTTAGCACTTAAACACTTTAAAAGTGGTAACTTAATAAATAAAACAAAAAGAAATGAGGATCACGTTATGAAAAAACTAATGGTGAGCATTTCTGTAGTTTTTCTCATCTTAACTACAGGATGTGAGATGAGAACAATGAGCAAGCAACAGCCAGCAAATGAGCGGACCATGAGTATTGTGGGTACTCCAGTTCATGAAAAGGATTATAAAATTTCCGATATACAAGTGAATAATCATGAGCAAGCTAACTATTAAGTTACTTGCTGGATGTGCAACTTACTGTATTTTGAATATGGTAAATGCATGTGAGCCTGCTTCTTTAGATTGGAAGCTTTTTCAGGAAAAATATGATTTAAATCATGATGGCATGTATAGTCTAAAAGAATTTCAGCGTGTTGAAGATTTCTATCCTTACAACTGGCCGAGCGATAAACGTTTTCAAGGTGAAAACAAGCAAACAGAGCTATTTCATTATCTAGATGAAAATAAGAACGGTTATTTAACAAATGAGGAGTTAGGAAACATACATGTTTTATTTAATAACCCTTGTGAAGGGTGGCCGTGGTCATAATTTGAAAGCACTGGCTTCCTAAATTTATTTAATATTTTAATTCACTCAGTTTTGATATTCCTAAAATAAAAAAGCTTCCAATTCAGGAAGCTTTTTTATTAAGACAGATTAAGAAACTTTATCGCCTGGTTTCGCGCCTGTATCTGGAGAAATAATGAAAATACCTTCACCATTTCCAGCAGCAAGTACCATTCCGTTTGAAATACCAAAACGCATTTTACGTGGTGCAAGGTTAGCCACCATGACGACCAATTTACCTTTTAAATCTTCTGGTGCATATTGGCTACGAATGCCACTGAATACATTGCGTGGTTCAGCTTCACCAACGTCTAACGTCAGTTGAAGTAACTTATCTGAACCTTCAACTGTACCAGCCTCAACGACCTGAGCAACACGTAAGTCAACTTTTAAGAAGTCTTCAATACCGATAATTTCAGCTTCACCCACTGCTGGAGCAGGGGCAGGTTTTTTCTCGGCAGCTTTGTCCTTTTTCGCTGTTGCTTTAGTTGCTTCTGGAGCAGGAGTACCTAAAGACTCTTTAGAAGCATCGACCATTGCGGTAACAGCTTTTGGATCAACACGCTGCATGAGCGGTTGGAACTGTGCAATCTCGTGGCTTACAAGAATTTGTTTACGTGTTTCGAAATTAAAGCTTTCAAGTTTTAAGAAACCTTGAACTTGCTCAGCCAAAGTTGGAAGAACAGGGGCTAAGTACACTGCTAATTGACGGAATAAGTTGATACCAACTGAACATACATCAAGAACCTGTTGCTCTTGACCTTCTTGTTTAGCAAGTGCCCAAGGTTTTTTCTCATCAATATATTGGTTTGCACGGTCAGCTAGCGCCATGATTTCACGAATAGCTAGCGAGAATTCACGTGCTTCATATGCACTAGCGATTGAATCACCTGCATCAATAAAGCTTTGCACCAATTCAGGTTCTGCGCATTCAGCAGATAAAGTATTGTTAAAGCTACTGTTGATAAATTTAGCGCAACGACTAGCAATGTTGACTACTTTACCGACTAAGTCAGAATTTACTTTTTGAATAAAATCATCAAGATTTAAATCAGAGTCTTCAACTTTATCTGAAAGTTTAGAGGCAAAGTAGTAACGTAAATATTCTGGGTTTAAATGCTGTAAATAAGTCTCTGCTTTAATAAAAGTTCCGCGAGACTTAGACATCTTTTGTCCGTTCACAGTCAAGAAACCATTTACAAACAGACCAGTTGGAGTGCGATAGTTTGCGCCATCTAACATTGCAGGCCAGAATAATGCATGGAAATAAACAATATCTTTACCAATGAAATGGTAAACATCGTTTTGGCTGTCTTTTTTCCAGAAATCATCAAAGTTTAAATCTGGACGTTTCGCTTTGATGTAATTTTCAAAACTAGACATATAACCAATTGGTGCATCTACCCAAACATAGAAATATTTATTTGGTGCATCTGGAATTTCAAAACCAAAATATGGCGCGTCACGAGAAATATCCCAATCTGCTAAACCGGCTTCAAACCATTCATCGAGTTTGTTTGCAATCGAAACAGGTAAGCGACCTTCATCACGGGTCCATTTCTGTAAATAGTCAGCGAAGTTCGGTAGTTTAAAGAAATAGTGATCTGAAGATTTTTCAACTGGTGTTGCCCCACTTAAAGTCGAGCGCGGGTTAAGTAACTCCGTTGCATTATAAGTCGTACCGCAAACTTCACATGAGTCGCCGTATTGATCTTCAGACTTACATTTCGGGCATGTACCTTTAATGAAGCGGTCAGATAAGAACATGCCTTTTTCTGGATCAAATAATTGAGTTACAGGACGAACTGCAATATTTCCAGCTTCACGGTTTTTAATATAAATATCTGTTGAACGTGCTTTATTGGCATCGCTATGAGTTGAATCATAGTGATCGAAATGTACTCCGAAGCCATCAAAATCACGAATATGTTCTTTCTGAACGTTCGCAATTTGCTCCTCAGGGCTAATACCATTTGCCTCAGCACGTAGCATGATGGCAGTACCATGAGCATCATCCGCACATACATAAGTCACATCATGACCCATTGCCCGCATGGCACGAACCCAGATATCTGCCTGGATGTAACCGAGTAAATGACCCATATGAATTGGACCATTAGCGTAAGGAAGGGCATTAGTGACTAAAATTTTACGCACGGATTTCATTCTCTCATTCGTATTTATAAGGTGGAAGATTTTAACTGATGAAGGAGGAAAAACAAAGCAACGCTTTGTCCGAGTGCAAGATGAGAGCTAAGCTTGAGTGGTGGGATAAGCAAAGGTTAATAATCTTTGCCCAAGCACAAGGTGAGAATTGTGCTTGAGTGGCGGGATAATAATCTTTATGGGGTAACAATGAGTATTCGTAAAAATTGGTTTTTAGTTGCGAAGTTATTTCTCTTTAGAACAGATAAACAAATCGAAAAATATTTGAATCTTCCTGTATTGTCTTTGTTTCAAATTGCAGTTACGGTCAGAAAACAAGCCATAACGATGTATAACTAATAACTTATTCAGGTAATTTTTTAATTAACTAGAGGATAACAACGATGACTACTGAAAATAAATTAGATGATTTAAAGGCAAAAGCGGCAGATGCAAAAGTTCAAGGTGAAAAAGCTTTGGATGATTTAAAGGAAAATGTAAAAGAGAAACAAGCTGCTGGTAAAGAAGCAGTTGAAGATACAGTAGACAAATTAAAGGCAAAAGCGGCAGATGCAAAAGCTCAAGGCGAAAAAGCTTTGGATGATTTAAAGGAAAATGTAAAAGAGAAGCAAGCTGCTGGTAAAGAGGCGGTTGAAGATAAAGCAAGTGATTTGAAAGGCAAACTTGAAGATGTTCAGCACACTCTGCAAGACAAGTTTGATCATTTACGCACTGAGGCAAGCCATAAACTTGATGATGCCAAAGCTAAGGCTGCAGAGCTAAAAGATGAGGCTGCAACAAAATTTGATGAGTTAAAAACTCAAGCAACAGCAAAATTTGATGAGTTAAAGAAAACAGCAACTGATAAGTTAAATAAATTGAAAAACCATGATTCTGCTGAATAAGCTGATCTAAACTAAAATCTGCACTCCTCACCTAAAAGATGAGATTGTAAGTGAGTAATTATTCATCCCAAGGTGAGCGAGTGCGGACCAATACTGTTACACTATCTCCATTAAGCTGTAATGATCTGTTTTTGGAGTAAACAATATGTCTTGGCTTTCTTCACTAAAGTCTGTTTTTTCACCCGCACAAGAAGTGAAAGAAGATGAAATCCAAACCGTACTCCAAAATTATTTACTACCCCATTCAAAAGATGCTTTAAAAGATCGCATTAGTCAGCTCCAAATTCAGGGGCGTGTATTACAACTTACTATTAATACATTTCCTGATGAAAAAGAGCACTTGCAGCAAATTCATGATGATTTGGCTGGGGCTTTGGAAAAGTGTGGTATTGAAGAATTAAACCTGCATGTGGTTCAACAGAAGCGCCCTACACAAGAAAGTTCAAACTTACCTCCTGTACTAGATGCTTCACCTAAATCAGAACCAGATCCGAATAATCCCCCTATTCAAAAAGCTGCTCCACAACAAAGAGATGTTCCACTTCATCCACGCATTAAGCATGTTATTTTAGTTTCATCTGGTAAGGGCGGTGTTGGTAAATCGACAACTACGGTCAATTTAGCACTTGCCTTGCAAAAAATGGGACTTAAGGTTGGGGTTTTGGATGCCGATATCTATGGCCCAAGTATTCCGACAATGCTAGGCAATGCAGGCAAAACACCTCTTATTGAAAGTGAAAATTTCGTGCCTTTAGATGCCTATGGAATGGCCGTGTTATCGATTGGACATTTAACTGGTGATAACAACACACCTGTCGCGTGGCGTGGACCAAAAGCAACGGGTGCTTTAATGCAATTGTTTAACCAAACACTTTGGCCTGATCTAGATGTGCTCATGATTGATATGCCACCGGGTACTGGTGATATTCAACTCACGCTTGCACAGCGTATTCCAGTGACTGGTTCAATCATTGTGACTACACCACAAAATGTTGCCTTACTGGATGCTACAAAAGGTATTGAGTTGTTTAATAAGGTTGGCATTCCAGTATTAGGTGTCGTTGAGAATATGTCGACCCATATTTGCTCTAACTGTGGTCATGAAGAACAAATTTTTGGTATTGGTGGCGGTGATAAGCTCTCTGAACAGTACCACATTCCATTGTTAGGTCGTTTACCTTTAAACGCTCAGATCCGTGAGCATGCCGATCAGGGTAAACCAAGTGTTGTAGCAATGGATGATGCGGCTGATAGTTATATTGATATTGCTAAAGTTATGTGGGAACAGATTGAAAAAATTCCACAACGTACACGTGATGACAAGCGGATTTTTTAACTTATTAAAGCCCGACTTTAAGTCGGGTTTTTTATTGTCTGGTTAAAATAGAAAATTAAATTACTGAATTTTAATAACAAAGCTAAACTTGAAATTGGCATATAGATTGCTACTTTACACTTTTTAAAAAGAAAGGGTAAAAAATGCAATTTAAATGTGCTTTTGGCGTAATCAGTTTATGTAGCGCTTTATTTTTAGTCGGATGCAATAATGACGACTCTTCTGTTTCACAAACACCAACAGTTCAGGAACAAAAACAGAAATTACAGCCGATTATTATTCAGGGTGCTTTGCCAGTAGAATCGGAAAAAATGGCTTCAAAATTAGAGAATAAGACTGTTGAAGAAATTGGTGGGTGGAAATTCTGGAAGGGCACCTATAACGGTTATCCAATGATTATTTCCAAAACCCGTATGGGGATGAGCAATTCTGCCGCAGCAACTGCCTTAGCTATTGAGCGTTATAAACCGATTGCGATCATTAATCAGGGAACAGCAGGTGGGCACGACCCAGATCTACATGTTTACGATATTGTTTTAGGAAAATATGCGACCAATATTGGTGCATTTAGAACTCCTAAACAGCCATTGGGTGCTGGGTCAAATTCACTCACTTGGATTGAAGCTTTTGATGTTTTGCCAACAGAGGAGTCTAATCCAGAACCGATAGCAATACGCAAATTTGAAGGTGATCAAGAGCTATTAATGGCGGCACATAAAGTCCGTTATGACAAAGGTGAGGTGGTTGAGGGAACAATTGGTTCAGCAGATGTTTGGAATAACGAACTTGATCGTATTCAATTTTTCCATCAGCGTTATGGCACTTCAGTTGAGGAAATGGAAGCAGCATCAGTTGCACAAATTGCAAGTCAGTTGAATGTTCCGTTTTTAGGCATTCGCATCTTATCTAATAATATTACGAATAACGGAGCTTATGACCCTGGTACAGGAGAAGCTTGCCAAGAGTATGTACTCAATGTGGCTGAAGAATATATGAAATCAAAACTACCAAAATAATAATTTAACACTCAGCAAGAAGATTGGAGTTTTATAAAACTTCTTCTTCTTGCTTTTTATGACGATGTCTACTTTTCCAGTTCTTAATAACCATCCAACGCCAGAAAATTTCTGTAGATAAATATAAAATGACGGCAAATACGAAAGCTTCGACAACCAGACCTGTCATCAAAATTTTCGCAAGACTAAAATCAATATGCCCGTGCCCGAAATGAGTAATCCAGCGGGAAATTTGGTGCAATACACCTAGCAACATTTCTTTATTAATCATATGCACATGAAAAATATGTGCACCAAACCAAAAACCAATATAGAGAATTGGAACTAGAGTAAGAGGATTACTTAGCCAAGCCAGCATTAAGCTAATTGGTAAATTGACTTCGAATAGTAAGACTGCCATCACAATAAATACACTGTGAAAAGGAATAGGCAGTAAACCAAAAAAAGTTCCGACAAAAACAGCTCTGGTAATCGATTTCCGATTGACATACCAAAGCACAGGATTCAAGGTCTTTTTACCAAAAATCCTTAGAAATTTCATATTTGAAACTTTCTCGGGTGAGGGAAGCCAAGATTGAAAAAAGTGCTTTGCCATAATCATTAAGGTAGTAGAGCTCGGTGCTCTATTTAAAAAAATCAGAAACAATATATGAATTGAAACTTATTAAAAGCTTAAAATTTAAACTTACCATCGCTATATATTTTTTATTATAAAGGCTTTTGATGGAAAAATAGACTTAAAATAAAAATACTTATGTTACTTAAGTACGAAATTATTTGAAAAGCATAACAACTGACCGTAAAGTTTTCTTTACTGCTTTCTCTAGTAATTTTATAAGTAATTGTTTTTAATTTATTTATTTTAAATTAAAAAATGATTTGAAAAACTTTGTCTTACAATTACCTTTTGCCATGTGAGCGGATATCTATTAATCTGAGATGACTATATTGTGAGGTCATTCAATGATTTCATGGCTTTTTATTGGCTTAGTAGCCACAATTTTACTTACCCCTGGTCCAACTAACACTTTGCTTGCTTCTTCAGGCGTGCAAGTAGGACTACGGAAGTCAGTAAAACTTATTCCAGCAGAAGTTTTCGGTTACGTAATCTCTATTTCTGCATGGGGAATGCTAATTGGGAAAGTGTCCAACACATTGCCCTTGCTGCCGCCTATTCTTAAGCTGTTGAGTGCCTGCTATATCATTTTCTTAGCCATTAAGTTATGGCATACGGCAAATCAAGAAGTTGAATTAAATCAGCCTACAATCCGTGCTCGTGAATTATTTTGTGCAACTTTATTGAACCCCAAAGCCTTACTGTTTGCTTCAGCAATTTTTCCGGTAGCTGCATGGAGTAATTTTCATATTTATTTGGTTCATATGATGGCTTACTTAGCACTCATTACACCAATTGCGTTGTTCTGGATTTTCTTGGGTTCAGTTTTAGCATCTAAGAAAGTGGGTTGGTTAAATCAAACTAATTTACAAAGAACGGCTTCACTTGTTTTAGTCAGCTTTTCAATTCCAATTAGTTATTCTGCTTTACTAAACCTTTAAATGTACAGCTGAGCTATTCTTATCGAGAAGAGTAGCTCAAGCGTTGTTTTCATAATTGCTTTTTTACGTTAAAGTACGTCGCAATCAATGAAATTACCTTTTGGATAGAAAATACATGGCTATTAAGTCTGATCGTTGGATTCGCGAGATGAGCGAAAAACACGGCATGATTGAACCTTATGCAGAGAATCAAGTCCGTTTTGATGAAAATGGTGAAAAGTTGATTTCCTACGGGGTCTCTAGCTATGGTTACGATGTACGCTGTGCCCGTGAATTTAAGGTTTTTACTAACGTACATTCTGCAATTGTCGATCCAAAGAATTTTGATGACAAAAGCTTTATCGATATTGAATCTGATGTTTGTATTATTCCGCCAAACTCATTTGCTTTAGCGCGTACAATCGAATATTTCCGTATTCCTCGTAATGTGTTGACAGTCTGCTTAGGTAAATCGACCTATGCTCGCTGCGGTATCATTGTGAATGTGACTCCATTAGAACCTGAATGGGAAGGTCACGTAACTTTAGAATTTTCAAACACCACTAATTTACCTGCCCGTATTTATGCAGGGGAAGGTGTAGCACAAATGCTATTTTTTGAAAGTGATGAAGTATGTGAAACTTCTTATAAAGATCGTGGTGGTAAATACCAAGGACAAACAGGTGTTACACTGCCTAAGACATAATTTTCTTAGATAAAGAAGAATTTTAAAATAATGGGTCACTGAGGTGGCCCAATTTTATAAATAAAATTTATATGAGATGCGTTTATCGGAATTATGATAAACGACAGTTTCCTTTTGTAAAAAATAATATAATATGATCAATAATTGATTTGTTTTTTGTTCTGCATCACAGAATTTAAAAGCAAATGTATTGGATATAGGTTGTCTATTTGGTAGTAATTGTTTAGATATCTACTAAATTTAGGCAAACCAAATAAAAAGAAATTAAACAGGATTATGCCCCCAAGGATACGGAGGTCGGTCATGCGACAGTTTACGTCTCTTCATGTAGCGATAGCGCTTGGAAGCTTGTGCTTTTCTTCAGCGTATGCTGCCTCTACATTAGTGCCTATGTCAGATTCAGAACTCTCAGCAACTCGTGGCCAAGCTTTAATGAGTATGTCTTATATTGCGCCTACAGATTCTGCAAGTAACTCTAGTTCAAATGGAAATATGGGGTTTTACCGACTTGCACTAGATGCCCAATTAGAAATTAATGCCAATATTAAAAAATTACAGTTAGGTTGTGGTGGTGTAAATGGCGCTGGTGCCTGTGATATTGACATTGATTATCTGAGTTTAAGTGGTGGCACAGTAGATAGTACGAGTACTGAGCGTGCCTCTTCTTCCGCTATCATTACCAATCCATTTTTAGAATTTGCTGTTAAAAATCCAGACTCGGCTTCTACGCGTGAGATCCAAGGTTTTCGATTAAGTGCTAAGTCACTTTCGGGGTTACTTACTTTTGGTTTAGAAAATGGTGATGCTGCTAGTGGTATTAATTCATTAAGTGGATATATGGTCACTAAACCAACAGGGGGGACCGTAACTACGAATCCTTACTACGGTATTACCCAAGATGAGACAAATACGGCAATTACTGGTCGAGCAACCGTTTTAGGTAATTTATATACTGTCCCGTTTACATCTACTGGTTATAACTTGAATTTGGGGGCAGGTAGTGGAACATTGTCTATGGGGCAACAAATTATTACAGGTAAACGTATTAATACAGCCAACTTAAATGCGACTGCAAGAGTTGGTGGGCTAGCTATTACTGGAACTCTAGATGCTACAGCCTCTGTATTGGGGCTTCCTATTCCTATTTCTGGTAATGTAACTGGAACAGTGAATAATCTTGATGTAAATGTAGCTATTAAACAAAGTTTAGGTTACTTCCATGCTGCGCAATTAAATGGATCTGCTGGTTACCTATCAGTGCAAGGTGTAAATATTTTATGGCCCGAGGCTGCATCTACTGCACAAACAGGATGGTGGTTAGAGCTTACAAATCCGATTGATATTGGTCAAATTACTCCTGCTGGTAGCGTTGATATTGCGCTCTCTACTATTGTGGATGCTTTAGGACAGGTAAGCGCGTATTTAGACAAAAATCCTGTGGACTGTGGACTTTTGGCCAGTAGTTGTTTAATTGCAGGAAATCTTCCTGTTGGTACAGTTGATTTAACCGGAAAAACACCAGCTTCTATGGCCTTAACTAATGTTGTCTTACAAAAACAAAGTTTTTCGGCTAACTGTTATGGTTCTTTAAAATTTTGTTAATTGAGTTAAATAGCCCTGCCATTTTTCATTTATCGGAAAAGTAATTTTTTACATGCTTTTTTTTGCATTTGTGCAAATATTCCGCATAATAGAAATGTGGAAAGGTTGGCAATATCTTTTAGAGTTGTCTCTTTGTCTAAGGTGAAAAGGATAGATTCACCTGGCATCAAGGATTGTTAAAGAAAAATAAATATGGTGCTCGGCATCGTATAAAACAGGAAGGTCAAGATGACTACACTTAATTATACGGTATGTTTTAAAAAAACCGTTTTGGCAAGTTTAATTGGACTTTTTTTAAGTCAATCTAGCTTTGCTCTTGAAGAACTTTCCGATGCTGGTCTAAGTGAAACTACGGGTGAGGGTATTGCAATATTACCGCAAAATACATTTATGGTATTTCGTGGTGCTGGTCCAAATGAATCTGTAAATCAAATTATTACCGATCGTAGTAAAGATACAGGTTACATTAATTATGTGCCTGTTGGGCCTTTGAGTGTTGCTGCAGCTGATACGAGTGGTAATGGCACTGTTGGGCCAGAAGACCGCGCAGTAGGTAAAGCTGATATCTTTCTTTATGGTTTAGCACTATCGAAGTCGGATGGTGATGCAAATTCGCGTATTGCTAATACCTCAGCCGCAGCAGCGATTTCGAGTTGGGGTACAGGAGCTAATCCATGGATATTCAAAGTAAAAACTGCGACCAATGTTCCTAATTTTAGTACAACAGATAGCAGTGTTTATCCAGTAACGTATTTATCTTTAGAAGCTCCTCTATATCAGCCAATAATTGATGGGGCAGAGGGAGCTGATGCATATAATTTAAAATTAGGTTTATGGGCTGATGCCTTTGTACGAAATCCAAATGTTGTGGCTACAACGAATGGCTCTCTAGCTCAATTTCAATATGGTAATAGTAATGGATTAATTGGAACAAGTATTGATACAACTCGTGCTAACCGTTTACGTTTGCAAGGCATTCTAAATGGCTTTAGTTTAAATGGTAGCCAGATTAGTATGTTTCAGACCCTTGGTGGTGCCACCTCCGCTGGTGGGATGAGCCCTTTTTATAATAATACTTTAGGAATGTCTGGACTAGTTCGTCTTAATACTGGCGATAGTAAAAATACCAGTATTGTGACTGAAAATGTTACAAGTCAAACTCAGACATATGCAACAAGTAGCAATAATGGATGGCAAACCGTACATGCAGGCGCGAATTCAACTTTAAGCACCAGTAGTACTGGAGATTGTGGTAACAGCGGAACAGGGAGTTTTAGTACGTCTCGTGGATGTCGTTATTATGTAGAAAATCGAACCAGAACAGATACAAAAACATCGAATAAAACACGAATTGCATTTAATGATACAAGCAAGGTATTACGTTTTAGTACCCGTGAAACTTCAGATTCACCAAATGCTTCAAATAATTTATATACACCTGCATATGATTCTGCAGGCGCCGTAGCACCAAAATTTGCTGATAGTGAAGGATTGTATCTTTATAATCCAAATATTAACTTAGTATTAGGTAATCTATATCAGCCCCTTATTTTAGGTTCTGACGGTAAAAACTTTAGTATTGAAATTGCGCGGATTGCAAATAAACCTGAAATATATAAACAGATCTATACAGATTACTCTGGCGCAGACACGACTTACAAAGGATCTACTTGTAACGTTTATTCGTGTGTTAATCCTACCCATAGTAGTATTACGATTGGTACCGTATATAGTCCAGATAATGGAAAAACCTTATTAGCAAATACAAGTGAAGGCGCAATTGGAGTCTCCTTTGGGCGTTTGATTTCAACAGGAACACAGGTTTCTGGAACTTCAGCAGGTAGTTTGGTGTCATTGACCAACTCAGTGTCTGGTACTACATCTGCCACAATGACAGAAGTCCGTTTTAAACAAAGACAACAAAATACCCAAATATGGAACCAAACATATAGCTGCGGATTGTTTAATTCGAACTGTGGTTATACGACCGCTGGTTATCTATATCAGTGGGAATATAACAAAGGAACTGGGGCTTGGGTTATTACAAATCCAACAACAAAACCAGCTGATGCGCCAAAGTGCTCTGGTGCACTAGGATGTACGAGCACATCTGGTTCAACTCCAATGTATGGAACAACCTCCAATCGTGATTGGAGCAACGCTGCTATTCCATGGCTTACTTCAAGAAATGCTGTAGTCAATGATTTAATTGGTAGTAGTAATGGTACAACAGGTTATGTTATTCCAACTGCCAATCAAGCTCCTGCTTTATCTAATATTAGTCCTTTAAATAACTTAGGATCAGCTGCTATCGATGGTGTATTAATCCAGCATTTAAAACTGACAACTAAAGGCTTATAAGAGGAGGAGATTGATATGAAAAAAATAAGTACTTTGATCCTCGCTCTTTGCACAACGGTTACTCATGCGGAGCTGCAAACTTTAGATAATGACGCTTTGCAGGCGATTAATGGTCAAGCTGGTGCTGATTTATCTTTAATGCTTAATTTAAACCAGACAGCTAACGGTGTCTTTGACAATGGTAGTGGTGGTGTTTGTCAAAACGTCGAATTCTGTCATATTGGTTTAGCGATTAACAAACGTTTTGTACAAGCAGATGCAACTAAGCCAAGTGGTTGGGCTGAAAATAGCGATAGTGGTAATAAACTTTGGCTCGTGTTTAAAGGTGTACAAGGAACTTTAAATATTCAAAAAATGGGTTTGGATGGCGCTGATTTAAAGTATCTTGATAAAAGTAATACGGAAATTATTAAGCCTGCTATTCAGCTTAGTTTTAGTGCAGCACAGCCAATTTTAATTCGTAATTTTGGTTTCAATGCTTTATCAATTGAGCAAGATAACTTTACCAGCTCAACAACAGCACAAGGTTCGAGTGCAAATATGTATGACTATGCATATTTCAAAAAACCGACATATGCTGCGACTGCTAATAGTGGGAACCAGCAAGTTGCTACAGCAACTCCATCGGCCTATGACTATGGACGTGAAACTGGTTTTATGGGCTTAATGATGAACGGAAACTTGGCTATCCAAGGAAAAGTCATGGTCTTTAGCTGTGATGGTAGCCATCCTCGTTGTTAAGGGTTAATGTAGATTTCAAAGGAACTGAAGTGATGAAAAAAAATAAAGAAAATCACAGCTCAAAGTTTATTTTAAATACATTAGCAACCAGCATGTTGTTAGTGAGTGGTCAAATTTATGCTTTAGAAGCTTTAACAGATGCTGATTTGAGTGCCGTCAATGGACAAGATGGGATCTCTATTCAAACTACGTTTAATGAAATTAATATTGATAATGCTTACTGGGATGACCATGCAGGCACACCAACAAGTGCTGATCAGGTATTAAGAGCTCAAGCAAGTGGTGTAAAAGTCCAAAAAAGTAATGCATCTAACCAAACTTTAAGCACTAATTACCGTTTAGATGTAGGGAGTAACCCAACTACGGGTAAAACTGGACTCGATTTTTCTATGCAAAGTAGTCCATCACTTATTACCGTAAATAGCGTTAAAGTTTGTAATAGCTCTGCTACATGCTCGCCAACTTTAGGACAGTTGGCTATTCAAACAACTTCTCCTCTAAATTTGGCACTTACAACCCAAGATGGCTTATTTAATGCAAATAGCCAGTCAAGCATGACACTTGGTATTAATAATGCCAATATTTATCTAGGGCAATTGGATGCTCGCAGCCAGTTAAATCAGTTAATTTTAAGAAATTTTAACTTTAATTTTGTTGGTAAAGGGGCCATGTTGATTGACCCAACTCGTGGCTTAGTTTTACAGACAAATACTGGAACTAATGTTGCTGGTGTAGGGCAAACTCCGAATACCACCTATGGCTATGTTGATTTTAACCGTGTAGCAGATTCAGCTTCTGGTTTAACCGCGGGTACATATATTGACAGTAACGGAAAAGTAACGAATTCAGGCCTGAATATTGAGGTGATGCTTAGCTCGAATGTAGATAAAACTAACCCATATGCTTTAGATGCAACTAATAGCCCACAAAATGCGAAAGGTTTGATTCGTTTAGGTGCTAGCGGACGTATGGTAAATAGTTATCTACAACTTCGTGGGATAGATGGTACTGCGGATAGCACCACTTTAGGCACTGCAAATACAGCTGCTGGCACAGGTTCAAGTAATAGTATTTTAGGTAATTCTGGCATTGCCTTTCGTATGAAAGGTGAGTTCACTAAAGATAATGACTCAATGCTAGGCGCAGATGGTAAAGCAACCACTTTAGAAATTGGTGGAGCAGGTTTAAATGCTTATGGTTTCGAGTTTGGCAATTTAACTGGTCTTAACTCAGCTACGCGTGGTTATTTCGACAGCGGAAATATTTATCTAAATCTTGCTGATACAAAAACCTTATTAATGCCAAACAACGCAACCTTAAATGCAATCCGTTTAGGTAGTGGTACTTTAACAACCGCTGCTGATTATCAACATAACATTCACCGTGATACGGTTACTAATCCATTCAGTTTAATTCTTGCAATGCGTGGAGCAGAGTTTCAAGCATTTTCAAGACGTGGTCGTTTTACGACAAGTGCGAATGTAGCTGCTGCCAATCAGTTTGCAGACAATGGTGCAAACAACCAATGGGGCTTAGCTCTACCTTTTTATAACTTAAATGCTAATGCTGCTGTATATGGTTTAGACGCGCCAGCAAATAGCGCTTATTACTATACAAAAGATGCCAATGGTAAACCTGTCCAGAATGTTGTTGCGACCTCTGGAACGACTTCACGTTTGGGTTTTGGTATTGCAGCTGGAACTACGGGACGTGATGCGACTGGAACCAAAACGACCTCAATTTTATTAATTGATGGTTCTCCAAATGCTAATAATGGCGGTAGTCCTACTGATTATTACATGGGGTTACGTAACATTGATATGTTCGTCAAAGGCAATGGAAGCATTGGCTTAGAAAATGGCAGTCTTAATATTAGTTTAAAAGAGATGCTACTTGCTTTATCAACTGAAATTGCAGCAGGTTATTTACCGGGGGCAAAATATAAAACTTGTCCAGCTACCGGTTCATGTACCTCACCAATTGATAACTTTGCCAGAAATAATGATGTCTTATTTGGTCTAAAACTGCGTTTAGGCGGAGATCTTAACTTATCGATCGTGCCAAACAGTTCAATTGCAGACGGTAGTGCTCTAACTGTACTGGGCGATTTCACCATGCCTGCCACAGCAACTGGAAATACAGTTCAAATTAGTGATCCGATCGATGGTTCTGCAATTGGTTTTGATAATATTACTGGAAAGCTTGCGTTTAATACTGCTTTAGTTGTTGGTAAAGATAGTGCAAGTGGTTTAGGTAAAGTTGGCGTAAATACGGCAGTTTATTTTAATCCCGATAAGAGTATTGATGGTGCATTACGTGTTAAAGATATTAACTTCTATCCTCCATCAACTGGTGCCGGTGCACGTTTAGGTGAGCTTGCAATTACTGGTGGACGTTTAAATAGTAGCTTTAGTATTGTTCCTAGAAATGGTGCTTTTAACTAATAAAGAAAAGTGGCGATATCGCCACTTTTTATAAAAAATTTATTTTGAATGTGATTGGGTTTGCATTCGTCGGGTTATAGGGATAATTGCTTTGTACTTGAATATTATTCTGATAGTCTGAACAAATAATAAGCGTTTGTCTCTTAAGGATTAGAGCGACATGAAGAATAAAAATATAGGGTGCTGGTTGCTACTTGCCAGTAGTTCAAGTGTTTTTGCAATGCAGCCTTTAGATGATCAAAGTCTTGCGGCAGCGACGGGCCAAAATGGTTTAACTTTAGGTATTCAGGCTGATAAAGTTAAATTTAATCAAGTCGCTCTGATTGATACAAACGGTATTGCTTCAACTTCATATAACAGTAAGGCTGGCTTTGTCATTGCAGGAAATTCTACAAATCCAGTTCCTGGCATAGAGTTTATTAAAGCTACCGTATCGAGTAATCCTTCTTTTAATATTGCAATGGATGTCGATGCTGGTGGTGGAAATCCCTTTTTAAATTTAGCAGTATCCATGGGGAGTGATGTAAACGGTATTCGACTTTTACCTTTTTCAGTTTATTTAGCTCCAAGTGCATCTTTATCTAGTCCATCAGATTATGCATTAACAAGTTATGCACCAAAATCAATTTTTAGTTCGGGAACGACAGTGAATACGGGTGTAAAAGAACTGATCCGTTCTACTGGTAATTTAGATATTAACTTTGTACAAACCAATAAACCTCGTTTAAATATTCAGCTTGGCCATGCTGCTCAATCAGTTATGGTTAAATTTGGAGGGGCAATTCAATCTATTTGTTCTGCTGTTGCAGGTTGTCCAATTACTTTAGTGTCCGATAATACGGGTGCTACATTCGGGTTTAAATTTGCTGGCACAAATACCTCAACAGGTTTTGTACTTGATGGCTTCTATGCAGGTGTTGATCCAACTGGATTAACTTTTGGAAATACAGGCGTATCAAGTAAATTTGATGCTTCACTTAATAATGTCACTTTAGGAAATATGGGTACTCAAAATACAACAACGTTTAATAATTTACCGAATGGCTCAATGGGGAGTTTTGGTGTCACTGGCGTTTCTGTAACTGACTTTAAAATGAAAGTAAGCGGCTTTTAAAAAAGAATAATAGCTTAACCTGAAATATGAAAGAGGGCGGTTGTAAAAACAATCGCCCTCTTTTTTTGACTATATTGCGTTAAATATTTTCTGATCTGGTGTGTTCTAACTGTTGGACAATTTCATCCAAAGCTTTAATACGTTTTACTTGGTCCCATAAGTTCTTAGCTTGTGGATAGGCTTTGGTCATCATACCTAACCATTGCTTATAACGACCAACCATACCAATTTCTGTCTTTGCCTGACCGTTTAAAAAACGAATTTGTAAATCAACCAGTTGTTCCCAACTGAATAATGCCTCATTCATGTTTTCACGAATACATTGGGTTAAGTCGGGGGTCGTCACAGCACCACGCCCAATCATTAAGTCTTCACAGCCAGATTGTTGCTGACAAGCTCTAGCATCAGCATTGGTCCAGATTTCACCATTCGCAATGACATTAATTTTTAAAGCTTCTTTAATCGGTAGAATTTTTTCCCAATAGGCAGGTGGCGTATAACCATCTGCTTTAGTGCGTGCATGAACCGTTAACCAGTTTGCACCCGCATCTTCAACAGCGTGGGCATTTTCCATTGTGTGGTTTTCATCGAGATAACCCAAACGCATTTTTGCTGAAACAGGAATGTGTGCAGGTACTGCATCTCTCACTGCTTTAATGAGCATATGTACAACATCAGGTTCATCAAGAAGAACAGAGCCGCCTCTGTGTCGGTTTACAGTTTTTGCAGGACAACCGAAATTTAGATCAATTGCTGGTGCACCAAGCTCTACAACTTTTGCTGCATTTGCTGCCAGCATATCTGGATTGTTACCTAAGAACTGAACATGGACAGGCGTTCCCGCAGCTGTTTTACCGTCATTTTTTAATTCTGGACAAAAACTATAGTAAATATGGTCTGGCAAAATGCTGTCTGTAACTCGAATAAACTCGGTCACACACCAGTCGAAATGACCAACAGATGTGAGTGTATCCCGCATGATCGGGTCAGTTAAACCTTCCATTGGAGCGAGTATGAGTTTCACAGTCTGTGTCACCTGAGCAAAAAGAAAACAGCGTTATACGGGATATGTATAACGCTGTCTAGTATCGAAGAAATTTTAATTTACTTAACGGCCCAAGATCATCTCAAGCACAAATTTACTACCAATAAAACCAATCGCCAAAAGCACAAAACCAATTAAGGTAAAACGAATCGCTTTTTGACCTCGCCAACCAAGTTTGTAATGACCAATCAAGAGTGAGCCATAGATAAACCAAGAAATAATACTAAATACAGTCTTATGAGCAAGATGCTGTGCAAAGAAGCTATCAATCGTCAAGAAACCAAAAGTGAGTGCAATCGTTAATAAAATAAAGCCAGTTATGATCAGATCAAATAACAAAGACTCCATCGCCTGAATTGGCGGAAGTAAATTGACCCAAAAGCGTTTTTTTTGTTTCTTTTTGAGTTCACGATTTTGGAACCAGAGCAAAATAGCGTGAATGGTTGCCATCAATAAAACTGCATAGGCAGAAAGTGAAAGAATAATATGAGTATCTAAGCCTAACGAATGCTGCTCAATAAATTGATCTGGTCGACTGAATCCAAAACCTAAAATTAGACCAATAGCCGCTACAGGAATGCCTAATAAATTTAGCGGTACGATGGGACGGAAAATACTAAAAATTAAACTTAACAACAGCATAAGCCACGATGTAAACGATACTAAATTAAAAACATCGTAGTTAATTCCGGCTGGTGTCAGCATAGCGTGGCATAAAACTGTACCGTGCAACAGAAGCGCCAAAGTCGCAACAAAAGCAAATAACCATGGGTTTGGTTCACGTTTTGACATTAAACGAATAAACAGATACCAGAAAGAAGTGGTATATGCGATGAGTGCCAAAATTGTGTAAACCAAGGGGAGGCTAATCATGTCAAACCTTTTTCAGGATTAATTCATCTATATAAGATATAAATTCGCTGCGAACTAAAGTATCCTATAGCATTCTATGCATAAATTTTCTATTTCGAGAAAGATTTTTTTGCAACTAGCCATTTTAAGCGGATTTTGCAATGTTTGATACCTTAACAGAACGACTCACACAGAGTTTAAGAAATGTTACTGGCTCAGGGCAGCTGACCGAAGACAATATTAAAGATACCTTACGTGAAGTACGTATGGCACTTCTTGAAGCCGATGTCGCGTTACCTGTAACTCGTGAATTTATCGCGAAAGTTAAGGAAGAGGCATTGGGCCAGGAAGTGATGACTCAGTTATCGCCAGGCCAGGCATTTGTAAAAATTGTCTATGACGAACTCACCAAGATGATGGGCGAGGCGAATGAAACACTTGATTTAAGTGCTAAGCCTCCCGTTGTTGTATTACTTGCTGGTTTACAAGGTGCGGGTAAAACGACAACTGCCGCTAAGTTGGCACGTTTCTTAAAAGAGCGTCAAAAGAAAAAAGTAATGACGGTTTCTGCCGACGTTTACCGTCCAGCAGCGATTAAGCAATTAGAAACTGTCTCTAACGAAGTTGGTGCTGGTTTTATTCCATCAGATGCTTCTGAAAAGCCAATTGATATCGTTAATCGTGCAATTGAACAGGCAAAAATCCAATTTGCTGATGTATTGATTGTCGATACCGCTGGTCGTTTACATGTCGATGCAGACATGATGGACGAAATTAAAGAATTACATGCTGCTGTTAAGCCAACTGAAACCTTGTTTGTGGTTGATGCCATGACGGGGCAGGATGCTGCAAATACAGCTAAAGCGTTTAATGATGCATTAGCACTTACAGGTGTGATTCTTACTAAAACTGATGGTGATGCACGTGGTGGTGCTGCGCTTTCTGTACGTGCAATTACGGGTAAGCCAATCAAGTTCTTAGGTATGGGTGAGAAGCTTGATGCTTTAGAACCATTCCATCCAGATCGTGTTGCTCAACGTATTTTAGGCATGGGTGACGTACTTTCTTTAGTCGAGGAAGTTGAACGTAAAATCGACAAAGAAAAAGCCGAAAAAATGGCTAAAAAATTGCAAAAAGGCGGCAGCTTCAACTTTGAAGATATGCTGATGCAATTTGAGCAAATGAAAAGTATGGGCGGCATGATGGGCTTCTTAGATAAGTTGCCTGGCATGAGCGGTGCAGGGATTCAGCAGGCGATTGAGCAAGCAAATCCTGAAAAACAGGTCAAGAAAATGGAAGCTATTATCCAGTCAATGACCGTTAAAGAACGCCGTAATCCAGACTTGATGAACCCAAGCCGTAAAAAACGTATTGCAGCTGGTTGTGGTATGGATGTTGCTGAAGTGAATAAACTCATTAAGCAACAAGCACAAATGGCTAAAATGATGAAGAAATTTGCGAATCCATCTGGTATGAGCAAAATGATGCGTTCATTAGGCAATATGCAAAAGCAATTTGGTGGTGGCGGTGGTGGCGGAATGGGCCCACTGTTTGGCAACAATGACCAAAAGAAATAAACTTATAAAATAAAAGGCGCATATAGCGCCTTTTATTTTGTTCTGTGTTTTAGTCTTTAGGATAATGAGCAATATATTGTTGTAGTCCTTTGAGCAAAAGATCTGTTTCTACGACTGGATCATATTTTTTCAAGAACTTAGCAAAAAGAGAAGCATCTCCACCCGTAAGGAGCAATTTTTTAGGAGATTGCTGCATAATGCTTTCAATTGTACTAATCAGGCCTAACAAAATACCGTGGTGTACTGCATCGACTGTGTTATTGCCTGGGTTTAAATTATCAAAAGCTGAGTCTGGAATTTTAATGCCTTTAGTATTTTGAATGAGTGCATCGCGCTGCAAATATAAATTAGGGAGAATATAACCTCCTAAATGTTGTTTGCCTTGCGTTAAATCAATCGTTAAGGCTGTTCCACATCCAATAATGCAATAGTTTTCATCTGTTTGAGCTACAGCGAGTACTTGTAGCCAACGGTCAACCCCGAGCTGACTTGGAACTTCATAGCCACACTTTAACTCAGCATATTCAGCATGTACTTTGGCAAAAACAACAGGTATTTCTAACCATTTTAAAATCTGCTGAATACGTTGGTTGTTCTCGGTATCGAGTACTGAGGAAATCCCAATGCGATGTAGACCCTGATGTTTAAAGTGTTGAATCAAACCCAGTAATAAATCGGCAGGGGATTGTAAATGTAGCTCAGCTGCATGTTCAATAATCTGCTGATTTTCAGTAATCCAATACTTTAAACGGGTGTTCCCGATATCAAGCCATAAACTTTTCATGGAAGAACACCTGTTTATTGATTCACTTGTGGTCTTAAGCGACCTTGATAAAACTGCTGAGGTTCAGGAGTCTCAAGAATTACTGCACCTTCATTGGAAATTCCTACGAAACGACCATGAACCAGTCCCTGACTATGTTCGAACTGCACCAACTGATTAAGCCATGCAGCGTGGTGGTTAAAACGTCCAGCCAAGTTGTAGCAACCATGATCAAACCAGCGAGCTGCATTTTGAATTGCAACGTAAAGCTCTGAAATAAGTTCAAGACGACTCATTTGTTCTAGGCCTAAATCCTCTAGAGATGTAATCGGTTGATCACTATCAGTCACTGGTGGTGTTTTTAAATTAATACCTACACCCACAATAGCCTGATGCTGGGAAAGCGGCTCGACCAAAATTCCACCCCATTTGCCCTGAGCACTATACAAATCATTTGGCCATTTCACTTGCAAATTCAGCGCTTGTAACTGCGGGATTTGCAAAATATTCAGAGCAACTTCAAGTGCTAAGCGACCATCTAAGGGTGTTCGAGTTTGCACCAATGTGCTTAAATAAATGTTTCCTTCAGGTGAAATCCATTGCCGTTGATGTTGACCTCGCCCTTGAGTTTGTTGAGCACTGCAAACCAAGCCCGTTGTAATGCCTTTTTGGGCAATTTCACGAATATCATCATTGGTCGAAGTTGTGGTTGCTTTTAATAAAACCACTTCTGGAAGCTGGTTTTTTGCGCTTAAAAGTTGTTGTAGTTGGCGAGTCTCTAAATCCATGTTGAATATGAGCAGAGTGGTAAAACATTTATGGAGTTAATCATATATTTACTCATTGGCGCAATTGCTGGTTTTACTGCCGGATTGTTTGGAGTTGGTGGTGGACTAATTATTGTACCAATCCTCTATGTGGTTTTTACCCAGTTGCACTATGACCCAGCAGTAATCATGCATATTGCAGTCGGAACATCGCTTGCAACGATTATTGTGACATCGTTTAGTTCAGTTTCGGCCCACCATAAAAAGGGTGCAGTTCTTTGGCCTGTTTTTCGTAATTTAGCACCTGGACTAGTGATTGGTTCATTTTTAGGAGCGGGTATTGCCGATTTGATGTCTGGTCAGCATTTACAGCTCCTTATTGGTGTTTTTGCGGTTGTGATGGCCTATCGTATGTTTAAAGGGGCAAATGTGGTTGTTGACCCAACACGTCAGCTTCCTTCAACACCTATGCAATTTATGGCGGGTGGTGGCATTGGTATTGCCTCTGCAATTTTTGGTATTGGAGGCGGTAGCTTAACTGTTCCGTATTTAAACCGTCATGGCGTCGTCATGCAAAAAGCAGTCGCGACTTCTGCCGCTTGTGGTTTACCTATTGCTATTGCGGGTGCAATTGGCTTTATGTGGTTTGGTGCCAAAGAACACATCTCTGTACCTAACACGATTGGTTATGTGCACATCTATGCGTTTATTGGTATTAGTGTCATGAGTTTTGTTACAGCCAAGTTTGGCGCAAAAGTTGCTCATGCATTGTCACCACAAATGTTGAAAAAATGCTTTGCCTGTTTGTTGGTGGTGGTAGGTAGTTACTTTATTTATAAAGGGATTATGCACTAGAGAATAAAATATTAATCTTGTTATAACTACGATTTAAGAGCTTGAGTTTTTAGAAATTCGAGCTTTTTTTATTCAATAAAATAAGAACATTCGGGGCTTTTATTCATCCAATTTTGGTGTTGTTTTTAAATGGGTTGGCTTAAAATGCAATAAAATTGTCAGACAATGACATAGTTTTTAATCGGTACGATCAGTTAAAAACAAGGATGCGAAAGAAAAGCATGGATTAATGCATATAAAAAGTAGCGGGTGATTTATGAATCTCGAAGAGACAGAAAGTCTTTCTGAGCAAATTGTCAAATATATTAGCGAACAGATCATTAGTGGTGAGCTGGTTGAAGGCGAGCGTATTCAAGAATTACGTATTGCCAAAGAGCTAGATGTAAGCCGAGGGTCAGTTCGTGAAGCATTGTTATTATTAGAGCGTACTCATTTAATTGAGATATTTCCACGCCGCGGGGCAATTGTTTCAGAAATGTCTGCACAGCAGGTTAAAGCACTGTTTGACACAAACGTGATGTTATTGGGGCATATTGTGCAACGCATCAGTGAAACATGGCGCGCACATGAAGCAGATCAATTGCAGCTCTTATTAGAACAACTTCTTGAGCATGTAAAAGCAGGAGATATCGAAAAATTTTATGATGGTGTTTTTCAATATCTCGCTGAACAGCAAGATATGGTGGGTAATCCCTACCTAATGAAGTTTTATAAAGAGTTACTACCTTCACTACGTCGCAGTTATTTTTTGACCTTAAATACCTCTAAGCGGGAACTACAAGAAGCATTTGCATTATTTAAACTCGTGACTGATGCAATTTTGATCCGAAAATCACAACAAGCCGCTTTATTTATGGAAGATTTTTGTCGACACTTACGTAACCTTGTGTTGGAATCGCTGACACGAATGAAACAGATTGAATTGGCCTGGGCAAGACGCTCACGCCGCTAGTTAGGGCATTATGCGTTTAAGCAGTTTAAAACTTTCCGGCTTTAAATCTTTTGCAGATAGTACAACTTTAAATTTTAAGGCGAACCGCACAGCAGTGGTTGGTCCAAATGGTTGTGGCAAATCAAATGTAATTGATGCCATTCGTTGGGTGATGGGCGAATCAAATGCTCGTCAGCTACGTGGTGGTAGCATGCAAGATGTTATTTTCACAGGAACCTCCAAGCGTAAGCCAGTGGGTGTAGCGAGTGTTGAGCTACGTTTTGATAATACCTATGGCAAATTGGGCGGATCATATAATGCTTATAATGAGTTGGCCGTTCGTCGTCAGGTCACCCGTGAAGGTAAGTCCGAATATTTCTTAAATGGCACACGTTGCCGTCGTCGTGATATCACTGATATTTTCTTAGGAACAGGGCTAGGGCCGCGTTCTTATGCAGTGATTGAACAAGGCATGATTAACCGTTTGGTTGATGCCAAGCCTGAAGAAATGCGTATCTTTATTGAAGAGGCAGCAGGCGTTTCACGTTATCAAGCTCGTCGACGCGAAACGTTGCAACATCTTGAACATACTGAGCAAAATCTTTCACGTTTAGAAGATATTGCCCTCGAGTTAAAATCACAGCTGAAGACCCTTAAACGTCAATCCGAAGCAGCGGTTCAATATAAAACTCTGGAAAGCCAGATTCGTACCCTAAAAATTGAAATTTTGTCATTTCAGGCAGATAAAAGCGTACGTCTTCAAGAGGAATATACAGTTCAAATGAATGAACTGGGTGAGACTTTTAAATTAGTCCGCTCTGAGTTAAGTACGATTGAACATGATTTAGAAGCAACCAGTGCTTTATTTCAGCGACTTATTCAGCAATCTTCACCACTACAACAAGAGTGGCAACAAGCTGAGAAAAAACTATCTGAACTGAAAATGACTCTGGAACAAAAACAGAGTTTATACCAGCAAAATAGTATGACTCTCGTTCAGTTAGAACAGCAAAAATTCCAGACTAAAGAACGTTTACAACTTTCTGAATTGCAACTTGAAACGTTGAATAATCAGTTAGATGAACAAACTGAATCATTAACTGGAATTGAGCATACTGCAACGGAAGCTGAACAAAACTTTGCTGATTTACAATCTCAGCAAAAACAAGCACAGCAACAATTTGAACAAGTAAAAGCTCAGGTTGAAAAACAACAGCAGCAAAAAATGCAGATGTCTGCCCAAATTGAGCAGTTAGGCAAAAATGTTCAACGCATTGAACAGCAAAAAGAAACGTTGCAACATCAAGCAAGTCAGATTCAATCGCATGTTCATGAAGATGAGCAGGGCGAATTTGAGCAACTACAGCAGCAATTACGTCGTGAAATCTCGACGTTAGAAGCTGAAATTGAGCAGTATTTGCAACAGATTGAACAGTCTCAACAAACGCATCAGACAACCAAAAATCAGCAACAAACACTAAAAACAGAAATACAGGTTTTATTATCTGAGCAGAAAAACTTAAGTCAGCTTGTTGCTAAACAAAGTCCAAAGCAACATCAAAATGCACTACGTTTAATGCAGGCTCTACAGTTAACAGAGCAAGGCAAACCGCATGCGCAGATTGTTGAAAAGTTTTTAGCAAAATGGTTACAAGCTCATATTGTTGAAACTGAACAAGCCTTTCAGGAAGGAATTGCTCGTCAGTTAAAACCTTCAGAGCAAACAAACAAATTTAAAGGGAATTTGGCCTGTTTAAATGACTGGATTGCGTCGCCACAGCTATCAATATTCTCGAATGTAGCAATTGCACAAGATTTGACTGTTGCTTTAAATGAGCAAAAGCAATTACAACATGGTCAGTCTATTTTGACTTTAGATGGCTATCATGTCGGGCAGGATTGGGTGATTGCCCTTATGTATGATGACGAGAGTCAAAGTGCACAAGGTATGCTGAGCCATCGCATTCGTCTAGATGAAATTGAACAAGCCCTTGAAAAGCAGCAACCCGAATTACAAGCATTAGATCAAATTTTAGTTCAACAGAAAGATGAACTAGGGCAGTTGCAGTCTGACTTGCAGCAGAAACAGCAAGTTGTTAAACAAAAACAAAAAGACTTACAACAGCTTGATGTGCAAATTGCTAAACAGCAAACCGCAGCTCAAGCATTTTTACTGCAAAAACAACAATTGAAAGATCAGTTAGCTCAGTTAGACATGCAGCTTGAAGAAGATGCAATGCAAAAAGATGATCTAGAGATTGATTTGCATGCTCTAGCAATCAAACTTGAAACTATTTTACCCGATTATAAAACCTTGCAATTCCGGGTAGAAGAGTTAACGGAGAAGTTAGAAGAACAGCAACAAGCTCTACAACATCAGCAACAAGAACGCGAGATTTTACGCCGTAGTAGTACGCAAACCACTCAACAAATCGAATTGCTTGAAAAAGATATCTCGTTCTTGCAGAGCCAATATCAGCGAATTAATGCTCAAATGGAGCAGGCGAAAAAATTTGTTGACCCTATTCAGTTAGAGTTACCAAATCTTGAGTCAGAATTTCAGCAACAATTTGCTCAAACTGAAAAGTTGCAAAAGAACTGGAATGAATGGCAGCTTGAACTCAATAGTGTGCAGGAAAAACAACAAACCCTGACAGATCAGCGTCATCAATATCAACAAAAAGATGAACAACTCAGAGAGCAACTTGAAGAAAAGCGTTTGGCATGGCAAGCGGCTAAGTCAGATCGTGAACATTACCAAGAACAGCTTAAAGAGTTAAATGCCGAAGTCCAAAAAGGTTTACAAATTGATTTAACTGAGCATCAGCAAAAACTGGAGAAAGTACAGAAACAGTTTGAAAAAATCGGTGCGGTAAACCTTGCGGCTTCACAAGAATTTGAAGAGGTTTCTCAGCGTTTTGATGAGTTGAGTCACCAAATTCAAGATTTGGAAAATACGGTAACTCAACTGAAAGATGCGATGAAAAGCATTGATCAGGAAACCCGTAAGTTGTTTATGACAACGTTTGATCAGATTAATCAAGAGTTGCAAAATCTGTTTCCAAAGGTCTTTAATGGTGGTGAGGCGAGTTTAAGCCTTGAAGATGACTGGCAATCTGGTGTTAAACTGATGGCTAGACCACCGGGTAAGAAAAATAGTTCTCTAGCATTACTTTCTGGTGGAGAAAAGGCGTTAACAGCGTTAGCATTAGTATTTGCGATTTTTAGATTAAATCCGGCACCGTTCTGTGTGTTAGATGAAGTGGACGCACCACTTGATGATGCGAATGTTCAGAGATATTGTAATTTGGTAAAAGAGCTTTCTGAACATGTACAATTCATTTACATTACACATAATAAGCTGGCGATGACCATGGCAACTGATTTGTTGGGTGTGACCATGCCTGAACCGGGTACATCAAAATTAGTCACTGTCGATTTAGAACAGGCAAAAGAATACGGGTTAGTTTCGGAGTCATAGAATGGAAATCAATACGATTATTGGCATCGTTGTCGCCATTATTATTATGCTAATTGGCTTAAAAATGATTTTAAAAAAGTCAAACCATGCCGAACCCTCATTAGACAGTGATTTGCATATTAATCCTGATAGTAATCAACCAGTTATACCTAGACATGTGCGAGATCAGCTTGAACAAGCTGAAGCTGAACGTGTATCAGCAACTAGTACAGAGCGAGTAGAGCCGACGTTAAATGAATCTGCATCGGTAGAAACTAATACAACAAAACAAACAGAAACTTTGGCTGTAGAACCTGCTAAATCAATTTCAGCCGAATCAACTCAACCCGCTGTTGAAAATTCTTCAGACCAGATTAAATCTGAAGAAACTGTAAAAAGCTCTACCATTAACACAGACAGTTCAGCTGAGTTAGTTGATACGGTTTCTGTTAAATCAGAAATTGAAGCTTTATCAGAAGAAAACTTGAAATCTGAAAGTGAAAAAACTGAGCCTGAGTTGAGTTTAAACCCAAATATTGAAACTGCCGAAATTGCTGAATTTGAAGGCGAGAGTAATATTCTGGATGTACATTTGCATGAACAGCAACGCTATGATGATGAAAGTGCATTAGCGATGGCTGAACAGATTATTGCTTTAAATGTCTATCCGAACCCGCGTCGCGCGTTGTCTGGAGATAAAGCACTTAAAGTATTGTTAAAATACGGTTTACGTTATGGCGAAATGTCGTGTTTCCATCGTTATGAAAATACGGATGAGCCGAGCGTACTGATGTTTTCAGTATTACGTATGACAGACAATGGACCAGCTGGGTTTGATCTTGAAACCTTGTCTAGTGAACAAGTTCAAGGGCTGGCATTTTTCCTTGCGCTTCCAAACAGTAAAGCCGTAACTGGTTTTGACATGATGGCGAGTATTGCAGGTTTAATTGCTCGTGAAATTGATGGCAAAGTTTATGATGAAAATAATCTTGAATTTACGCCGCAGTTAAAAGAGCACTGGCGTCATCATGTGATTGATTATCGTCCGGCACATGCGACCGCCTAGTTTTAATTTTTTACGTTCGTTGCGATAATTGCAACATATCTAGTCGCAACTCAGGGTGGAGAAATTTCCACCCTTTTTTATGGTGAATAACATAATGGCAACAACTTCCGTGATCGAACAGATGCGTCAGCTTATTCAACTGATTGCAAAGCATAACCACGCCTATTATGTGATGGATCAGCCGACAATCTCGGACAGTGAATATGATCATTTATTTCACCAGTTAAAAGCTTTAGAAGAGCAATATCCTGATCAGGTTCAGCCAGACTCTCCAACAACAAAAGTAGGCGGCCAAGCACTCTCTAAATTTCAAAGCGTGACTCATGTCGTTCCGATGCTTTCTTTGGGGAATGTTTTTAATCAGGAAGACTTGTTTGCATTTGCTCGCCGTGTAGAAGAGCGTTTGCCTAACCAAAAAGTACAATATGAAGTAGAACTAAAACTTGATGGTCTTGCGATTTCGCTTTGGTATGAAAACGGTGTGTTAACACGCGGTGTTACACGTGGTGACGGCGAAACCGGAGAAGACATTACTCAAAACGTCAAAACGATTCGCAACTTGCCTAAAGTGTTGCATTCAGATCACTTTGAAATTCCACGTTTGCTTGAAGTGCGCGGTGAAGTGCTCATGCCAAAGTCTGGCTTTGAAAAACTTAATGCTGATCAGGAAGCAAAAGGCGATAAAACGTTTGCGAACCCGCGTAATGCCGCTGCTGGTAGTTTAAGACAGCTCGACCCGAATATTGCGGCTAATAGACCTTTAGCGTTTTATGCGTATGGTATTGCCCAGTGCGAACCAAATCATAGCTTAACTACCATGCACGACAGCCTACAATGGCTCACACAGCTTGGATTTGAAATTGCTGAGCGTCAATATCTATGTAATTCAATTCAAGAAGTACAGCAGCGTTATGAGCAAATCCAACAAGAACGTCCAGATCTACAAGTTGAAATTGATGGAATGGTCGTAAAGGTTGATGACTTAAAACAACAACAACAACTTGGTTTCCTAAGTCGTGAGCCACGTTGGGCAACGGCCTATAAATTTCCTGCACAAGCTGCACTAACTACGGTTGATCAGATTGATTGGCAAGTAGGGCGTACAGGGACTTTAACGCCTGTAGCGCGTTTAAACCCCGTATTTGTAGGGGGAGTAACGGTTTCCAACGTAACTTTACACAACATTGGTGAAATCCATCGTCTAGATGTACGTGTTGGCGATACGGTTAGTGTTTATCGTACAGGCGATGTTATTCCTAAAGTAGAAAAAGTTTGGCCAGAGTTCCGTTCACCTGACGCTGAAATTGTACATTTACCTGAAAGCTGTCCTGTTTGTGCTTCACCAGTTGTAATGCCTGAAGGAGAAGCTTTAGCACGTTGTTCTGGTGGTCTTTACTGTGCTGCTCAGCGAATTGAAGCCATTCGCCACTTTGTGTCACGTAAAGCTCTCGATATTGAAGGTTTGGGCGATCGTTGGGTAGAGTCTTTATTACACCTCGATTTACTTAAAGATGTTGCGGATATTTACCATTTGCATGAGCACCGAGAGACTTTACTCGGTATTGAAAAAATGGGTGAGAAATCGGTACAAAACCTGATTGATGCCATTGAAGCCAGTAAGAAGACAACGCTTGCTCGTTTTATTTATGCTCTGGGAATTCGTGGAGTAGGTGAAACAACGGCTAGAATGTTGGCCAATACTTTTCAAACCTTAGAAGCGCTTAAAGCTGCTGATATTGAAGCTTTAAAGAAAACTCCAGATGTTGGTGATATTACCGCAGAGTGGATTGCTGACTTTTTCTTGGCACCACATAACATTGAAGTGCTTGATCGCTTAATTGCAGCCGGAATTCATTGGGATGCGCCAACAGCTCCAACACGTCAGCCGTTAAATGGTGAGAGCTGGGTTTTAACAGGCACATTAGAGCAAATGACCCGTGATCAGGCGACTCAAATGCTACAAGCATTAGGTGCACGTGTAAGCGGTAGTGTATCAAGCAAGACCAAATGCGTTGTTGCGGGCGAGAAAGCTGGTTCGAAATTAGAAAAAGCAGCAAAACTTGGTATTGCTGTTATGAATGAGACTGATTTCTTATCACTTATGGCGAGCTACGGGCAGACTTTAAGCGAATAGGTCTACCGAAATAAGAACCATTGATTTTAGTTACAAATTTATAAATTGATGGTTTAAGTTATATTTTAACGCTTGTTTGAGCTTATAAATCAGACAAGCGTTTCTTTTTGCACAGGAAATTTAAATAACTTAAACTGCAAATGCGTATGTTTCTCATTTTAATTTGATAAAAATCATAAACTTAACTATTTTTTATTTTGCAATCATTTTTAAGATTGCTCATAATAGTCTTCATACGATAGGAGATTTATTATGCGTGGCAATCCAGAAGTCATAGACTATTTAAATATGCTCATTGGCGGAGAATTGGCTGCCCGTGATCAATATCTAATCCATTCTCGTATGTATGAGGATTGGGGCCTAAATAAAATTTATGAACGTATTGATCATGAGATGCAAGAAGAAGCTTCTCATGCTGATGCGATTATTCGCCGTGTATTGTTCTTAGGTGCTAAACCAAACATGCATCGTGAAGATATCAATGTTGGTACAGACGTTGTAACTTGTTTAAAAGCTGATTTGGCGCTTGAATATCATGTTCGCGAAAAGTTAGCGACCGGTATCAAACTCTGTGAAGAGAAGGGCGATTACATTAGCCGTGATATGTTGCGTCAACAATTATCAGATACTGAAGAAGACCATACATATTGGTTAGAAAAGCAATTACGTTTAATTGAGTTGATTGGCTTACAAAACTATATTCAATCTCAAATTTAATAAAATGACCCAGCTTAAGCTGGGTTTTTTATTGGCTTATATTTATAAAATCAACTCATTGCTTAAATGTTAATTTTGTCAAATTGAACATATTCAAAGCCTTACTATATAAGGCTTTGGCAGTTACAAAAAAGTCAGAAAAATTGCATCGCACCCCCTGTTTTTTTTATGAAATTGTTTATAATTTCGCCAACAAAACCCTTGCCTAGAAATTTAATGAGGCAAGGGTTTTTCTATGGAAAATCGGTTGGTATGGATCGCCAAAGATTTTATGGTGAGTTCGCGAAATATGTTATTTACCAAACCTGCTGTTTTAGACACAGCTACTCTCTTAAGCACACAGCGTCTTGCAACACGACTAAGCTTTTTTAGCTTAGGTTTTGCGACTGCAGCTTGGGCACCTCTCATTCCTTTTGCGCAGCAGCGTCTAAACCTGAATCATGCCGATTTTGGTTTACTTTTGCTTTGTATGGGTATTGGCTCAATGATTGCTATGCCTGCGACAGGTGCTTTAGTCAAGCGCTGGGGATGTCGTCCGTTAATTGCTTTAGCATTGATGCTGTTAATGGTTTTATTACCTAGCCTTACGATGTGGAGCAGCATTGTGACCATGGCTGTAGCATTGTTTGTCTTTGGATCGGCAGCAGGATGTCTTGGAGTCGCTATCAATTTACAAGCAGTGGTTGTTGAAAAACATAGCTTGCGAGCTCTCATGTCTAGCTTCCATGGAATGTGTAGTCTTGGTGGCTTAACGGGCGCTATGCTTGTGACAGCGCTATTGGCAGTAGGGCTTTCACCCTTAATGAGTACTTTATCAGTCGTTATGATTTTGCTTGTTATTGGTGGTGTTGCTATTCCTTCTTGTTTAACATCTTTTGAACAGGATGAAAAGCCACATGAAGATACAACTCAACCACCGAAAAAACGTTATCGTCCCGATAGCATTATTCTGCTTATTGGTATGATGTGTTTTATCGCCTTTTTATCAGAAGGTGCGGCGATGGATTGGGGGGGTATTTATTTAACGACTAAATATCAACTTAATCCTGCTTTTGCTGGTCTCGCATATACTTTCTTTGCGCTTAGCATGACCACTGGTCGTTTTGCAGGTCATGTCTTGCTTAAGCAATGGGGCGAAAAAAATATTGTGACTTATAGTGCAATTGGGGCCGCGATTGGTATGGCTGTTATTGTGACAGCACCCGTGTGGCAAGTGGTTGTACTAGGTTATGCGCTATTAGGATTAGGCTGTTCTAATATTGTGCCAGTGATGTTTTCTCGCGTAGGTCGACAAAACAAGATGCCGAAAGCAGCAGCACTTTCTTTAGTCTCAACGATTGCCTATACAGGTTCATTAAGCGGCCCAGCTTTAATTGGTTTAATTGGGGAATGGACGGGTTTAAGTACGGTTTTAACAGGGGTGGCTGTATTGCTATTCGTTATTGCTTTACTTAATCGCTTTACACTCGCAAAGACGAATTGATTTATAAATAATAGAAACAATCTAAAGAGCATCGAGAAATTTAATTTCTCGATGCTCTTTTATTTAGATTTATAAAACTTGATAAATAGATTGATAATTATCTTGTAATAACCGCTGAGGCTTCATAAGTAGAGTTGGTGTTTTTTCCAAATCATCTAAGAAATTATTTCGCCAATTGGTAAGATCAGAAGATGTTAATCCCTCTATTAATTGCTCATAACGATTAATACGCTCAGTTTTAGACATTTCTAAAGCCATTTTCAAAGTATCCATCATTGCTGCTCTATCTTGCGGATCAACAATCAAGGCTTGAGACATCTGCTCAGCAGCTCCAGCATATTTAGATAAAATGAGTACCCCAGGATTTTCTGGGTCTTGGGCTGCAATATACTCTTTAGCGACTAGGTTCATACCATCGCGTAGTGAACTGATCCAGCAAATATCTGAATGGCGGTAAATGTGCATCAGATTATGGTGTTGAACCGTGTCATAGCAGCAATCTACCGGTCTCCAGTCTTCATGTGCAAACTCTTCGTTAATTAACTCTAGCTTGGTTTTAAAACGTTGATATAAACGTTGATAAGCTGGAATATCGGTACGAGAAGGTATTGCAACTTGAAGATGTCGAACTAAACCATGATATTCGGGGCTGGTTTCCAAAAAGGTTGCAAAGGCATTAAATCTTTCGAGTAAACCTTTTGAGTAATCAATACGATCAACCCCAATAATCGTTTTTTGACGTGGGATTTCTTCAAAATTAAACACGGAAGAGATCGCCAAATCCTGTTGTGCTTGCTTTTGTATAATCTCTGGCTGAACACCAATTGGGTACGACTTAATTAATATTTGACGTTTTTTATAGCTAATACTATTGCTTTGAATTTTCTGAGCTTCAAGTAAATTTAGACAAGTTTGCATACATGCATTTTGATCGATCTGAGTTTGTAAGCCAATAACATCATATTGACTCAAGTCTTGAATTAATTCTCGAGCTACTGGAATTTTGTGCCAGATATTTAGGCTAGCAAAAGGAATATGTAAGAAGAAACCAATTTTATTTTGCATGCCTAATTCACGGCAGTAACGCGCCACACTAAAAAAGTGATAATCATGTATCCAAATAAGATCGTCAGGCTGTGCAAGCTGTTTTAATTTTTCAGCAAATAACCGATTGACCTTTTGATAGGTATTATATTCTTGGGCATTATATTCAATCAGATCTTCTCGGGCATGCATTGCTGGCCAGAGAACCTTATTTGCAAATCCACAGTAATATTGCGCGTATTGTTGATGAGTAAGAGGGCAGGTAATGTAATCAATTCCTTCAGAATAGGCCTGTTCAAATTCTGGTGCTTCGCCATCGGTGATTTGCTGACCATTCCAGCCTAACCAAATACCATTACTATCATTCAAAGCATCTTGCACAGCCACGGCAAGGCCACCTGCTGAAGCTTTACCTGATGGCATACTTATTCTGTTCGATAACACAATTAATTTAGACATATTTGTTCTCCATTCTCATTTTGGCTATTTTTGACATATAAGCTTTTTATTCTGTTTTTAAATAAAAGAAGAAAATTCGCGACATTATCAATATCTTTTAATCTGTAGTTGGCTTGTGTTTCGCCGGACCCTACTTTAATCGTGAGACCAGCGTGCTGATTAATAAAAATAAAACCAGATTCATCTGTTAAATCATCTCCTATAAAAATCGGTACTACAGAAGGTAAATTAAGATGATTTAATATAGTTTGAATGGCTTTACCTTTGTCAGCTTGGTTTGGTATTAACTCAACAACAAATTTCCCATTATTTATTTTTAGTTGCGGATAATCAGGATTAATCTGATGCATAATATTAATAGCATTATTTTCTAGAGTGGGATTTTCTCGGTAATGTAAAGCAATAGAATATCCTTTATCTTCAATTAATAATTTAGGATATTTCTCACAAGATTTCATAATATCTTGTTTTAATTTTTTAAAATTAATCGAACTTAAATCTGGTCGAATATAATGATCTGAGCCAAAATAAATATCTAAACCATGCAAGCCAGCAACAGGAATATCAATAGACTGTAGTAGATTGCAAGCTGTGTCTACATCTCGACCTGTTACAGCAATAACAGGTATATTTAATTTAATAATTTTTTTTATAGTTTCTAATGTGGTGTTTGGAATAAAACTTTGCTCAGGATTAATTTGGAAGGGTGCTAACGTCCCATCAATATCCAAAAATAAGCAGTAATTTTTATCTAAAGATAAAGTTTTTATAATATCATCTGGTGTAACAAAATATGTATTTTTTTCTCTCCCATCAGATATTGTACTTTGACTGTTCATATTAGCCTTCCCAATATATTTTGTTCAATAGTTAATCTTCTAACATTAAAATGAATTGATGAGTCATTTCTTTTAATAAAAAAACATAAGTATTAACATTAATTACATTGCATAATGGATTTATAGGCGAAGTGTGGATTATGTTGTTTTTTGAGTGGCTTCAATGTTTAGATAATTAAAGTTTTGTATATTTACTATGAATAATGCAGGTCTTATTTATCAATATATTTCAGAATATTAAATACTCATAAATCATTGATTTTACTTTTTGAAATTCAATTTTTATGTTGATTTTAAAAGATATTTTAAAACGATAATATTATATAATCCTTATAAAGTTCGCTTTGGACAGGCATATGAAGTTACAAAATAAAATTTTATTAATTACGGGTTGGGGAGTAGGTGTGGAACCTTTACAAACTCTAAAATTACATTTGGAAAAAGCGGGTTTTGAAACTCAACTCATTAATATTTTTAATGTTTTAGATCGTAACTTTCAAGCACAGCTTGATTTAGTGGCTGAAGTTGATGTGGTAATCGGTTGGTCTTTAGGTGGGCAGTTAGCGACTAAACTGGTTGATATTTTTTACAAGCAAACAGGGCAAACAAAAACTTTAATTACGCTCGCTTCAAACCCTTGTTTCGTTGCCAATGACAATTGGCAAACAGCAATGTCTACTGATGTATTTAGTCAATTTAAAGCGTCTTTTTTAGAGAACTCGCAAGCTACTTTAAAGCGCTTTTATTATTTAATTACTCAAGGTTCAGCACAAGCTAAAAAAGATTGGCTAAACATGCAAAATATATCAAACCCGCCTCCTTATGACGTGTTATTACAAGGGTTAGAAATGTTAGAGCATTTAAACTTGGTAGATAACTTAAAAAATTACTCTGGTCCACAGCTTCATTTATTCGCAGAGCAAGATGGTGTCATTCCTTGCAAGATTGTTGAAAATTTTGAGGATATCGCAACAAAAAACATGAGTTATAAGCTACTAAAAGATGTTACACATGCTTTTCCCTACCTACAGGTCGAAAGAACAATTGAAGAAATCTGCCAATTTTTAACAATTCATCAGCAAAGTTAATAAGCTTTGATTGATATCGCAATTTTCTTTCATTCTTAACAGGTTTAACATGTGTTCAATGAAAGATTTGAACGCTGTAAAAGGGTAAATAGGATGACCGATAATTTTGATTTAGAACATATTTGGCATCCTTATACTTCAATGACTCAACCTTTACCCACATTTAAAGTGAAACGTGCCTATGGGGCAACGATTGAACTAGATGATGGTAAAACTTTAATTGATGGTATGTCGTCTTGGTGGTGTGCAATTCACGGCTATAACCACCCTGAACTCAATCAGGCAGTGACAGATCAATTACAGAACATGTCACATATCATGTTTGGTGGGCTAACCCATGATCCTGCGATTGAACTTGGGAAAATTCTTTTAAAAATTACACCGCCAAGTCTCGATAAAATTTTCTATGCAGATTCAGGATCAGTTGCCGTTGAAGTTGCTCTGAAAATGGCTGTGCAGTTCTGGACAGCACAGGGCCAACCACAAAAAACAAATTTTATTACTACGCGTTCGGGTTATCACGGTGATACATGGAATGCGATGTCTGTTTGTGATCCTGTTACAGGTATGCATCAGATTTTTGGTACCAGCTTACCAAACCGCCTTTTTGTAGCAGCACCACAGACCAAATTTCATGAAGATTGGAATCCTCAAGATATTGCCGAGCTAGAACAGGCTATTCAGCAAAATCATGAAAACCTTGCTGCACTCATTATCGAACCAATTGTTCAAGGTGCAGGGGGCATGCGTTTTTATCATCCTGAATATTTACGTCAGGCTAAAGCGCTTTGCGAGAAATATCATCTGTTATTAATTTTTGATGAAATTGCTACTGGCTTTGGCCGTACGGGTAAGCTCTTTGCGTGGGAACATGCTCAAGTCGAGCCCGACATTATGTGCATAGGTAAAGGGTTAACAGGCGGCTATATGACTTTGTCTGCGACCTTAACAACAAAGCATGTTGCAGAAACGATTAGTCGCGGTGAGGCTGGGGTATTTATGCACGGTCCAACTTTTATGGCCAATCCGCTTGCTTGCGCTGTTGCCTTGAGAAGTACGCAATTATTAATTGAGCAAGATTGGCAAGCCAATATTAAGCGAATTGAGCAACAGCTTAGCCAATATTTAACGCCTTTAAGTCAGCTTGATTATATTGCTGATGTACGAGTGCTGGGTGCAATTGGTGTAGTAGAACTTACCTTTAATGTCGATATGAAAACTTTACAGCAACAATTTGTAGACCGTGGAATCTGGATTCGTCCTTTTGGTAAATTGGTGTATGTAATGCCACCGTATGTCATCACTCAACAAGAGCTAAGTGATTTGCTTGAACAATTGGTTGACGTTGTTAAAACGTTACAGGGAGCACATTAAGATGTCATTGCTTGATCATTTTGCTAACGAGTTAGATGAATTAAAACAACAAGGTAATTTCAGACAATTTACCCAAAATGTGCAGCATGGCCGTTTTATTACAATTCAAAATAAAACAATGCTCAACTTAGCTTCAAATGACTATCTGGGACTGGCGGCTGATCTAAATCTTCGCCAAGAGTTTTTAGATAGCTTGCCGTTAGAGCGGAGCTATTTTAGTTCTTCATCGGCTCGTTTATTGACGGGTAACTTTGATGAATATGAACAGTTGGAAAATAGCCTAAGTAATGCATTTGGTGGTCGGTCGGCTCTGCTATTTAATAGTGGCTATCACATGAATATTGGTATTTTGCCTGCTGTTGCTGATAGCAAAACTTTAATTTTGGCAGATAAGTTAGTCCATGCGAGCATGATTGACGGTATACGTTTATCTGGTGCGCAGTATGTGCGTTATCGACATAATGATTTAAAGCACTTAGAACAACTTCTGCAAAAGTATCATGATGATGACAAGATTGAACGAATCATTGTGGTCACAGAAAGTATTTTTAGTATGGATGGTGATGAAACGGATTTAGCTGCATTAGTCCAGCTTAAAAAACGTTTTGCTAAAACCATGCTATATGTCGATGAAGCACACTCAATTGGTGCTCGTGGTCAGCAAGGCTTAGGATGTGCTGAACAATATAATGTCATTCAAGAAATTGATTTTCTAGTTGGTACCTTCGGTAAAGCATTAGCAGCAGTCGGTGGTTACATTATTTGCGATCCAATTCTTAAAGACTATCTTATTAATAAAATGCGTCCGCTTATTTTTACGACCTCTCAACCTCCTATTATTGTAGCTTGGGTAAACTTTATATTCCAAAAAGTATTAGTTGCTCAACCTCAGCGTGAACACCTAAAAAATATTAGCCAATATCTTCAACAAGCTGTTGTACAAAAGGGTTATGTAAGCCCGTCGACTAGTCATATTGTTCCAATTATTGTGGGAGAGAGTCAGGCTGCGATCGATAAGGCAAAACACGTTCAAGAAAGCGGCTTTTATGCCATGCCTGTACGCCCACCAACAGTACCTAAAAATAGTGCACGTTTGCGTATTTCTTTAACGTCAATGGTGCAGCAACATGAGCTTGAAGAATTGGTGAGTTTTCTGTGAGTTTGAATAAAAACTTGGTTGCCCAGCGTTTTGCCAAAGCTGGGCAAAGCTATTCAGAGCATGCAATAGTTCAAAAACAAATTTGCCAAAATTTAGCGGGCTTACTAAAGCAGTTTTGCCCAAGTACGATATCACGTGTTTTTGAAATCGGTTGTGGTTCTGGCAATTTAACTCGTCTTATTACTGCATCTTTTCAGATTGAAGAGTTAATTTTGAATGATCTGTATGCAGATGTGCAGCAGCACTTCAATCATCAAGAAAATTTGAAATGGTTGATTGGGGACATTGAAACTTTAGAGTTTCCCCAGCAGCTCGATATGATTGTTTCAGGTTCTGCTTTGCAATGGATGCAGGATTTACCGCATTTACTCGAACGTTGTAATGGGGCTTTAGTTGATCAAGGCTGGTTATGCTTCTCAACATTCGGCTCTCAGAATTTAATGGAAATTAAAGAGCTGACAGGCCAAGGCTTAAGTTATTGGTCAGTTGAAAATTGGAATAGTGCCTTAACTCAGGCTGGTTTTGAGATTTTGCATTTGTCAGAGTCGGAAACTCAACTCTATTTTGATTCGCCTAAAGCTGTGTTGCAGCATTTAAAAGCAACAGGTGTAACGGCAACTGCTCAGCACCGTTGGACTAAGCAAGCTTTACAACAGTTTTATCAAGATTATGATCGGTTTAAGTACGCTGATGGATATTCCCTCACATATCATCCGATTTATTGTATTGCCCGGAGAGTGAAGTAAATGAGTGGCCAGATCTATTTTGTGAGTGGGATTGATACCGACATTGGTAAAACCTACGCTACAGGTTTTTTAGCAAAATTATGGACTGAGCAGGGTAAAAAAGTAATTACCCAAAAACTCATTCAGACGGGTAATGCTGATATTTCTGAAGATATTGAAAAGCATCGTGAAATTATGGGGCAGGGCTGGTTTCAAGAAGATCATGACAAGCTAACCATGCCTGAAATTTTTAGCTATCCTGCTTCGCCTCATCTTGCAACACGCCTAGATAATCGCGAAATTGATTTTCAAAAAATTGAAAATGCGACACAAACATTGGCAGAGCGTTTTGAAATTGTATTGTTAGAAGGTGCGGGCGGCTTAATGGTGCCATTAACCACCAGTCTTCTTACCATTGATTATGTCGTTCAGCACCAGTTCCCTGTTATTTTGGTAACATCAGGCCGTTTAGGAAGTATTAACCATACTTTACTTAGTCTTGAGGCACTTAAGTCTCATAGACTTAAATTAAAGGCTTTGGTTTATAACCTGAAAGATGAATCAAAAGATCCATTAATTTCTCAAGATACTTCAAATTATCTGAAAGATTATTTAGCAGTTCATTTCCCTGAAGCTGAATGGATTGAGCTGGAAAAAATGAATTAAGTTAAAAAGCTATAAAAAAACCGCTCTAATGTGAGCGGTTTTTTTACATTAATAAATAACTTAGAATTTCTTTGAACCACGGTTAAAACCAGTCGATTTACGTTGGTTACCCGTGTTAGCCGGAGCTTCTTTTTCTTCATCACGACGTTGTTGGCGTAAGTAACCACCACGACGAGCAGCCATTGGCTTTTCAGTCATACGGTCAGTACGACGTTTTGCCATACCAAATAAACCTGTACCTTGACGTGGTTTTAACTCAACAGATTTTGCTAGATTATCGATGTCAGTTTTATCGAGTTCCATCCAGCGGCCAGTACGTAATTCGCGTGGTAAAATAACTGTACCGTAGCGCGTACGCAATAAGCGGCTTACTTTAAGTTCTTGTGATTCAAAAATACGACGAACCTCACGGTTACGACCTTCTTTCACTACAACTTGGTACCAACGGTTAATACCTTCACCGCCAATTTCCGAGAAGGATTCAAATTTAGCAGGGCCATCTTCAAGTTCTACGCCATTTACCATGTTTTGACGTATTTTAGGTGTTACTTCACCCATAACTCGAACAGCATATTCACGTTCAACTTCATTTGATGGGTGCATTAAGCGGTTAGCAAGCTCACCATCATTTGTAAATAGTAATAGACCAGTACTGTTAATATCTAGACGACCTACCATTACCCAGCGGTCATTCGCAATTTGTGGCAAATGATCAAATACAGTCGGGCGTTTTTCAGGATCATTACGTGAACAGATTTCGCCTTCTGGCTTATAGTAAATCAATACACGGCGACGAATTTCGTCTTCAATTTGAAACTGAACTTTACGGCCATCAATGCGTAATTCATCGCCTGGTTCAATGCGCTCACCCACTTGGGCAACACGACCGTTTACACTCACGCGTCCTGCGGCAATAACCTCTTCCATATATCGGCGGGAACCTAATCCGATTCGCGCTAATACTTTTTGCAATTTTTCACTCATGACAGCACAACCTTAGACATAATGATCAACAGTCCACCTCTTTATGATTTCGGTGCATTTGCATCGAGAGCCATAAAGGCTTCCTTGGCGTTCTGTAGGGGAGGCAATTGGCCTAGCGATGCTAGACCAAAAGCATTCAGAAACTGAGGCGTTGTAATTAGCAACGCGGGTCTTCCGGGTAAATCTCTAAAACCGGCTTCTTTAATCCAGTTCCAGTCAAATAGTGTTCTAAGAATCTGACTATTATTAGACACACCACGAATTTGTTCAATATCAGCGCGGGTAACCGGTTGATGATAAGCAATGACAGCCAGGGTTTCTAGTAATGAAGGCGACAGTTTTGTTGGTCGCTCTGGCCAAATTTGAGCAATAATACTACGATATTTAGATCGTACCTGAAAGCGAAACCCTTGTGCTGTTTCAATCAACTCAATAGATCGGCCGTGTTGTAATAGCGCGAGCTGTTGTAAAAGTTGACGAAGCTGTTGTTTATTATATTGATTATTAAATGCTTCTTTTAAACGGGCAATTGAAACGGGCGCTTCACTAGCAAAAATAATAGCTTCAAGTTGTAATAAGACTTCGTGGTGAATGTCAGCTAATGACAAATCCGTATTATTTTGTTCAAAGCTCATATTGAAGATCCTTGAATTGCTAACGGAGCTTCAATACCTGAGGCAATAATTTTAATTCGCTGTTGTCGGGTTAACTCTAAAACAGCCATAAATGTCACAACCATTCCCATGCGACCTTGCAGAGGATTGAGCAATTCTTTAAAACTTAACACGTCACCAGACTCTAATTTCTCTTCAATATATGCAATGCGTTCTTCGAGTAAGACAGGCTCTTGAGCCACAACATGCGTAATAGGTTCTGGTCGGTTAAACACACAGAACAATGCGTCATGTAATGCTGAAATATCATAGCCTTCATAAACAGGAGCAATATGACCTAAGCTCACATTTGCACTGAATGTATCACGCTCAAGAATTGGCATTTGACCCAAACGTTCAGCCGCTTGCTTGATACGTAGATAGGTTTCAAGTCGATCAATAAGTTCTTGCTTAGGATCTTTTTCAATACTGATGATTGTTGGCTTTGGTAAAAGCAGGCGAGACTTTAAATCTGCCAATAAAGCTGCCATCACCATATAATCAGCGGTTAGCTCAATATTTAAGGATTTCATACTATCCATATAAGTTAAATATTGAGTTGCGATAGGCGCAATATCGACGTGAATTAAATCAAAACCGTTTTTTTGAATCAGATAAATTAAAAAATCTAGGGGACCTTCAAACTGTTCGAGCAAAATCTCAAATGCAGCAGGAGGAATATAGAGATCTTCAGGAATCTTGTCATGCCACTCATCTAAAACACGGATGTGTGGAGCGTCTTCCATGGATTGATGAAGTGATTGATTCATTACGATTATAAGCCACGCGAATTTTCAAAAGCATGAGACTTGTTATTCAAGTCAAAGAGAGCTGTAAACAGAAGAACAGCAGATAGTGAAAATCATTCTAAATGAATTGTGCCTTTTAATAAATTACTTAACGACTAAAGTGTAAAAAAAATCCAAAATAAATAAAGAGTATTTTTTTGAGTGATAATACTTTTTTTAAAACTATTGGTAAAAATTGTAAGTGCTTATTCAAAAGCACTTACATCGCCAATACCACGACGGATAATTTCAGGATGCTCACCCGATAAGTCGACAATACTTGTGCTTGTTAAAGTACCGAAACCACCATCAATAAATACATCGATTCGTTTATCTAGCTGATTTTCAATATCGTACGGATCATCTAGAGGGTCTTCTTGGCCCGGTAAAATTAATGTACTCGTAAGTAGGGGCTCACCAAGCTCTTGTAATAAAGCCTGACAAATTGGATTACTTGGAATACGTAAGCCAATCGTTTTCTTTTTAGGATGCATTAACCTACGAGGAACTTCACTTGTTGCAGGTAAAATGAATGTCGTTATAGCAGGGGTATTCGCTTTCAATAAACGATATGTTGCATTATCAACTTTTGCATACGTTGCAATATCTGATAAGTCACAGCACATAATGGCATATTGATGTTTAGGTCCTAAACCGCGAATCTGCGCAATACGTTCCATGGCATTTTTATTACCGATTTGGCACCCAATTGCGTAGGCTGCATCGGTAGGATAAACCACAACATCTCCGGCACGAATGCGTTCAACCGCTTGGCTAATAAGGCGTTGCTGTGGATTTTCAGGATGTACATGTAAATGCATCATATTTTAGAGACTCCATCACGCCAGTGTTAAAATAATTATTAGGCTTTTTAAACAACCTATGCAAGTAATTAACGTGGTTTTTTTGTCAATTAATCAAGGAGTTCACGTTTAAATTCATTTAATTGTAATGCTAGGCCTGAACGTGTACATTGGCAAATAAAACCAATAAATGCTGCTGCATCACGTGGCAACTTGGCTTCACCTGAAAAGTAACGCTGTACTTGAGCATAGACATTATCTTTAAATATTTTGCCATCTCCACCATCACCTGTCAGGTTATCAAGCGAGACTCTAAACTTTCTACCAAAAGACTGTGCAAACAACCATTCAATTGCCTGAGGCTTAACTTCGACTTGTTCAAATAGACTTTGCTGTTCTTGCGTACGGCCATCGGGAGCGTACCAATATCCTAGATCCGGTAATAGACGTCTTTTTTCACCTGCAATAGACCAATGACTAATTTCATGCAAGGCACTATTAAAGAAACCATGGGCAAATTGAATCTTGGCAGGTTCTATATTTGTTGCAGGGAAATATTCTGGTTCAAAATCTCCACGAACTAATGTCACATTATGGTGGGAAAACCAGTGATTAAAGTGTAAAATAAGCCAATCGACTTGCTCAGACTCTGATTTTGAGCTTGACCATGGTGAGAGTTGCACTATGTCAGGTACAAGAGTGTTCTGATGAGTTGAATGGGTGCAAACGAGTAATGAAGTGTTAACTTCAGGTTGCGGCTGCAACAGGTGCATTGCTTAATTTACCCCGAGTTCTGTCTAAAGAAGTGCAAAATTGTATCTTAATCTTTGACAGAGTACCGATGAATTTGTAGAATTGCCGCCTTAATTATGTCAGCAAATACCTTTCCGGCACAGATTGAGCCGTTTAAATGGGCTGAACAAGGCTTTACATGGTCAGGTCAACTGCCCTTGTCTCGCTTTGCTCGTATCGCTCGTGAAGCTGTTGGATCAATTGATAACCAATTGATCAACATAGACTGTAAGCTATCAATGGATGCATATCATCGCATTGTGTGGATGGATGGTCATATGGACACGATAGTTCCAATGGAGTGCCAACGTTGTTTGGAACCTGTTGAAATGCCTCTTGTCTTAGACTTTCATATTGCATTAGTGGATGATGAGTCACTGATAGAGCGCTTGGATGAGGATGCTGATTTCATCGTTTTAGGTGAAAGTGAGTCTTCGACGAAAGGCGATTATGATACGCCAGCCTCGATTAACTTGCTCGCATTACTAGAAGATGAACTGTTATTGTTGATGCCTTTATCTCCCAAGCATGATGCTTGTGAAAATAAACATCAACCTACCATTCAAAATGTTGTTGAAGAAAAACGGGATAACCCGTTTGATGTTTTGGCAGGTTTGAAGGGTAAACTTAACTCATAATTTGTGATATAATTGTGAGATAAGACAACTGAATTTGTTCTGATCCATTTTTTCGATCTTTGTAAGGAGCCATCATGGCCGTTCAGCAAAACCGTAAAAGTCGCTCTCGCCGTGACATGCGCCGTTCACATGACGCTTTAACCGAGAATGCATTAACAGTAGACCAAGCAACTGGTGAAACTCATCGTCGTCACCACGTGACTAAAGACGGTTTCTACCGTGGTCGTCAATTATTCGCTAAAGCAGCTGATGCTGAATAATTGTATGATATGCATTAAGCGTGATGCTTAAGTATAGAAAAAATGGGAGCGAAAGCTCCCTTTTTTTGTTGTTTTTCGCAATTATAAAAATATAAATAACATGTTAAATTTCCGCTCCAGAAATGAGTGAAAACCCAAAAAAGGATTTCTTATGTCTGCTAAACGTCTTGAACAAGTAGCTTTAGCCACAAAAACTGCGTTTGTGTTTCCTGGTCAAGGTTCACAAAAAGTCGGTATGCTTGCTGAACTAGCAGAACAGTTTAGTGGGGTTGGGCAAACCTTTGCGGAAGCTTCAGATGCGCTTGGATTCGATCTGTGGCATATTGCGCAAAGTGGAGAAGGTCTCAACCAAACAGAAAATACCCAACCTGTGTTATTAACTGCCAGTATCGCTTTATGGCGTGTATGGCTTGATTTAGGTGGTCTGGCACCTAAGTACCTTGCAGGGCATTCTCTAGGTGAATACAGCGCTTTGGTTGCTGCAGGATCTATGAGCTTGGCAGATGCAGTGAAACTCGTGAATTTGCGTGGCAAACTCATGCAAAGCGCTGTTCCTCAAGGGGAAGGAGCTATGGCTGCCATCCTTGGTTTGGCTGATGAAAAAGTGGTTGAACTTTGCCAAATCGTGAATGCAGAAGGTCAAGGCTCAGTAGAAGCTGCAAACTATAATTCACAAGGCCAAGTCGTAATTGCCGGAAGTACAGCATCTGTACAACAAGTAATGACTTTGGCAAAAGAGCAATCTGCTAAGGCAATTGCTTTACCTGTGTCAGTTCCTTCGCATTGTTCATTGATGAAGCCTGCTGCTGAAAAATTTGCAGAAGCTTTGGAACAAACTGCCATTGAGCTGCCTACCATACCTGTAATACAAAATGTCAACGCGGGAATAGCTACCGATGTTGCTCAATTGCGTCAGGCGTTGACTGCTCAATTGTACCAATCTGTACAATGGACAGATACGATGCAGTTCTTACAAGACCAAGGTATTCACTACGTTGTTGAGTGTGGCCCTGGTACAGTATTGAGTAATCTCGCGAAGCGTTTACCAAATATAGAAAAAGCTTTTGCGATTGATAGCAAGAGTAAAATGGAAGATGCCCTAAATGCTGTTTTAGTGGCAGAAGGAAAAATTGCATGACACAAGAACGCAAAGTTGCATTAGTAACGGGCGCGAGTCGGGGCATTGGCGCTGCAATTGCCCAGCAACTTATTCAAGACGGTTATTTTGTTGTAGGTACTGCGACATCTGAATCTGGTGCACAAAAGTTAAGTGAAAGCTTTGGTGAGCAAGGTGCAGGTTTAGCTCTCGATGTGCGTAATCTCGATGAGATTGAAGCAGTCGTTTCTCATATTGAACAGAACTATGGCCCTGTGCTTGTTTTGGTTAATAATGCGGGTATCACGAAAGACAATCTATTGCTACGCATGTCAGAAGATGATTGGGATGACATTCTCAATATTCACCTTAAAGCTGTATATCGTTTATCTAAGCGTGTGCTTAAAGGTATGACAAAAGCGCGCTTTGGCCGCATTATTAATATTAGTTCTGTTGTTGCGCACTTTGCAAACCCAGGCCAAGCGAACTACTCTGCTGCAAAAGCAGGTATTGAAGCTTTTAGCCGTAGTCTTGCAAAAGAGATGGGTAGCCGCCAAATCACTGTGAACAGTGTGGCACCAGGTTTCATCGCAACAGAAATGACAGATGCACTTAGTGAAGACATTCGCAAAAAAATGAGTGATCAAGTGGCTTTAAATCGCTTAGGTGAGCCACAAGATATCGCAAATGCGGTGAGTTTCCTTGCAAGTGATAAAGCAGGTTACATTACCGGTACGGTATTACATGTAAATGGTGGTTTATACATGGCCTAAGGCTGATGTATAAACTTTTAAAAATTTTTATATTCAATTAAACTAGTGGCAAATCAAACGCCACAAGCAATGAGGAGAATTCCTGTGAGCGATATCGAACTACGCGTTAAACAAGCGGTTGCAGAACAACTTGGTCTTAAAGCTGAAGAGATTAAAAACGAAGCATCTTTTATGGATGACTTAGGTGCTGACTCTTTAGATTTAGTTGAGCTTGTAATGTCTTTCGAAAATGACTTCGACATCACTATCCCTGATGAAGATTCTAACGAAATCACTACAGTTCAATCTGCAATTGACTATGTAACTAAAAAACTTGGTTAATTCGCATATTGCTGAATAAAAAGAAGGCCACCGTAAGGTGGCTTTTTTTATTGGAGAAAAAATTTAAGAGATACATATTTTTACAAGATCAACCTCAATTGATAGCAGAGGCATAACTTTTTTGAAGTATAACAATAAAGGTCAGTTTAATGACTTTACTATAAACAATAATATGAGGACTAAAAGATGGGTCTTTTTGATTTTGTAAAAGGTATTGGTAAGAAAAATACCGCTCCTGCAGAACCACAACCAGCTCCGGCAACACCAGCAGAACCTTCTGCACAAGAAGTTGCAAATAAATTATTAGGTTTAATTAAAAGTTTAGGCTTAGGGGTAGAGGGCTTATCTGTAACCTATAATGGTGCTACAGATACCGCAATTATTAAAGGGCAGGTAAAAAGCCAAGCAGATAAAGAGAAAATTATTCTTATTGTTGGAAACATTGATCATGTGGCACAAGTAGATGACCAGATGACTGTTGCAACTCCTGAACCAGAAAGTAAATTTTATACAGTGAAATCTGGTGACAATCTTTCAAAAATTGCGAAAGAATTTTACGGTGATGCAAATCAATATCCAAAAATCTTTGAAGCAAATAAACCAATGTTAAAAGATCCAGATGAGATCTTCCCTGGACAGGTTTTACGTATTCCTCAATAATTGAGGGTAATAAAAAAGGCGCTTTTGGCGCCTTTTTTTCTTTTTAAAATCTTTTTGGTATTTTTTGCCCATTTGGCACTGGAGTGTCAGCATTCTTTAAAACACCGAATAACCATGTTTCAGCATGCTGAACTGCAATTTTCAAAGAATCACCTAAAGCTAAACGACCAGCAATAAAACTAGCTAAAGAACAACCTGATCCATGATATTCGCCTTCAAGACGGGGGCAGCTACTACTCGCTGCAAGTTCACCATTAATATATAAACTATTTTTAATATGATCTGGTGTATCTTCGTGTCCACCTTTAACTAATACAGCTTTAGCACCCATTTCAAAAAGTTTTTTGGTTGCTTGGTCTAAGTCATCAGTACCTGTTAATGCACGTAATTCGACCGTGTTGGGAGTAATAATAGTGGCTAGGGGAATAAGCTCAACAAATGCTTTAACAAGAGTCGCTTGATCACCTAAAGAACCACCGCTGTTTGCCACTAAAACAGGATCAAGTACATATTGATAGTCAGGGTGTGCGCAAAGAAATTCAGCTAGAGCAGCAATATTATCTGTAGTGCCAAGCATGCCTGACTTAACGCATTTAATTGGTAAATCACCAACAACGGCATTGGCTTGAGCTAATAATAGTTCTTTTGAGGTCGCTTCGAAGCCAAATACTTGTTGTGAGTTCTGAATGGTAAGCGCTGTACATGCAATTGCTGCATGAGCACCACTTTGTCCAATCGCTTCAATATCAGCTTGTAAACCTGCACCACCTGAAGGGTCTAAACCCGAGAAACAAAGTACGGTTGGACGCACGGTTATTTCCTTTTCAATTTAAATTTACGTTAGTATAAGAGAGTTTGATTAAACTCTCGACCAATTGAATTAAATACTTTACTGGGTTAGTGATTGAATGGCTATAAAACATATTTTGATTGATTTAGATGGAACCCTAACAGACCCAAAAGTTGGTATCCATACTTCAATTCGCTATGCAATGGAAAAACTAGGCTATCCATTGGCTGCCGATTTAAATATTGACTGGACCATTGGCCCACCCTTAAAACCTTCACTCGCAAAATTGTTGGCTACTCAAGATGATGCGTTAGCTGAACAAGCTTTACTTGCTTATCGTGAGCGTTTCTCGGTGATTGGTTTATTTGAAAATGAAGTATATCCTTCTGTTGTACAGACACTTAAAGCGTTAAAAGAAGAAGGGTATCGTTTATTTGTTGCCACTGCTAAACCAACGATTTATGCAAAACGTATTTTAGATCATTTTGAATTAAGCCAATATTTTGTACATATTTATGGTAGTGAACTGACAGGGGAGCGCACCAATAAAGCTGAACTTATTCATTATATTCTTGAGCATGAGCAATTAAACCCGGAAGAGTGTTTAATGGTAGGCGACCGTCAATATGATGTTTTAGGTGCTCGTCACAATGGTATTGAAGCGGTAGCTGTGACTTATGGCTACGGAACACCAGAAGAACTTGCTCAAGCACAGCCAAAAGCAATGATTAAGCAATTCTCTGAACTTTTGGACTATGTTGAAGAAGTGGCAGCACAAAAGAAAGTTTCTTAAATTTCAAAATGAATAATTTGAAGGTTTGACTTGTAAGTAAGCAAGTCAAACCTTTTAAATTTATTTTAAACACTATGTTGTTGGCGATATTGCACCAGCTCTTCAATGGTAATCACGGTTAAGTGATGAGTTTGTGCATATGCTAAAACTTGAATGCCTGATGCCATCGTACCATCCGGATTAGTTAATTCACATAACACACCAGCAGGTTTTAGTCCTGCTAATCTTGCTAGATCAATTGTTCCCTCAGTATGACCACGACGAGTAAGTACACCACCATGACGTGCACGTAATGGAAAAACGTGACCTGGACGATTAAGATCGCTTGGTACGGCACCATCTTTAATTGCAGTTTGAATGGTAGTAACACGGTCTTTAGCAGAAACACCTGTAGTAACACCTTGAGCAGCTTCAATGGTTACTGTGAAAGCGGTATGAAACTGGCTCGAGTTTTGAGAAACCATTGGTGGTAGTTCTAGATGATCTGCTAGCTCTTCTGTAAGGCATAAACATACGATACCCGAGCCATCACGAATCATGCGTGCCATTGTTTCTACCGTTAACGTTTCGGCTGCAACAATGAGATCAGCTTCATTTTCACGGTCAAAGTCATCCATAACCAAGACTGGTTTGCCTTGACGGATATCTTCTAATGCTTGTTGAATGCGCTGCTCAGCAGGAGAGAGGGCTGAGAAAAAAAGTTCTGGTTGAATTAAGCTAGACATAATGAAACGCTCTCGTAAAAATACGGTTGAACATTTCAGGACTGATGTAAAAACAGGCTGGCACTGAAATAAAACGGATTTATCCCAGTTCGTCGTCTTCTTTCATCCGGACTATACCGTCGGCTTTGGAGTTTCACCAAATCTGCTCAAATTAAAAAATTTAAGCTCGTGGGCTTGTTAATTTATTTATAAAAATTAACTTTACCACCGGTGGGGAATTACACCCCGCCCTGAAGCGATGGGTTTCATTATAGCGCGCTTGGCAAAATTGGCTAGATGCTTTTGTAGAATGCTAAGTCTCATTATGAATAAGTATTTTCATAAATAGAATTAAGCTTTTTAACAAGAGCTTACTTGTTGATATGAAAATGGAATGCTATGTTTTTTATAGAAAATTATAAATAAAATAGGTGTTTCATGCAGATAAGAGACTATTATCCTCTAATAAATAGCTCATTTATTCAGCATCTCCATATTTTCAGTTATGTATTTATGGCGCTCAGTATTCTTTATTTAATTGCTGCTAATTGGTTGATGCTTCCAGATAGCATTCAACTCGCTATCCCGCCCCTTATATTACTTGTGACAGCATGGTTCAGTGTAAAAGATACCTTAACTGAAGGTGTTAGGCAGACCTTACACAGTATTTGTGGCTTGATGATAGGCTTAAGCTTGGCCGTTATCGGACAGGTTTATCAAACTGGTGCAGACAGTTATTTGCTTTTTTTAATTTGGACATTGCTTTTACTACCGTGGCTATATCGACCGAATATTGGAATTTTTGGTCTAATTTGTATAACCAGCCAGCTCACACTTTTTTTATTTTTTAAACAGACTTTTTGGTCAGAAAAGTTTCCATATTTATATCTGTTCGCTCTAAATTTATTAAGCCTTGTCGAGTTTGGGGTGTGTATAAAGAAGTATCGCGCTTTAAGATTTGTTTTTATCGCTTGGTTTGCAGTTATTTCAATCATTGGAATGATCCAATATTTATCGAATGAAAATATTCCTTATCTGATCTCGGCGTTCTTTTCAGGACTCATCGCTTTTTATTATTTCTTCAAAAAAGACGATCAGTTATGTGCCAGTTTAATGGCTGCTGTTCTCGGCGTGACTGCAACAATATGGCTTGTAGATGGGATTAATAACTTATTTAAAGATTCTAATGAGTTCATCTTTTTATTGATTGCGGGCATTATTTTTATTTGGTTTGCACTGATTAGTTATCTTTTAATAAAAATTTTTCGTCAAAGCCGCTTTTATGTCATTCCATTGGCAATTGGTGCTTGGCTTGCAGGTCTAGCACTTGCAGCTTTTACGCTGGTGTTTTGGGAGGCGATTTCTTTAGTCATTGGAATTATTTTTGTTGGATTAGCTTTTATTCTTTTAAAGAAATCACAAAGCTATTTCTTTCGACAATTTGCTTATTGTTTATTTATCAGTGGGCAGACTGCTTTCTTATTTCATCTTGGTTCAGAGACAGATCAAATTCTATGGGTTTTAATTGCACAGATTTTTATTCTATGTATCAGTTATTTCCTTAAACCGCATTGGTTCTTCATTTTAATTCAAATGCTTGCTACCTATGGCATTGCTTTTTTCTATTTGCTACAACTAGACCATTCATTGTGGTCTATACATTCTAATCAGACCTATTTAAATTTAACTTTTCTTAGTTACTTGGTTTTTAGTTTGGTGCTGTTGCCTAAGTGCAAATCAATAGCGCTATATGAGCGTAGTATTTTTTTATGTGTGCTTGTCGTAATTTTAGCAGCTTCTTTTTTTGATGCTTTTATGGGTTTAATCCCAGAGAGTCCGATAGATCAGCAGCTATGGGTTTTATATTTGCTACCTAGCATATGGTTGCTATGTTTTAGTATTTTTCATTTATATCGACAACTTCATGGAATTACTTTTTTTGCCTTTTTAATTTTTGGCATATTGCTTATTACACTTGGCTATTTTGAAATTTTTATCCTGTTCATTATTTTAACGTGGGCATTAAAAAAGAACGATTATATTGTTTATGGAGTTAGCTTGGCTGTATTAGTTTTAGTGTTCTGGCAGCTCTACTACAACTTACAAATAACTTTTCTAGCCAAGAGTGCCTCAATTTTTATTTCTGGTGCTGTTCTCTTGGCTCTGTCATGGTTACTTCATCGTGAAAATAAAGATAATCTCATTGAAGTTGAAGGAGAGAAAGAATGAAAAAGTATTTTTCTCTTATTCTTGCATTCGCTACCATATTAATCTTTGTTGGATTAGTGGCAAAAAACGAATGGTATCTGCATCATAGTAAAAGTATATTTATTGAGCTTAGACCAGTCGACCCGCGTTCAATTTTACAAGGTGACTATATGGCACTGGCTTATGAGTTAAATTTACAATCTCTTAAAGCTCTTGCAGGAAGTGAGAGTGAGGCTCTAGATCAGGTAATTTTTAATCATTCTTCTGTTCCAGCAAAAGTTATTTTAGATTCGCAAAATCGTGTAGTTCGTACAATTTTAGATACTAGCAATTCATTTGCTGGGCAAAGTTTAATTTTAAAAAATCCTGAAAATCGTTTACAGGCTTTATATCCCGCTTCACGAAGTTTCTTGTTTGCTGAAGGTCTAGCTCAATGCTATCAGAAAGCAAAGTATGCTGAATTTAAGGTAAATACAAAAGGAGAGGCGATTCTGTTTGATTTGCGAGGAGAGGGGCTTCAACCATTGAATTGCAAACAGCAAAAGAACTGGTGGGAAGGAACGATTTAGGATTTATAAAATTATAAAAGCCCGTCAAAGCGGGCTTTTTTATTCTTAGAAGAAATTAAGCAACTTGAACAGGGATACAATTCGCTGTGTGGTTGACTGTATTATTTGGGTTTGCATAGACCAAACGTGGTTTATGAATGTTTGCTTCAGCTTCAGTAAAATCACCAAATGTAGCAATAATGACGAGATCACCAACGTCTGCTTGATGTGCAGCACCGCCGTTTACTGAAATAATTCCAGAGTTATCTTCACCACGAATCGCATAAGTCGTGAAGCGTTTGCCATTGGTTACATTCCAAACATGAATTTCTTCATATTCACGAATACCAGCTAAGTCCATCAATACGCCATCAATTGCACAAGAACCTTCATAGTGAAGTTCAGCATGGGTTACAACTGCACGGTGAATTTTGCATTTTAATAAACGAGATAGCATGGCTAGCGTCTCCTGAGTAGACCTAAGATGTAGATCTTATGGTGAAATCTTTAGCTTTTGCGGTTGGCAAAGTGGCTGATGCGCATTTTGCTCCTAAAAAAGCAAGATAGCAAGCATGATTGTTCAACAATTTAAGTGGGTTTATATGCATTAATTTGATTCATGGCCTGTGGAACTTGTCCTTGAACAAGTAGTTTCACTTTAGAAAGGGCATGATCAATTGCAGCATCCATCAGACTTTGTTCACTACTTGGTGCTTTTCCAAGTACGTGACCTGAAACTCTTTCTTTTGAGCCAGGATGTCCGATACCAATACGTAAACGATGAAAATTTGGACCAATATGAGGGACAATGTCACGTAAACCGTTATGACCGCCATGTCCTCCGCCTGTTTTTAAGCGAATTACACCAGGATTCATATCAAGTTCATCATGAGCAATCAAAATTGCTTCGGGAGCAATTTGATAAAATTTTGCAAATGGAACTACACTTTGTCCAGAACGGTTCATAAATGTAGTGGGTAGAAGTAGACGGACATCGTGTCCTTCTATATTACCACGTCCACTGATTCCGTGAAATTTCGGATCATTTTTTAATGTAATGCCATATTTATTAGCAAGCTGTTCAATGAACCAAAAGCCTGCATTATGGCGGGTTTGGGCATATTCTGAACCAGGATTGCCCAAACCAACAATTAGCGAAATATTTGACACTAATCTACGCCTTTCAACACTTATGCGCGTTTGAAGTCAGCGTGCATAGGAGTGTTTTTAGATGGGTGACGTTGTAACGCTTGGATTTTAACGTTTTCAACTTTGTCGCCCACTTTGATTTCTACAACTTCTTCAAAGAAAGCATTGTTTTCTAAAGCTTTTACAAGCTCGCGAAGTTCTAAAGTAATAGCTACAGGCTCAGCATTGCCACCATAAATGATAGCTGGAATTAATGCTTCGTGACGAAGGCGGCGGCTCGCACCTTTCCCTTGTTTGTCTTCAGCACGCGCTTGAGCGTTTAATACGAAGTTTGCCATGAGTAAATCCTCATTAAAGTTTAAATATACTAAACTTGCGACCAGTTTAGTGATAGAAAACCCCAGCCAAGGCCAGGGTTCATAAAAGCTGCGGTATTATAAACTATCGAACATCGCACTGATAGATTCTTCGTTATTAATACGACGAATCGTTTCAGCAACCATGCTAGCAACAGAAACCTGACGGATTTTGCCCAAGGTTAATGCTTCATCAGAAAGAGGAATGGTGTCAGTGACAACCAATTCATCAATAACTGAATTACGTAAGTTTTCAATAGCCTTGCCAGAAAGTACAGGGTGAGTTGCGTATGCAACTACACGACGTGCACCAAATTGCTTAAGCGCATCAGCTGCTTTGCACAATGTACCGGCAGTATCAACCATGTCATCTACGATAACGCAATCACGATCTTTTACGTCACCAATTAAGTGCATAACTTGCGACTCATTGGCTTTTTGACGACGTTTGTCAATAATTGCTAAATCGATGTCACCCATCTGTTTGGCAACGGCACGAGCACGTACTACACCACCAACGTCAGGAGAAACCACCATAAGGTTGTCATGCTGTTGTTGACGTAAGTCAGCAAGCAAAGCAGGAGTACCGTAGATGTTGTCGACTGGAATATCGAAGAAACCCTGAATTTGGTCAGCATGTAAGTCAATCATTACGACACGATCAATACCAACAGTGGTAAGCATGTCTGCAACAACTTTAGCTGTAATCGGTACACGTGCAGAACGTGGACGACGGTCTTGGCGAGCATAACCAAAATAAGGGATAACAGCGGTAATACGACCAGCACTTGCACGACGCAAAGCGTCTGCCATAACCAAGATTTCCATAAGGTTATCATTGGTAGGGGCACAAGTAGGCTGAACGATAAATACGTCTTTACCACGAACATTTTCAGTAATTTCTACTGAAATTTCTCCATCAGAAAAGTGACCGACTGATGCAGCACCTAGAGGGATATGTAAGTGACTTACGACTTTTTGAGCGAACTGTGGATGAGCATTTCCACTAAAAACGACAAGATTGGGCATGAAGCACCCTTGGCGGTTGGTATGTAATTAAATAGATGGCAGGGGCGGCTGGATTCGAACCAACGGATGCCGAGATCAAAACCCGGTGCCTTACCACTTGGCGACGCCCCTAATGCGGCAGAACTTTAATATTTTTGCAATGCAATGTCAAGATTAATCAACAAAAAGCATAGCAATTAAGTCTGTCTTTAAAATAAGAGAATGGCAGGGGCGGCTGGATTCGAACCAACGGATGCCGAGATCAAAACCCGGTGCCTTACCACTTGGCGACGCCCCTA